>JAIOPD010000035.1 GCA_021414115.1 Planctomycetia bacterium
GCGGCCGTCCTCGGGGGCGAGGATCGAGAGAATCCCATCCTGAAGCGTCGCGGGCGAATCGTCGGCGGCGGCGAGTTGAAACCGTTTGGAGTCGATGATCGAAATCTGGGGATCGAAGCGATGGCTCCCCAGCCGCAGCCCTTCCACTTCGACCGACAGCCGCTGCCCCTTCTTCAAGTCAACGGCAAAGCAGTCCACGTCCTCCGTGGCGGCGATGCCGTGGATTGTGTGGCCGAGGGGCACAGCCTGCGCGGTATCGAAGGAACTGTTGGGCTCGACCTCGTCGATCACGGGCAGCACGCCGACCCAGAACGACCGATACTCCGAAATGCCCGACTTCGTGCGAACCTGCACCATCTGCTCGCCGGCCGGACACGACTCGGGCACATGGATCACCGCCTTGAACGACTTCTCGTCCACCGGAGTGAGCGACGTCGCGGTGAGTCCGTCGTCGCCGTAGAAGAAGATTTCCTGCGTGTCGCCGAGCCGTTCGCCCCGAAACTCAAGCTCGCGGTCGCCACCCCGCTGCACCCCGCGCGGCAGGATCAGCGACAGGCTCGGCGCCGCGGCGAGCGCGGACGAAGCGAGGCCCGCGAGAACCGCGAACACCACCGCAACGCGAGTGAAGGGGTGCCCGTGCCCTGGGAGCCGGGCTCGGCGGCAAGCGGAGCCATGGATGGCGAAGCGTAGCCGGCGTGCAGTGAGCGAAGGCCAGGATGGCCGTAGTGAACGTCCGGCGACAGGGCATGGGCAGCCCTTCACGGCCCCGGTGAACGGCATCATGCGTGCCTCACGTGATCAGTTGCGAGACGACCTTGCCGCCATCGACGATCTCGATCGGCCGCGCTCCGGGAGCCATCAGCTCCTTGTGGGCGTCGATGCCGAGGCGGTCGTAGATCGTAGTGGCCCAGTCCTCGACCGTGAGCGGGTCGTTTTCAGGCTCGCTGGCCGTGGCGTTGCTGGAGCCGTGAACGAGGCCCCCCTTGATGCCGCCACCGGCCATGGCGATCGAAAACACCTTGGGCCAGTGGTCGCGGCCGGCGGTGGCGTTGATCTTGGGCGTGCGGCCAAACTCGGTGCCCACGCAGACGAGCGTGGAGGCGAGCAGGCCGCGACGATCGAGGTCGCGGATGAGCGTCGCGAAGCCCTGATCGAATGCCGGGGCCTGCGATCGCATGTTCTTCTCGATGTTGTCGTGGTGGTCCCAGCCGCCGTAGGTGAGCGTGACAAACCGCACTCCCGATTCGACGAGTCGGCGAGCCAGGAGCATCCGCATACCGGCCTGGTTGCGGCCGTATTCGTCCTTGAGGGCGTCGGGCTCCTTCTTCAGGTCGAAGGCTTCCTGCGCCTTGGCGGAGCTGATCAGGCCGTAGGCGCGTTGGTAGAAGGTGTCGAGTGCGTCGAGTGAGTCGCTCTTTTCCTTCTGGCGGAAGTGGTCGTTGACGACGTCGAGCATCCGGCGGCGCTTGTCAAACCGCGCTTCGCTGATCTCTTCGGGCAGGCCGAGGTCGCGGACCTTGAACTTGCCGTCGGCGGGATCGGCCCCGAGGCTGAAGCCCGAGTAGGCGCTGGAGAGATATCCTGAGCCGGCAAACTCGTTGGGCTGGTTCGGAACGCAGACGTAGGCCGGCAGGTTTTCCCGCGGGCCGAGTTCGTGCGAGATGACGGAGCCAAAACTCGGATACTGGAGCGCCGGGCTCGGCCTGTAGCCCGTGAACATGTTGTGGGTGCCACGCTCGTGCGCCGCTTCGCCGTGGGTCATCGATCGGCAGATCGCGAGCTTGTCGGCGATCTTCGCCGTGTGCGGCAGGAACTCACCGAAGCGCACGCCGGGGAGCACGGTGTCGATGCTGCCAAGTGGGCCGCGGTAGTCCACCGGGGCATGCGGCTTGGGATCAAACGTCTCCTGCTGGGCGAATCCGCCGGGCAGGTAGATGTAGATCATCGACTGGGCGGCGGCCGGCTTGGCGGCCGGGCCAGCGCCAGCATCGGCCCGCGCGGCCTCGAGCCGCAGGAAGTCGCCGAGCGAGAGGCCAAGGCCCCCGATCGTGCCGATCGAGAGAAATCCGCGGCGATCGACACCGCGCGAGAACAAGACACGTCCCATCGGTGCTGCTCCGGAGGGCCAGGACCCTGACGAAAGTATAAGGTCCGCCCCTGTTCGCCGCCCGCTGCCGGCCAAGGGACTGGCCTTAGTACGGCACCAACTCACGTGCCTGCAACGGTTTAGCGATCTAACGCCGGCGGCACGAATAGGTCAGCAAGCCTGACGCAGAGGCCGGGGACGGCCTTTGAGACGAATGAATCCGCCTCGCCGGCAAGCGTGGATATGCCGCTGGCCGTGTGGGCCGTCACCGTGCGGAGTCCAGGATCGATGCTCCACACCTCGAGGCAGCCAGCTGCGAGCCAGTCGCCGATTTTTAAAGTCGCTCGCGCTCGTCGGGAAGCCCCAAGCGCGAGCGCGGGGAATACGTTCTCCACCTCTCCTTGTTCCGCGGTGCCCTCACGCTCAGCCGCCCGTCTACCCGTCGCTCGCGCTCCGGGCTTCCTGAGCCCGATGGGACACAAGCGAGCCTCACCTGTGACCCGCAGATGGCGAGAACACCTCCACAGCCAGGTCGGGATCGCCTTCAAAAAAGGCATCCGTACGGCCGCGCGGCATCTTCGGCCGTCGCAATGTCGCCGGCAGGTGCCGCGGCAAACCCAGACGCCATCGCCAACCTCCCTCGTTGAGATGCATGTGTCACCAAGACATCGTCGATCAACGCTCCAGCTCGAGCAAGAAACTATACGCATGTACA
>JAIOPD010000036.1 GCA_021414115.1 Planctomycetia bacterium
GGCCGCCTCGATCGCGAAAGCGAGGCGGCTGATTTTCCCGCCATCGTCGAACGTGCCGGCGAGCACGGCCGGCAGCCAGGCGTCACGAAGTTCGCGGGCAGTGAGCCAGATGGAATAGTCGAGGGCGTCGTCACGATCGTGGTCGACGGCGTGCAGCGCCAGTTCGGCCGCCCGTTGACCCCCGAGCCCGCCTAGCGCCCGCACCGCCTCCAAGCGGACCTGCGGCGCCGGATCGTCGACGGCCCGGGCGAGCAACTCCACCGGCTGCTCGAGCCTGTCGGCCCAGTCGCTCACGATCCGGCAGGCCGCCGCGCGGGCCCGCGAGTCGGCGGAGGCGAGCACGTTCTTCAAGAGCGCCGAATCGACGTCGCTCACGCCGCCGGCGTCGAAGCCCTGCTTCAGCCGGAGGGCTTCAAGACGCATCCGTTCAAAATCGCCGCTGCGGTCGTCCAGACCGGCAAGCCAGCGATCGATCTCCGGTCGCACGGCGGCGCTGCCGCGCACCAACAGCTCGCGACGGGCCATGTCGCGGGCATACGACTCGGCCGCACCGATCTGGGCGAGCAACTCGGCCACTGACAGCGTGGTGAAGTCGATCCGCGGCACGAGGCTGCGGCCCTTCGCCGTCACCCGCCAGATGCGGCCGTGCGTGCGGTCGCGACGCTCGTCGCGGAAGTCGACCTCGCCGTGCTGGATGATCGGGTTGTACCAATCGGCGATGTAGATCGCCCCGTCAGGGCCCATCTTCACGTCGATCGGCCGGAACGTCACCCGCTTGGAATGAATCAGATCGGTCAGCTTCGCGCTGGTGAACCCTGAGCCCGCCTCCGTGAGGCGGAAGCGGCAGACCCGATTGGCCCGGAAATCGTTGGTGACGAGCACGCCCTGCGCGTCGTCGGGCAGATGACGGCCGTCGATGATCTCGAGTCCGCAAAGCTTCGGGCTGCCGGGATTCATGCCGTGAAGAATCCGCGACGTGCCGACGGCTGCCTGATACGCGGCTCCGGGGAAGCCGTAAGAGATGCCTTCGCCACCGGCGCCATCCGTGGTCAGCGACCTGCCCCAGCGGTCGAACGCATGGCCCCAGGTATTCACCCATCCCCGGGCAAACACATCAAGCGCGACGGACCGCGGCTCGAACCGCCAGATGCCGCCACCGTTGAGCCGTTTTACGCCCTGCGGCGTTTCCACGTGGCTGTGGATATAGATGGACTGGCTGAAATACAGCCGGGCGTCGGGGCCCCAGCGGAAGGTATGGATGATGTGGTGCGTGTCTTCGGCGCCGAAGCCGGAGAGCACCACCCGGCGCGAGTCGGCCTTGGCATCGCCGTTCGTGTCGGCGAAGTGCAGGAGCTCGGTGCTGTTGGCGACATACGCGCCCCCTCGATCGTCGGGCAAGACGGCCGTGGGCATGAGCAGCCCGTCGGCGAACGTGGTCGCGGCATCGGCACGTCCGTCGCCGTCTTTGTCCTCGAGGATCGTGACCGTGTCATTGGCCACCTCGCCCGGCCGAATCTGTGGGTAGACGCCCGAAGACGACACCCACATCCGACCGCGCGTGTCGAAATTCATCTGCAGCGGCTTGGAGATGAGCGGGTCGGCGGCGAAGAGTTGCACCTCGTAGCCGTCCGCCACCTCCATCGCGGCCAGCTCGGCGACCGGGTCGGGTGGCGGAATGTCTTTGAGGTGCCGCTGGGCGTGGGCCGGACGGACGGAGGCCAGGGCGAGCAGGATGATGGCAGAGGCGATGCGCATGTCAGCGAAGGTCCTTGGCGGCCGTCCGCACCCGCGTCTCGGCCTGCTCGACGAGTGGGTCGAAACGCGGAATCTCGGCGGCGTTGTTGCCCTGTTCGTGTTTACGAAACAGGAAGATGTAGGTCTCGTTGGCGGGCCGCCAGCGGTGAAAGAAGAGACGGTTCTTCTCCACGACGAGGCGGCGCAGGTCGGCCGAACGGGCGGAGAAATCGTCCGGCAGCGGTCGGCCAGCGGCGGCGGCGAAGATGGCTGCTGCCTGGGCGTAGCCGGCGTCGGAAAGGTGCGTGCCATTTTCGGTGAGCGTGCCTGGCGGCAGATCGGCGAAGAGATCGACGACCACCGCCTGCTTCTCGCGGGCGACGTCACGGATCGCCTCGGCGTATGCCGCGAGGAGGGCGTTGCGGTGCTCGGCTGCGGCAGTCTCGAAACGAGCGGGCGTGACGAGCACGAGCCGCGTTTCGGCGGCCGTTGCGCGACGAATGTCGTTGCAGAGGTTTACGAGTTGGGTGCGAAAGTCGGCCAGCCCCGCCTCGCCGCGAAAGGATTCGTTGCGACCGTAGGCGATGAAGACCACCGTGGGGGCCAACTCGCGAAGGAGGTCGAGCATTCGCAAATATCCCTTGGCCGGCGGGTCGAAGACCCCGCGGGATTCGGCCCACACGGTGTCGCCGCTCCAGCCAAGATTGCGGATCGTCAGGGCCGCCTCGGGGTGTGCGGTCACGAGCGCCGTTTCCACAAACCCGCGCTCTCCCTCGCGCTCGATGAACGTGTCGCCGAGGAGAACGACGCGGTCACCGTCACGGAGCAGCGGCTGGGGCGAAGCGGCTGGCTGGTCGGCGTGAACGGCGGCGACTCCGGAGGCCCAGGCGGCCACGATGCCGAGGATGAGACTGCGGCGGCACCGTTGATGGCGTGGCTTTTCCATACGCGAAAACCTCTCCGGCGGAATGACACGGAGGAGTGTACCGTCGGTCGCAGCCAAGTGTCCCGTCGAATCGACTGTTGCATCGGGGCGGGAATGGACGAAGATCAAAGGAATTCCCTCCGGAGACGCATCGCCATGGCTTCGAAGTTCGGCGCCTTGACGCTCACAACGGCGCTCGTCCTCGCGTTCTCGACGACGGCCGAAGCCCGGCCTCGCCGGCCCTCGGCGGCCCAGATCAAGAAGCTCAAAGAAACCATGGCTTTCACACAGCTCGAGACGCTGCGTGTGCAGGCGGAGGTCGCGGCCAAGCAGCGGGAGGTCTATCTCTCGTTCGACGCCGACGGCGACCATCATCTCCGCGGCGTCGAGAAGGCGAAGTTCGACAAGTTCTGGGACGACGTGCAGCGCGGCAAGGCCGCCAGCCCCTACGCGTCGATCGCCCCGCTCGGTCACGGCCCCAAGCACGGCAGCCAACTCGAGCGGCTGGAGGCGGAGATCACCCGTGTCCGCAACGAGGTGGCCGCGAAGGAGCGGGAAATCTTCCTGTCGTTCGACACCGACGGCGATGGCCAGCTCAAGGGCGTCGAGAAGGCCAAGTACGACAAGTACGTCTCCGAGGTGAAGTCGGGCAAGGCCGACAACCCGCTCGCCGGCATCGCACCGGTGGGCACGTCGCCCGACGCGTCGAGCACCGCCGTCAAGAAGTGATCGGCGAGGACGCCCCTCAGTTGCCGGCTTCCTCAGGTGCCGCCGGCTCCCTTGTCGCCTCAAGCGTTTCCTTCGTCTCCTCAACCGGCTTCGTCTTGGCGTCCGGCAAGGCGTTTCCGAAGACGGACCACACCACGCCGTCGGCGATCACCGACAGCGTCATGCGGCCTTCCGCGGTGATGATCAGACTCACGTTGCGGCCGTTCTCCACGCCGGAGAAAATATGCGTGCCCTCCACCTCATGCACCGTGTCGAGCTTCGTGACCTCGCCGCGCCGCGACTCAGGCGCCAGGATGGTCAACTCCTTCTTCGCGGGATCGACGCGCAGAAACGTGGGCCGGTCCCGTTCGCCAAGATCGGGAGGGCCCACCGTGCCGTCCTCGTCCACCGCGACGGCCGAGGCCACCGAGCAGATCCATGTCTGGCAGGCCCATGTGCTGCCGCCCATCGCGAGGTTCGCCGCCAGGGTCACCATCAGCATCTTGATCGTCGTCGTCATCGGAGAGTTCCTCGGTTGGTCGTTGGTGAGTGTTCGCTGAATGCAGGCCACGGTTCCGGTCTTAGCGCACCGTGTAGCCCTTGGCTTCCATGGCTGCCATGTAGTTTCTGTTCCAGGCGCTGAACTGCTGCTGATAGGCCGCCACGGCGGTATCGGAGGATCCGCCCGCGGCCTTCACAGCCCGCCGTGAACGCACGCCGCCCGTCAGTCCCAGCGACGTGGCGCCGATGGCCGCACCCTTGCCAGCGTCGCCGGCGACAGCGCCGATGGCGGCTCCCATGAGGGCGCCTCCGGCTCCACCCTTGACGGCGCCACCGCGCGCGGCGTTGGCTGATGCCGCTGCCGCATTGCTCTGCTGATCCAGAGCCGCTTTCGCCTGGTAGGGATCCCAGCGAGTCTGCTGGGTGGCCCAGTCATAGGCCGCAGACTCGTCGGCCCTCTGCTGTTCGGGACTCTGGCCTTTTGCGGGGAAGATCGCGAGGTTGCCCGGGTTGGTGCTGAGCGCGGGCGGACCGGCCTGGGCCAGGGTCGCCACCATCGCAACCGCTGCCGCGGTCGCCATCACCACACCACGACCGGTCAGTCGCTGAAACATCGTTGGCATCGCTTGCTTCTCCCTCAGGGCGTTGAGTGCGTTCGTCAGCGGGCGGGTGATAACACCCACTGCGTTCGCGCGGGAAGAGGAGTTTTCCAACGCCTCGAGTCAGGCTGCACGCCGCGCGGCCTGTGCAAAAGACGCCAAAAGGCGCCGGCATGACGGCTCCTGCAACGCCGCTCCGGCGCTGCGGCAGCGCACGCGAGGCTGACGTCAGAACTTCTGAATCATGTCGAAGCCAAGCATCGTCTGCTGGTTGCTGACGCCGTCGTTGTAGGGAGCCCGCGGGCCGCCGTACGGGCCGCCGAGGAAGTCCCAACGGAAGGCAGGCCGCATCAGGAAGTTACCGGTCGGCGTCCAGTTGGGCCCGATCGTGAGCGAGTAGTAGTTGCCCGGCAGCGGCACGTGGTTGGGATTGCTCGGGCGGTTGAGGCCCACGCGCGTGCCGTCGGTGTCTTGAAACCATTCGAAGCGGGCGCCCCACAGCCAGGTGTCGCTGACGCGGTAGTAGAGATACTGGTCGATACCGGCCCAGAGCGCCGTGCTGCCGTCGGTGAGCCCGTTGGCCTGCGTGCCGAGCCAGTGATGGAAGAGGTATTCCCACTTGGCCGACGGACGGTATTCGAAGATCAGGCTGTACCGTGTGCGGTTGGCTGAGGTGAGCGGCGGCGCCGGCTGGAAGAGCGGCGAAAAGTCGTTGCCCTCGTCGCCGCTGATGATGGCGAACGAGCTGGCGAGCGAGTTGTCGTCGTTCTTGGCCCGGATGCGGCCAAGGAAGTTGGCCTTGCTGTAGGGCGAGGCGAGGCCGTTCCAGCCGTTCACCAGTCCGCCGTCGATCTCGACGTTGTCCGTGGCCTTCCAGTTGACGAGGCCACCCCAGTGGGTGAACGGCCCGGCAAACTGATAGCTGTAGCTCTTCATGTAGAAGAAGTTGCCCACCGCCGGCACGCCCTCGTAGCCCACGATCGTGTAGAAGTGGCCGAGCTTGAGCGACAGGTCTTGGCTGCCGACCTCGGCATAGAGCTGCGGGATCGCCAGGCCGTAATACTCGCCGCTGTTCCAGTCGCGGGGGCCGGGATTCGTCTCCCAGCCGAGCGACATCGCGAGCGGAAAGTCCTCGCCGTAGAGCACGTCGGTGCGGGCCCCGATCCCGTTCGAGCCGTCGGTGGGGAGCGTCCGTTCGCCGATGAGGTAGACCTGGTTCATCATCGGCTCGTTGGCCCGATCGACGGCGTTGTACGGGCCGTTGAACTTGCTCGCCGGCACGCCGAAGTTGCCGATGAAGCCGCCGTCCATCCAGCCGTACACGCCGCCCCGGTCCGATTCGCCGAACAGAAACCAATCCTGGCCGGACGGGATGATGCCCGTCATCACCTCATCGGAGAGGACTGGGTCGAACGACTCGAACGCACCGGCCTGGCCCGGCCCACCGACGAAGCCCTCTTCCTGGCCGACCGCGAGGACCGCGGACACGAGAGCGATCGCGAGGCCCGCCGCACCACTCACGGCTGGTTGCTGGATAAAACCCATGGCATCTCCCAGGTCTGCCGACTGTCGGAGCGGATACCGGGCGCGGAACCGCCCGCCGACTCGATGCCCGCCCAATCGGCGAAAAGGTCATCGGCGGAATGACCGGCACGGCCGCCGAGTCGGGCACGGTCGAAGGAAAGGTCAGGGTTTGCCTCGCCGGATGCCGCGACCGACAGGGTAAGGCCGACTTTCCTGGGCCGCCCAATCGGCCGAGAAGCCTCACGATTTGCCCAAGTTGTGTGCTTTTTCAGACATTTCCCCGCGGCTTCAAGCGGCTGTTCGTGTCGTGCCGATGGCTGCGGAAGTGTGGAGGGTGAGGCTTATGACGCGTGTGCAGCATGGATGGTTGGCGTGCGGCCTTGCGGCCGTGGTCGCGGCCGTCGCCGGCACGGGCCCGGCGGTGGCCCAGACCTACGGCATCGATTTTCGCAACACGCTGATGCCGGCGTCGGGCGGCATGGCCGGCACGAGCGTCGCGGCCCCTCAGGACTTTCTCTCCGCGATCAACGCCAATCCGGCGGCGCTCACGCACTACAAGGGCACTCACTTCACGCTCGGCGGTGCTTTCGCGGAGGCGACGGTCAATCTCGAACAGAAATCGGCCGTGCCGTTGCTCGGGGTCGCCCCCTTCTCGGCGAAGAGCAGCACGCCCGGGGCCATCGTGCCGGCGATCGGTGTGGCCCAGGAGGTCGAGGGGCTCCCGGTGCCGATGACGGTAGGGCTCGCCGTGCTCGGCGCGGCGGGCGGTGGTTCGAGCTATGTGCAGGAACCGGCCAGCAACGCCACCTCGTCGTACCTGCTGCTCCTCGAGTTCGCCCCTTCGTTGGCGGTGGAACTCACCGAGCGGTTGTCGCTGGGCGCGACGATGTTCATCGGTGACGGATATGCCTCCGGGCCATTCGTGGGCACAAGCGGGATGACCAATGCCTACGCGCTGCGGGCTGGCCTCGGGCTCGACTACCAACTCGGTGACGCGACCTGGCTGGGCGCCTACTACCAGTCCACGCAGGCCTTCCGGTTCGAAAACGAGGCCGTGCTGTTTTCGGACCGTCGGCCCCGCGACGTCGACATGGGATTGCCCCAGCAGGTGGGCCTGGGGATCGCGAACGAGTCGCTCATGGACGGCAGGCTGTTGCTGGCCGCCGACGCCCTCTATCTCGACTGGCCCAGTGCCGCCCTCTTCAAGAGCATCTACCGCGGGCAATGGGTGATGCAACTCGGCACGCAGTACAGGGCGACCGATCGGGTCAAGCTCCGGCTGGGCTATGCGCTGGCCCAAAACCCGATCAACGAGGCGGTCGGCACCCGGATCGGCCCGATCGAGGTGCCCGGCGGCATCCCCGCGGTGAAGTATCTTCAGTCACAGTTCGCGATCATCAACGAACATCGCCTGGCGGCCGGCATCGGCGTCAGCGATCTGATGATGCGGGGACTCGATTTCGATGCCTTCGCCGGTGGAATGTTTCCGGCGGGCGAGAGTCTCGGCGACGCCACCTACGTGAGCGTCGAGAGCTACTGGATCGGTCTCGGCTTCACCTGGCACTTTGACCGGCCGCCGGCGAGCCGTCCACGGGCCGCGTCATGACTGCACGTCCACGATCCGGGAACGAGCGGCACGGAGCGATCGCGCTCGGGTGGTGGTGCCTGATGGTGGCGTGCGCGGCATGGACAGTGACGGGTGGTGTGGCGGCGGCCCGGGAGGAGCTCGAGACCGATCGCGATTCGTTCACCTTCGCGCCCACGACCACCGGCGCCGACACGTCGATCCTCGAGGCGTCGTATTCGTTCATCGACAACCGGACCGGGCCGGAGTCTCACAGCTTTCCGGAGGTGCTCGTACGGCGGGGCATCGGCGAGAAGATCGAGGCCCGCCTCGGCTTCAACTATGAGGCGGGCGGCGCCGGAACGGTGTCGGGAAGCGAGTTGGGCGGCGAGGACATCGAGACCGAGGAAGAGAGCCGCGTGCTCTACGGCACCAAGGTGGAGACCACCGAGCAGGACGGCTGGCTGCCCCGGTCGGCGGCCGTGCTGCAGGGCTACACACCCGTCTACGGCCCGTCGAACAAATCGACGTTCGTGGTCGGCGAGTCGTTCGGCTGGCGATTCGCCAACGGCTGGGAGTGGACGTCGGCGATGCGGTACGGCACCGGCTTCGAGGAGGAAGATTCTTTCAACCAGTGGGCACCGTCGAGCGTCGTCAAAATCCCCGTGGGCGAACGGTGGAGCCTACACGCCGAATACTTCGGCATCTTCACGTCCGACAAGGAGATCCCGCTCAACATCCAATACGCGAGGGACTCAACGAAACGACGCCTGCGTTCTTCTCGAACCTGGGGGTGGGGCTGCGGTATTGAGGTCCTTCCCGGTTTCTGGCGTTGACGCAGGCAGGTCGATATCGAGGGTGAACTGGTTATTCTTGGGGCATGGTCAGTTCCGGTATCGGCGAAACATGGACGCGGTTTTGGTTCACGCCGGCCGATGCACGGCCGCTCGCGATCGTTCGCATCCTCACCGCAACCCTCGGCCTGCTCCTGCTCTGGAGCTACGCGGGCGACCTCCAGGCGTGGTTCGGCCCCGGCGGGATGATTCCCCGGGACGTGGCTGCGGCGTGGCGGCCACGGTTCGGTGTCTCGCTCTTCGACCTCGCAACGACTCCCGCGTCGCTCCAGGCCCTCTTCGCCGCCACCGTGGTGGCCTTCGTCGCGCTCTTGGTCGGTGTCGGCTCGCGGATCGCGGCGGTCGTGTCGGCCGTGCTCTGGGCGTCTCTTTTGCACCGCGGCCCGATGCTCGTGGGCCCCGCTGACGACTGCCTTGCCGTGTTGCTCTGGTGCCTGGTTGTGGGGCCGTGCGGTCGCGACCTGTCGATCGACCGCTGGCTCGCCGCGCGTGCCGGCGGAGCGCCTCCCGCGCCCTCGGCATGGGCCCGCGTGTCGCTCGGACTGCTGCAGGTCCACGCGTCAGCGCTCACCGTCGCCGCGGTTCTCGCCCAACTCAGGGGCGACGTCTGGTGGGACGGCACGGCCGCATGGTGGCTGGCGGTGCGGGCCTCCCGCGTCGTCGATCTCGCGCCGCTCTACGCCTACGCCCGGTCGGAATACCTGATGAACCTCGTGACACACGCGATCGTGGCATTCGAGATCCTCTTTGCCGTGGGCCTGTGGTTCGCCACCACGCAGCGAACGATCGCGCGGATCGGCCTCGTAGCCTGGCCCCTCGTCGGCATCGTCGCGGGGGAGCCGCTGTGGGGGCTCGCCATGGGTATCTTCGCGGTGCCGCTCGCGCTCGACGCATCGCCTCTCCTAAAGGAAGCCCCAAGCGCGAGCGCGGGGTAGACGGTTTCCACCCCAACTCGCTCCGCGGAGCCGCCGCGGTTGCCACGCGTCTACCCGTCGCTCGCGCTCCGGGCTTTCCAAGCACCCAACGCACCGCCTCTCCGCCGGGCAGCCCAATCGCCCGATGTCGCGGCTTCGCTCTATTCGCCCGCGAGGAGCTTGTTGAATCCCGCCTCGTCGATCACGGCGACGCCGAGTTTCGTGGCGGTGGCGAGCTTGCTGCCGGCCTCCGCACCGGCGACGAGGTAGTCGGTCTTCTTCGACACGCTCGACGAGGCACGGCCGCCGGCCTTGCGGATCGCCTCCTCGGCCTCCTGCCGCGAGAAGCCGGCGAGCGTGCCGGTGACCACGAGCGTCTTGCCCGTGAGCGGTCCGCCCGCCACGCGGTCCGCCGCCGGCACATCGAGCGTCACCCCCACGTCTCGCAGGCCGGCGATCGTGCGACGGCCGTACGGGCTCGCCAGCCACTCGTGCACGCTGGCGGCGATGATCGGGCCGATCTCCGGCACGTTGCCGAGGTCGTCAGCCGAAGCGGCCTGGAGTTGCTCGATCGTGGGAAACCGCTCGCAGAGCAGCGTCGCGACCCGCGGTCCGACGTGGCGGATGCCCAACGCGTTGAGCACCCGGACGAGGCCCCGCGACCGGCTCTTGGCGATCTGCTCGACGAGCGCGGTGGCCGACTTCTTTCCCATGCGCTCGAGCGGCTCGAGCTGCTCGGCCGTCAGCGTGTAGAGGTCGGCGTAGTCTTTCACGAGCCCGCTCGACACGAGCTGCTCCACGAGCTTTTCACCGAGCCCCTCGATGTCCATCGCGTTGCGTGAGGCGAAGAACCGCAGTCGCTCCCGCGCCCGGGCCGGGCAATCGACGTTGGGGCAGCGGATGTAAACCCCGTCGTCGTCCTTCACCAGCGGCGTGCCGCATTCGGCGCAGTGCGTGGGAAACTCCCAGGCCGGGAGCCGGCCCTTGCGGAGGTGCTTCTCGACGCGGACCACGTGCGGGATCACCTTGCCCGCCTTCTCGACCACGAGCACGTCGCCGATGCGGATGTCCTTGCGGGCGATCTCGTCGGCATTGTGGAGGCTCGCCCGGCGGACAGTCGTGCCGGCGAGTTCCACCGGTTCGAGATCGGCCACCGGCGTGATCGTGCCGCCGCGGCCCACCTGCACGCGGATGCCGGCGAGCACGGTCGTGGCCTCGTACTTCTCGAACTTCCAGGCGATCGCCCACCGCGGACTCTTGGCCGTCGCCCCCAGCAGCCGCTGCTGGTCGAATCGATTGACCTTTACCACGAAGCCGTCCACCTCGAAGTCGAGCGCGTGGAGCTCCTCGATGAGTTCGGTGCCGCGCTCCACGAGCGCGTCGATCGACCCGAACACTTGCGTGCCGGGGGCCACCGGAAGCCCCGCGGCCGTCGCCCAGGCGAGCAGGTCGGTCTGCGACGCGGCGCCGAGGCCGGTCGAATCGCCCACGCCGTGGCAGAAGAACCGCAGCGGCCGCGCCGCGCACTCCCGCGGGTCGAGCAGCCGGATGCTGCCAGCGGCCACGTTGCGGGTGTTGGCGAAGGCCGCCAGCCCCGCCTCCGCCTGGGTCTCGTTGAGCGCGACGAGATCGGAGTTGGTCATGTAGATCTCGCCGCGGACCTCGATCGATTCCGGTGGCCGGTCGAGGCCGAGCACGAGCGGCACACCGTGGATCGTGCGGACGTTGTGGGTGATGTCGTCGCCCACCACGCCGTTGCCCCGCGTGGCCGCGAGCGCGAGCCGGCCCATGTCATAGGCGAGCGACACGGCGACACCGTCGATCTTCAGCTCGAGCACCCACTCGACCGGCGTGGCCACACCCGCGTCCGCGAGGAGCTTCTCGACCTTCTTCCCCCATGCGGCGAGATCGTCGGCGCTGTAGGTGTTGTCGATCGAGAGCATCGGCACGCGGTGGCGAACCGGCTGCAGCTCGGGCACCGGCTCGTCGCCGACCCGCTGCGTGGGGCTGTCGGGCGTGACGAGATCGGGGTGTCGCGATTCGAGCGTGCGAAGCTCGTCGACGAGCCGATCGTAGTCGCGGTCGCTGATCTCGGGGGCGGCCTCGACGTAATACTTCCGGTCGTGGTGCCGAATCTGCTCCCGCAGTCGGGCGATCGTCGACGCGGCCGACGCGGTCACGGGGCACCGTGGCCGTCGTCGGGCGATGCACCGGTGCCGCGGTCTGCAGCGGGTCGGTCAGCGGTTCGCTCGTCGACTCGTTCACGGATCTGTGCCGTGCGGCTCCGCTCGCCTGCCGACTGATCGAGCGCGATCGCACCGACAGTGGCGATCGCCAGCAGGGCCAGTTCGCCGGTCAGAATCGCCGTGCCGTGGCGGTCCATGAGTTTTTCGATCGGGTGCGAGCCGCTGCCTGCCGCCGTCTCCGGCCGCACTCCGCGGAGCACGGACAGGCAGTAGCTCATCGACGTGACGGTGAATACGACGCCCACGATGCCGAGCAGCGGATAGAAGGGATTGCGGCGGGGACGCGGCATGACGAAACACCTCGGGGTGGTACCGGGAGCGAGTATATCGCCGCCGGCAGCGGCGCTCGGCCATTTCCGAACCACAGAATCGCCGAAGTGTCGTGGCACGGGAGGACCGTCCGTCCTTCGGCGGCGATCCTCGCAGGTGAATCCACTCGCGGTCGGCCTGGCGGCGCGGCCTCCGCGACATGCCGCCCACGTACCATGGCCGCACGGCCACATCGCATCCGGCGTGGCACGCCACAGTTCTGCATGGATGTTCCCCCGGCCGTGAGGTGTTCCATGCAGCCGCTCTCTCCCGCCGTCCCCGTCATCCCTTTCGAGGCGTCGGCCAGCCTCGCTCCGGCGCCGTGCCGAGTCGCCCGTCCTGGCAACCACACGCTGCGGGTGGGGCTCGTCGGCTGTGGCGCATTCGCCCGGTTCGCGGCGGCCCACTACAGCCGGCTGCCCGACGTGACGATCACCGCCGTCGCCGACGTCGACCCGGCGGCAGCCCGTAGGGCGGCTGCCGACCTGGAGGCCGAGCCTCTTCCTCCGGACGACCTGCTCGTGTCTCCGGAGATCGACATGGTCTACATCGCCACGCCTCCGGCGCTGCACCACCGTCAGGCATCCGCGGCGCTGCTCGCCGGCCGGCACGTGCTCGTGGAAAAGCCACTGGCCACGACGCTCGCGGATGCCGAAGAACTCGAAGCCCTCGCGGCGCGGCGGGGGCTCGTCTGCGTGGCCAATCTCGTGGAGCGCTACAACCCGCTGGCCGACGTGGTCCGGCGGATCATCGATTCACGGATCCTCGGGGGGCTCGTGCACGGGCTGTTCATCAACGAAGCCGCCGACGAGGGGCTGTCGCCGCGGCATTGGTTCTGGAACCGGGACATCAGCGGCGGGATCTTCGTGGAGCACGGCGTGCATTTCTTCGATCTGGTGGCCTTCTGGCTGGGAGCCGGGCAGGTCGTCTCGGCCTGCCGCAGCATGCGGCCGGCGGTCGACGGCGAGGCGGCCGTTGCTTCCGGCGCCGCCACCGAGACGGGCCGCGTATCGGTCGAGGAACAGGTCTTCTGCACCTGCCGCTATGCGGTTCCCTGCGGCATGACCACGTCCGGCGACGGCTCTCAGCCGCCGGCGTGCGATCCGCACGGCGGCGTGCTCTTTCACTTCGAGCATGGCTTCCATCAGCCGTCGCGGATGGATCGGCAGGAGATGCGGCTGGTCTTCGAGCGGGGCGAACTGCGGCTCTTCGACTGGGTGCCCACGCATGGCGAGATCCACGGTCTGCTCGACGACGACGCCGTCGGCGTCCTGGCCGGGATGCTGCCCGGCAGCGAGGTGCGCACCGTGCAGCGCTACGAAGGGGACGAGCGGCGTATGCGCGGCCGCTTCCAATCCTTCGAAGCCACGTCGCTCGTCGACATCGGCTTCACGCTCGGCATGAACAAGCTCGAGGTCTACGGCCTCGTGGTCCAGGAACTCGCCGCCGATCAGATCGCCCGGATTCGTGATCCCGGGCACGTCCGCCGTCTCACCGAGATCGACAGCGTGGCATCCGTCGCGCTGGCCTGCGCGGCCGACCAACTCGCCATGGCGACTCAGTGAGGGCTCTGCTCGGCGCCGCTGCCTCGGGAAGCCCCAAGCGCGAGCGCGGGGAATACGGCCTCCACCCCGTCTCGTTCCGCGGTACCCTCGGGCCATGCCGCCCGTATACCCGTCGCTTGCGCTCCGGGCTTCCCGAAGCTCCACCGCCCGCATACCCGTCGCTCGCGCTCCGCGTCAGGAAGCCCCAAGCGCGAGCGCGGGGAATACGGGTGGCCTCGAGTCAGGCGGCCTGCGCTCGGGAGAGAAGCCCCTCGGTCGCCGTGAGCACGGCATCGACGTCGATGCCGTTCATCGAGACGGTGTCGGTCTTGCGATCGTCCCAGGCGGGCCGCAGCGACGCCGGCGGTTCGACGCAGACGTGGTGCCGGCCGTAGGGACCGTTGCGTGATGCGGGCACCGGGCCGAAGAGCCCCACGCACGGGGTGCCGACCGCGGCGGCGAGGTGCAGCGGCCCTGTGTCGCTGGAAATGAACACCCTGGCGAGCCGCGCGAGTTCGCCAAGATCCTGGAGCGTGGTCCGCGGGGCGAGGATCGCCGCACCGAGGGAATCGGCGACGATCCGTTCCGCGGCGGCCTGCTCGGCCGCGCCTCCCCAGACGACGACCGTCTGCAGGCCGTCGCGCCGCTGGAGGCCACGGGCCACGGCCGTGAACCGCTCGACGGGCCAGAGTTTCGAGGACCAGCCGGCGCCAGGGTTGATGATCGCGGGCGGCGACGTGAGCCGCTGCGCCTGGAGCCAGTGCTGCATCCGCAGCCGACTGACCGGCCAGTGTGGCATGTCGAACACGGGCATCGTGGCGGTCACGCCGAGCGGGGCCAGCAGATCGCAGTTCCGCTCGACGACGTGGGTGAGCGTGGTCCCGACGGGATGCGAGTAGGCGTGCCAGGCGTGTTCGCGGGACGCGGGACGGGCGTGACCGATCCGCGTCCGCGCGGCCGAGAGCCAGGTCGCGACTCCGCTTTTGAGCAGGCCCTGCAGGTCGATCGCCACATCGGCGGCGAACGCCCGGAGTTGCCTCCGCAACGAGATCACCTGAGCGGGTGACTTCAGCCAGCCCCGGGGCATCCGAAACAGATGATCGATGGCAGGATGACCAGCGAGCACGTCGGCGGCGCGGCCTTCGACGACCCAGCCGATCCGGACGTCGGGAAAAGCCCGCTTCGCAGCCACGGCCACCGGCACGCCGTGAAGGACGTCGCCGATGGCGGAGAGCTTGACGATGACGATCGAACGTGGTGCCTGCATGGCCGCATCCTCGGCGCGGGAAGGTGGGGGAGGATCGTCGCGGTCGACCGGCCGACGCAAGGGCAGTTTTGCCGGGGTTCCCCCGGGCTCGCAGCCAGACTGCCTCATCCGGGTCACACTTGCACCTTGCGCGGTCAGGAAGCCCGGAGCGCGAGCGACGGGTAGACGGGTGGCGACCGTGTTGGCAGCGTGGAACCGTACGATGCGGCGGGCCGTATTCCCCGCGCTCGCGCTTGGGGCTTCCCGATCGGAGGCCGAGTCCCGGGAAGCCCGGAGCGCGAGCGACGGGTAGACGGGTGGCGACATTGTTGGCAGCGTGGAACCGTACGACGCGGCGGGCCGTATTCCCCGCGCTCGCGCTTGGGGCTTCCCGACCGGAGGCCGAGTCCCAGGAAGCCCGGAGCGCGAGCGACGGGTAGACGGGTGGCGACCGTGTTGGCAGCGCGGAACCGTACGATGCGGCGGGCCGTATTCCCCGCGCTCGCGCTTGGGGCTTCCCGATCGGAGGCAGCGCAGAGGGGCATGGCGACACCGTCTCGAAGCAATCCGAATTCCCGCGCTCGCGCGAGGCTCGAGCGAAAGCCGTCTCAGTCGACGCCGGCCAGCTCGCAGAGGACGGCGTCCGACACCGCCTGCGGGCAACTCCAGACCAGAAAGAAGAGCGACTCGCGGACGAGCCGTTCCACCGGATGGCCCGCCAGGAAGCCCGCGCCCTTCGACGCCGTCAATGCCGCCTGCGCCGCGCGGACCACCAGCCCGTTGGCCGCAGCGCGAAGCTGATCGCGTTGCTCCGGCTCGATGCCCTCGCGTGCTCCCGCCGCGAGCCTCGCCATCAGGCCTGCGATCTCGGCGGTGAACTCGGCGGCGATGGGGGCGAGGCCGGGGCGTGCCTGCGCCTCACGGGCGATCGCCGCGGTCGATGCCCTGGCGGCGCCGACCGCCAGCGCCGTGGTCGCGAGCCCGCCCGTCCGCGGCCCGCCGCCCGCCGGCGCGATCGCATGCGCCGGCCGCACGCCGGCGAAATGTACCGCGGCCGTGCGGCTGCCAGAGAGTGCGAGCATCGTCATCGGCGGATCGACCGTGAGCCCGGTGGCGTCGGTCGGCACGACGAAGAACATCTGTCCGCCGTCCTCGGTCGCGGCGCCGGTCACGATCGTGCCGCTCGAGTCCGCCCCCGTCACCCACGGGCAGAAGCCGTTGAGGCGCCATGCGGCGCCGTCGCGGGAGGCCGTGAGCGCGGGCGTGCCGAGATGCCGACGGCTGGTGGTGAGATGCGAGATGCCGACGGTGGTGCGTGTGTCGCCACGCGCGAGCGGCGGAAGGAGCGTCGCGCGGACGTCCGCAGTCGCTCCAATGATGATCCGCACAGCCGCGGCCCACTGCGTGAGCGCCAGGGCGGTCGTCAGGCACCGCTCCGCGATCACGACGAGCGCGGCGACGAGCCCCTGCTCCGCGGCCCCGGTGCCGCCGCAGTCGCGGGGCACAAATCCGGCGAGCAGGCCGAATTTCGCCAGTGCGGTGAACGCGCCGCTGCGCCATGGCCCATCGTGGGCGGTGCGGTCGGCGAGCGCGGCGAGCGTTTCGCCGAGCGAATCGAGGCTTGCAGCATCCGGCTGATCACCGTCGGGCGTGAACATGACGGGCATTATGCACCACTTGGGGGCCGGTCGCGTCGGGATCACGGCTGGGTATACTGCGTCCACTTCTGGCACGGTGTCCCACCATCTCCCCTCTCTCCCGGAGCAGCACCCATGAGCCAGGCTGAAGAACTCTCGGCCCGCGGCGTTCCCGCCACGATTTCCACGAACGGAACCCTCAACGGCGCGACGAACGGAACGCAGATCGCCCCCGCGCCCCTGCGGCTCGATGAACTCTCGCCGCAAAACCTCTACGACAAGTGCGTGGCGCTGGCCCGCAACCTGTGGTGGAGCTGGCATCCGGAAGTCACGAACCTGTTTCGTGAGCTCGATCCGATCCGCTGGCGGCAGCTCGACCACAATCCGATCGCCCTGCTCGCGGAGTTCACGCCGGAGCGGCTCGAGGCCCGGGCCGCCGAACTCGTGCTCTACAGCCGGATCAATCAGGCCTACCGACGGCTCAAGGAATACCTCGCCAACGAATCGAGCTGGAGCACCGTCCACGCCGGCGTGCTGGGCTCGAAGCCGGTGGTCTATTTCTCGGCCGAGTTCGGCATCCACGAGTCGGTGCCGATCTACTCCGGCGGTCTCGGCGTGCTCGCCGGTGACCACATCAAGAGCGCCAGCGGCCTGGGCATCCCGCTGCTCGCGGTCGGGCTGTTCTACGATCAGGGCTACTTCCGTCAGCAGCTCGACATCGACGGCTACCAGCACGAGGAATACCTGCAGTCGCGGGAGGATGCTCTCCCGATCGAGCCGGCGCTCGGCGTCGATGGCACGCCCGTCCAGGTACAGATCGACACCCGCAGCGGCCCGCTCTTCGCCAAGGTCTGGAAGATGGCGGTGGGCCGCGTAAGCCTTTACCTTCTCGATTCCGACGTCGAGGGCAACTCGCCCGAGGACCGCGAGCTCACCAGCCGACTCTATGGCGGCGACACGCGGACGCGGATCCGCCAGGAGCTCATCCTGGGCGTGGGCGGCGTGAAGGCGATCCGTGCCATGGGCATCGTGCCCGGCGTGTATCACCTCAACGAGGGCCACTCCGTGTTCGCGACGCTCGAGGCGGTTCGGGGCCGGATGGAACGCGACGGCTATCCGTTCGACGACGCGGTGCGCCGCGTGGCCCGACAGACGGTCTTCACCACCCACACGCCGGTGCCGGCCGGCCACGACCGGTTCGACAGCGGCCTGATGGAGGAGCATCTCGGCCCCACCCGCGATGCCCTGGGCATTTCGCACGATCAGCTCATGGGCCTCGGCCGGGTGGAGCCCCACAACCACGGCGAGTCGTTCTGCATGACGGTGCTCGGCCTGAAGATGTCGCGGCGGGCCAATGCCGTTAGCGCCCTCCACGGCCATGTCAGTCGCCGCATGTGGGCCAATCTCTGGCCGTGGAGGATCGAGGAAGAGGTGCCGATCGGCCACATCACCAACGGCGTGCACGTGCCGAGCTGGCTTTCGTGGCAGATGCTGCAGCTCTACGACCGTATCTTTCCGGCCAACTGGTTCCGTCGCATGGGCGAGCCCGACGTCTGGCAGAAGATTCACGAGTGCGACCCGGGCGAACTCTGGGAGACACACTACGCGCTCAAAAACCTCCTCCTGCAGTTCGTTCGTCGCCGGCTCTCGCGGCAGTGTCGCCGCCGGGGTGAATGCGACGAGGCGGTGGAGATGGCGCGGACGGTGCTCGACCCCAACATCCTCACGATCGGGTTCGCGCGGCGGTTCGCCACCTACAAGCGGGCCGACCTGCTCCTGGCCGAGCTCGACAGGCTCCATGCGCTCACCAGCGATCCGGATCGACCGATCCAGGTGATCTACGCGGGCAAGGCCCATCCGGCCGACGAGCCGGGCAAGGCCCTGATCCGTCGGATCGCGAACCTCCGCAACGATCCCCGTTTCGCGGGTCGCGTGGTGTTCGTGGAAGACTACGACATCAACGTCGCGCGGCATCTCGTGCAGGGCGTCGACGTGTGGCTCAACAATCCGCGGCGGCCGCTGGAGGCGTCGGGCACGAGCGGTCAGAAGGTGGTGCTCAACGGCGGCCTCAACTGCTCGATCCTCGACGGCTGGTGGGCGGAGGCCTTCGACGGCCGCAACGGCTTCGCGATCGGCCGCGGCGAGACCCACTTCAACGACGAAATCACCGACCGTCGCGACGGCGAGGCCCTCTTCAAGGTCCTCGAAAACGAGGTGATCCCACTGTTCTACGACCGTGACGCCGACGGCCTGCCTCGCGAGTGGATCAAGATGATGATGAACTCGATCAGCTCGCTGGCGTGGCGGTTCAGTGCGCATCGCATGGTGATGGACTACGCGCGGGCCTGCTACGTGCCGGCCGCGGGTGGAGTATCGTGCGACATGACGAACCGCTGACGCCACGCCTCTGCTTCAGGAAGCCCCAAGCGCAAGCGCGGGGAATACGGCACGCCACGTCATGCGGCTCCGCGCTGCCAACGAAGTCGCCACCCGTATACCCGTCGCTCGCGCTCCGGGCTTCCCGAGGACCGACCTCCCGATAGGAAGCCCCAAGCGCAAGCGCGGGGAATACGGCCCGCCACGTCATGCGGCTCCGCGCCGCCGAGGTCACTCGTCGAGTGTGCGTTTGCCGCGGAGGAGGTGGTGGTAGTGCTGGGCGAAGCGGTGGGCTTCGTCGCGGACGTATTCGAGAAGCCGCAGGGAGTAGGACTCGCGGGAGAGTCGCAACGGCTCGCTGCGACCGGGAACGAAGACTTCCTCTTCCCGCTTCGCCAGCGAGATCACGCACGGGGGCTCGACTCCCAGGCTCTCGAGCGCGTCGAGGGCGGCAGCGAGCTGGCCCTTGCCGCCGTCGATGAGGAGGATGTCGGGGGGCGAGCCGCCCTCGCGGGCGAGTCTCGCGAACCGCCGCGACACCACCTCGTGGATGCTCTTGTAGTCGTCGATGCCGTCCACCGTCTTGATGCGATACCGCTTGTATCCCGGCTTGAAAGGGAGCCCGTCGATGAACTGCACGAGGCTCGCCACCGTCTCGTTGCCGGCCAAATGGGCGATATCGACTCCCTCGATCACCCGCGGCGGCTTCGCGAGCCCGAGCACCTTCTCCAGGCCCGCCAGCCCCTTCTTGGGGTCCACGAGAAACACCTCGGGCTGGACGTGTTCTTCGAGATCGCCCCGCTGGTCGAGCGTCTCGAGCAGCCGGATTTCGTCGCGGAGCCGGGCCGCCCGTTCGAACTCGAGCTTCGTCGACGACTCCAGCATCTCCTTGCGCATCTCGGCGAGGAGCTGCTTCTTGCCGCCTTCGAGGAAGGTCTTGAGGCGGTTGATGTCCTTACGATAGTCCTCCTTCGAGATTCGCAGGTTGCAGGGGGCGGTGCACTGGCCGATCGAGGCGAGCAGGCAGGGACGAAACCACCGCCACCGTTCGTCGTCGGCGTCGATGTCGAGCGTGCAGGTGCGAAACTTGAAGATCCGCTGGAGCACCACGATCGCGCCCCTGAGCGAGCCGGCGCTCGTGAACGGACCGTAGAGCTTCACCCCCTTCTGCCGCGGCGTGCGCGTGAACTCGACGCGAGGAAAGTCCTCGTGGGTCGTGATCTGCAGGTAGGGGAAGGTCTTGTCGTCCTTGAGGTCGGAGTTGAAGCGGGGCTGCACGTCCTTGACGAGCCGGCTTTCGAGCAGGAGGGCATCGACTTCGCTCTCCGCCTCGAGATAGTCGATGTCGCGAATCTCCAGGACGAGTTCCGCCGTCCGGCGGTCTTCCGCGGCCGCCTTGAGGAAGTAGCTTCCCGCGCGTGCCCGCAGGTTCTTGGCCTTGCCGACGTAGATCACTCGGCCGGCGGCGTCTTTCATCAGATAGACGCCCGGCGTCTGCGGAAACGTCCGCACCTTCGCGGCGGCCGCCGACCGGTCCCGCGCGGCGGCCGCCGCGTCGGTGTCGGCGGGCGTCGTCTCGGCGGTGATCTCGCGGTCCGGGTCGGTCATGCCACGATTGTAGACGGCCCGCCGCGTCATGCGGCTCCGCGTTGCCAATCGGGTCGCCACGCGTCTACCCGTCGCGCCGTGCGGCTCCGCGTTGCTTCCCGATAGGAAGCCCCAAGCGCAAGCGCGGGGAATACGGCCGGCCGCGTCATGCGGCTCCGGGTCGCCAGCGGGGTCACCACGCGTCTACCCGTCGCTCGCGCTCCGGGCTTCCCGAGGGCCGACCTCCCGAAAGGACGCCCCAAGCGCAAGCGCGGGGATTACGTCCGCCGCGTCATGCGGCTACGGGTCGCCAACGGGGTCACCACGCGTCTACCCGTCGCTCGCGCTCCGGGCTTCCCGTCGCTCAACCCGCTCGGACTCCCCAAGCGGAAGCGCGAGGACTCCCCCCGCGATCAGTGGTTGCAGCACGGGCCGCCGCAGTTGCCGCCGCATTCGGACGCGCCGATTTCTTTCTTGTAGGCCTTCTGGGCCGCCGCTTCCTTCGAGAGCTTGAACTCGGGGCCCGCCGGGAAGTATTGGATGTCGTCCTGCAGGTAATAGGCGCTGGGCAGCGTCTGGCCCCCGACGTCTACCTGGCAGCCGGTGACTGCGAGGCCGGAAAGTGCGACGACCGCCAAGAGGATTCGCGGGGCGACGGCGGGCAGCGTGGCGAGCGACGTGTGCATGGCGTTGGTCCGTCCCTGTCTGGAGTGAGGCTGCCCTCTTCCGATACGTCTGCTCTATCGGCCGTCACGACCCGCAAACTTTGAACGACCGTCACGACCAAACCCGGGGATTGCCCAGACTCTCACCTCCGTTGCCGGGCCTTCCCAGTCCACCACGGCTTTTCGCTGGACGGCGAACGCCCGGCGGGGTGTACAACGGACGCATGAAATCCGCCTTCCTGGCCGCTGTCGTCGCGCTGCTGCCGGCCGCTTTCGCTCCGGGGCAGGTGGTGCTGCCTCCCGACATGGGCGTGCCTGGACGTGCGGAGACTGTGCCCTCCCCCGCTCACGACCTGGCATTGCAGGCGCTCGCGGTGGGCGACTACGCCGCCGCCCTCGACCTCGCCGGCAACGACTACCAAGGGGGCGTGAAGATCGGCGGCCAACGCTGGATCGATTCGATCGCCTCGGCGGCGATCCTCGGCGAATGCCTCTACGAAGCAGGCAGTCTCGGCGACGCCGTCGCGCGATACGAGGAGGCGATGCTCGTGTTCGCCGCGTATCCCGACTGGCTCTTGGCGGTGCAGTTTCCCCCGCAGCAGTTACGACCGCTGGCGACGCCGCGGGCCGCGACCTGGGGCCGCAGCGAGCGCAACGCCATGCCCGCAGCGATTCCTCCGACGATGGCGCTGCGGCAGCGGGGTGCCGACGCGCAGGATGTGCTTCAGCGCGGGGGCGTGCTCACCGCCGCCTACGACCGCCCCATCCGGCCGGGCGACATCATGCGTCCGCTGGTGATCGCGATCTACCGCCATGGCTCGCTGCTCGGCGAGATGGCACGCGAGAGCCCGCCCCTCGACGCGGCCACGAAACTGCTCATGCGACGGCCCGCCCCGCCAAACCACTGGTCGCAATCGTGGATCGACGTGGCGCTCGGCGCCGCCTATTGGGCACAGGGCAAGCAGGATCTCGCCGGCCCGCTGCTCACCCGCGGCCTCTTGGTCGGCAACCAGTTCGACCACCCGCTCACCGCGTGGGGACTGATCATCCTCGGCCGGATCGCGCTCGACGCCGACCAGCCGCAGCGGGCCGCGAAGCTCTTCGAGGAGGCGACCTACGCCGCCGCGGATTTTGCCGATGCCAGGGCGCTCGAGGAGGCATTCCAGTGGGCGTTCACCGCGCACCGCATGGCGGGCACACGGGGCGTGCCCCCCTCGATCCGCGGCGGCTGCGACTGGGCTCGCGGCAATCTGCCGGTGCTCCGCGCACGGCTCTTGGCCATCGAGGCGGAATGCCTCGTGGCGTCGGGCAACGCCCGTGGAGCCACGGCAGCACTCAAGGAGATCGACGGACAACTCCTGCGGGGTGCTGCCGGCCGCGGCACGCTCGGTGCGCAGGCCGCCTACGCCGAGGCCCTGCTTGGATATGCGGGCGGCGACGTGGCGGCGGGCGACGGCAGCCTCGACCGCGGGCTGGCGATAGCCCGGTCGCGGACTCCGCGGCTCTTCCAGACCGCGCGGCTCGTCGACCTCTCCCTCGGCGGCTCGACCTCCATTTCGGAGCGGCAGGCCGACACGCTGTTTGAGAAGTTGCTCGGCGATCCGCTGCCCCGGGATTTCGCGGCCGACCCGCTCGGAGCGCTGGCGACGATGTCGGCCCCGCGCGGCGATGCCTTCGAGACGTGGGTCGCGGTCGCAGCCCGGCGCGGCGAGGAGCGGGCGATCGAGGCAGCCGAGGCGACGATGCGGCATCGCTGGCTCGTGACCCAGCCCCTCGGCGGTCGCCGCACGGCGATCGAGCGGCTGCTCTCGGCCGATCCGCGTGGTCTCAGTCCCGCCGATGCGGCTCGCCGCGCCGCACTCGTCGGTGGAATGCCCGCTCTGGCCGGCGTGATCGACCGCATGGGTCAGCTCCGCGGCACGCTCGCCGTGACCCTGGCTGCCAACGCACAGGCAGGGGCCGATGCGGCCGGACCGGCGGCCGCGAAGGCCGACTGGGATTCCTACCGTGATCTCGCCGTCCGCCGCGGTCAGCTCGTGGCGGCCGTGAGCGCGAGCCGTGAGCCCACGCCGATCGATTTTCCACCGCTCACCGCCGGCCCCGAGATCCGGCGGCGGCTCGCCCCACGGCAGCTGATTCTCTCCTTTCATTGGACACGGTCCGGACTCTTCGGCCTGCTCGAATCCCGCGACCGCTTCTCCATCTGGCAGGTGCGTCAGGCCGGAGGCCTGCCGGGCGAGATCAAGGCTCTGGCCAAGGGCTTGTGTCTCTTCGATCCGGGGTCGGTCGTGTCCACCGAACGGCTCGCGGCCGGCGACTGGCGGGGCTCGGCGGAGCGGATCGAACGCATGCTCTTCGAAAACTCGAAGGTCACGCTCGCGGAGGGCATCGACGAGCTCGTGATCGTGCCCGACGGCTGGCTCTGGTACATGCCCTTCGAACTGCTCCCCGTGGGATCGGGCGGGGCGGCCACGGGAATGCTTCGCGACGGCTGCCGCATCCGCTATTGCCCCACCCGCAGCCTCGCCGTGATGCGGTTCGAGCCCCAGGCCGCCGGTCCGATCGGCGTGCATGCCGGCCGCATGCTTCGCGGCGACAAGCCGGCCGTGGCCGAGGAGACGCTCGCGCATCTGACGGCCGCCGTCGACCGCGTGGTCCCGCTGGCGACCACGATCCCGGTGCCACTGCAGTCGGCGGCCGCGGTCTGCGACACCCTCGTGGTGTTCGACGAGCTGGCCGGCACCGGACCGGTGGCCTCGTGGCCGCTCGTGCCGTCGGCCGCGGGCAGGCCCGGGATCACGTTCGGAGACTGGCTGGCCCCGCCGCTCAAGCGTCCGCAGCGGATCCTGCTTCCGGGTCTGCAGACGGCCGCCGCTGGCGGTCTCGCAGCCACTCCCGCGCGGCCGGGCGACGACATCTTTCTCGCCGTCACCGACCTCGTCGCCGCCGGTGCCCGCACGGCGGTCGTGAGCCGCTGGCGAATGGGGGGCAAGACCTGCACCGACCTGATGACGGAGTTTCTCCGAGACGCGACCGCCGCCGATGCCGCTTCTGCGCCGGCGGCATGGCAGCGGGCCATCGACGTCGTACTCGCCGAGCCCACCGATGCCGCCCGCGAGCCCCGGCTCAAGGTCGCCGGCGAGGGATCACTCGGCGATCGTCCGCATCCGTTGCTCTGGGCGGGCTATCTGCTCGTCGACTGCGGCGAGGGCCGGTATGCCGACGAGCCGCTTCCGCCCGCCGCCCGGCAGCCTCCGCCTCCACCCGCCCTGCAGGCCCCGGCGCCGCCCGCCCCCGCACCGCAGGCTGGGCGATGAACGGGCTCTTCGACGAGCGACTCGTGGGATGGCCGCTGCTGGCGCTCGCGTCGTTTCTGGCCGGCGCGGTCAACGCCGTCGCCGGTGGCGGCACGATCCTCACGTTTCCCGTGCTCGGGGCGATCCTGCCGGCCGACCCGGCGCGGCTCGTGACGGCCAACGCCACGAGCACGATCGGCCTCTGGCCCGCGTCGGTGGTCGCGGCCTGGGCATACCGTGGCAACCGCGAAGGCCTGCCGTCGTGGGCTCGCTGGCTCGTGGTGCCCAGCGGCATCGGTGCCGTGATCGGCACGCTCCTCGTGCTGCGGCTGCCTCCGGAATGGTTTGACACGCTCGTGCCCTGGCTGATCCTTCTGGCCGCGGTGCTCTTCTCGCTCCAGCCGCGAGTGGCCCGCTGGGTGCAGAGCGGCAACGTGACCGCAGAGCCAATGCCGGCGGCCCCCGTGCCCTTCGCCCGGCTCGCCCTCGCCTGCGGCTTGCAGCTGCTGGTCGGCATCTACGGCGGCTATTTTGGCGCCGGCATCGGCATCCTCATGCTGGCCGTGCTCTCAGTGCTCGGCCTCGGCGACATCCACCGGCTCAACGCCGTGAAAAACTCCTTGGCGACGGTCGTCAACGGCGTCGCGACGGCGGTGTTCGCGGCGGGGTCGTTCGCCGGCAGCCACAACGTCTCCTGGCCCCATGTGGGCGTGATGGCGGTGGCGGGGATGGCCGGCAGCCTCGGGGCCGCGCATCTCGCCCGCCGCCTGCCCCCGACGGTGATGCGAAAGATCGTGGCCATCATCGGCTTCGCTCTGGCGGGCTATTATTTCTGGAGGCAGTGGCTGGCCTGATCCGCCGCCGCCGCTCCCGCCGTTTCAGAACCCCAGCCCGAGCCCCATCCCCGTCGTCGAGACGCCGCCGCACCCAATGATCGTTCGCACCGTGGGGCTCACCAAACGCTACGGCTCCTTCGCCGCGCTCGACGGCTGCACGCTCGAGGTGCGCGAGGGCGAGGTCTTTGGATTGCTCGGCCCCAACGGCGCCGGCAAGACCACGCTCCTGCGACTCCTGCTCGGCTATCTCGGGCCCACGTCGGGCACGGCCGCCGTCGCGGGCTACGACTGCGCCACGCAATCGCTGCTCGTCCGCACCCGCACCGCCTACCTGCCCGGCGAGGCCCGGCTCTTTCGCCGCATGGACGGCCATGCCGTGCTCGACTTCTTCGCGGGCCTGCGCCGCGAGTGCCGCCGCGCGACGGCCACGGCGGTCGCCGACCGTCTGGGCCTCGACTGCTCGCGGCAGGTCGCGCGGATGAGCACGGGCATGCGGCAGAAGCTGGCGCTGGCCGTCGTGCTCGCTACCGACGTGCCGCTGGTGATCCTCGACGAGCCCACCGCCAACCTCGATCCCACCGCGCGGTCGGTGGTGCTCGACCTCGTTCGCGAGGCCCGGGCCGTCGGCAAGACGGTGATCTTCTCGTCGCATGTGCTCTCCGAGGTGGAGGAGACCTGCGGCCACGTGGTGATCATGCGGGCGGGTCGGGTGGTTCACGAGCAGTCGATCGAGGCGCTCCGCCGCGGCCACCGGATCCACGCCCACCTCCAAGGTCCGTTCCCGGGCGTGCCGGCTGAGTTTGCGGGCCGGCTCACGGCAACGACGCCGGCCGCAGACCGCGTGGTGCTGGAGACCGACGAGCCGCTCGCGCCGCTGCTCGGCTGGCTCTCCACGCTGCCGCTCGCGGAGGTCCGCGTCGAGCCGGTGGGTCTGCAAGCGGTCTACGATCGATTTCACCGCGCGACATGAAAGGATCCATCCGGGATGTTCATGGGGTGCGAGTTGCCGATGCCCTTGCCGCTGATGCGGGCGAGGGCGAATCGAAACCGGCGTGGTTCGCCGCGAGTGGCATGCATTGGATCAGGAAGCCCCAAGCGCGAGCGCGGGGTAGACGCTCTCCACCCCAACCCGCTCCGCGGCACCGCTGTGGGTGGCCACCTCTTCCCCCGTCGCTCGCGCTCCGGGCTTCCCGGGCACCCGATCCCGCGGCTCGCAGATCGGCACGCCCATGCCGAGTTGCCCGCTGACTTTCCCTCAATCAATCCCGATGGACTTTAAGAAGGAAGAGCACGGCATGGGTGGGATCTGGAATCGCGCGGTGTGGCGGAAGACCTGGGGCGACCAGCGGGTGCTCCTGCTTTCGTTCGCCGCCCTCTGGTCGGCGTTCCCGTGGCTCTATCTCTGGCTCTCCGCCCAGATCCCGATGCCGGCATTCCAAAACGTGCTCCTGCAGGTGATCCCGGAAGACTGGCAGAAGCTTTCCGGTGTGCCCTTCTCGGAGGTGGCGACCTACGCGGGCCGCGTGGCGCTGGCCTTCGTCGATCCGGTCGTCGTGCTCTCGGCTACGGTCTGGGGCATCACCCGCGGCAGCGACGCCGTGTCAGGCCAGCTGGAGCGGGGCACGATGGAGATGCTCCTGGCCGCGCCGGTGCGGCGCACGGCCGTGTTCCTCACGCAGGCGCTCGCCACCACCGCCGCGGCCGCCGTGCTCTGCGGTGTGCTCCTGCTGGCGGTGTGGTCGGCGGTGTCGCTGGGGCCGTGGGCGGGGAAGGTCGAGCCGTGGCGGTTTGTGCCCGCGGTGGCCAACGTGTTTGGGTTGATGGTGTGCATGGCGGGCATCTCGGCCTGTGTCTCGGCGGCCGACAGCCACCGCTGGCGCACGGTGGGAATCATGTGCGGCTTCTACGTGACCGCGATCCTCGCGAAGCTCGTGGGCCGGCTGAGCGGCACGCTCGGCTGGGTCGGTTATCTCTCGGTGCTCAACGCCTACGAGCCCCAGCAACTCGTCGGCGGCGGTCCGGTGGCGTGGGAGCTTCTGGCCCGCTACGACGGCGTGCTCCTCGGCCTCGGGCTCGCGGCCTACGCCATCGGGGCCGCGATCTTCAGCCGCCGCGACCTCCCCGCGCCGCTCTAGGCTCGGGTCGGGAAGCCCCAATCGCGAGCGCGGGGTATACGCCCTCCACCCCAACCCGCTCCGCGGAGCCGTTACGGTCGCCACCCGTATACCCGTCGCTCGCGCTCCGGGCTTCCTTCCCGCCCTTCCCACCGCGTTCTCTCTCCGGCAGGAAGCCCCAAGCGCAAGCGCGGGGCATACGCCCTCCACCCCATCCCGCCCTGCCGTTTCCACCGGTGTGGCGGTCTTCGGGCCGGTTGCCGCATACTATTTTCCCGGCGGGCCGGCCGGTGATGGCCGCGTGCCCGCCACCGTTTTGCCCCGAGGCCTTCCGATGACGTCTGCCTGCCACCGATCCGGCTTCTGGCTTGCCACCACGGCGATGCTCCTGCTCGTCGCCGGCGGATCGTGGGCCGTCGAGCCGGCGGCCGTCGTGGGCGAGGAAGATCCACTGGTGCCGGCGGCCGCCCCCAAACCCGCAGCCACCACCGACCAGCCGGGCCAGGCCGATCTGAATGCCGCGATCGACGCCAAACTCGAAATCAACGAGCTCGACGACTTCGGCCGCGTGATCGACCTCTGCAAGCGGGCGATCGACAAGGGCCTCGACGCCGACTCGAAGAAGTTTGCCGAAGACCTCTACACGGGCACGCTCATCGATCGGGCCGCGATGCTCGTCTCGGCCATCTTCGACGCCGACGAGCCCGACCCGCAATGGAGGAAGATCCGATCGTTTGCGATGCGCGACTTGAACGAGGTGGTGGCCCGCGACCCGGGCTTCGGCAGCGCCCACCTGATGATCGCCCGGCTCGAGGCGCTCCCGGGCGGCAGCCGCGAGCGGGCCGCCACCGCCGCGACCAAGGCGATCGAACTGCTCGGCGACGACCGGCTGCAGCAGGCGCAGGCGAAGCTCGTGCTCGCGGGCCTGGAAGACGACGCCGACAAGCAGCGCGAGCTCTTCGACGCGGCCGTTGAGCTTTCCCCGCGCGACGTCGAGGTGCGGCGGGCCCGGGGGCTCTTCCACTACCAGCAGGATGAGTTTGAGAAAGCCCGTGCCGATCTGGGGGTGGCCGTCGAGGAGGATGGCGACGACGAGTCGCTCCACGAGGCGCTCGGCATGGCCTGCATGATGAGCGACCACATGGACGAGGCCCGCACGGAGTTTGGCCGGGCACTCGAGATCGATCCCGAATCGAGCGGAGCACTCTTGCAGCGGGCGCGGGTGAACGCGATCCAGGGGAAGAACGACGATGCCTTCGCCGACATCGACCGGGTGATCGGCATTCAGCCCGACGATCCGCGCGATGTCCTCATGCAGCAGCAGGCCCGGCTGCTCCGCGCCCGGATCAAGCAGCAGGCGGGGGAATCTGACAAGGCGCTCGTCGACGTCGAGGCGGTGCTCGAACAAGACGAAGAAAATGCCGCGGCCCTCGAGATCAAGGGGCTGATCGCCGCGGAGCGGGAAAACTATCCCGAGGCGATCCGCGCGTTTCGCAAGCTCGTGCAGCTCAATCGCGACGACCCGGTGGTCTTGAGTCAGCTGGGCATGCTCTACCTCGCGGCGAAGCAGCCGCGAGAGGCGATCCGGCGGTTCACGAAGGCCCTCGAAATCGACGCCGACAACTTCCCCAGCCGCCGCGGCCGCAGCGACGCGGAGATCTCGATCGGCGACCATGCGGCGGCCGTCGCCGATCTGGAGAAGGCCCATGTGCTCAAGCCCGACGACACGGGCATTCTCAATAATCTCGCCTGGCTCCTGGCCACGTCGCCCGACGACGGCATCCGCAATGCCGACCGGGCGATCGAGCTGGCCACGAAGGCCTGCGAGGGCACGGACTGGAAAGAGGGCCACATCATCAGCACGCTCGCTGCGGGCCACGCCGAGAAGGGCGACTTCGAGAAGGCCAAGGAATACAGCCGCAAGGCGGTGGAAGCGGGAGAGTCGAGCGACGAGGTGAAGGAGCAGCTCCGCGGCGAGCTGGCCAGCTACGAGGCGGGCAAGCCGTGGCGGGAGCGGCAGGAGATGGCCGAGGCTGGCGACAGCTCGCCGGGCAAGGGCGAGACCAAGCAGGAAAAGTCAACCGGCGACGCCACTCCCGCCGCGCCGCCGCGACGACCGTTCGACGAGTGAAGCCCGAGCCGCGCTATGCGGCGGGGATCATCACGCCGCGGGAGAAGATCATCGCGGCACCGGATCGCACGATGAGTTCGCGTGCGGCCCGATCGGCCTTGTAGCCAAAAAAGAGTGGCCGAACATCCTCGCCGGGCAGGGCCTGTCGCACCTTCTCGACGATTCGGAGAAACTTCGAGACTTCGGTAGCGCTCACCGTGGCCTTCGTCTCGCAGAGGATGACGACCGGTCGGCCGTCGATCGTGCCACGCACCACCACGTCGAACTCCCGCTGGCCGCCGTCGGCG
>JAIOPD010000037.1:0-1056 GCA_021414115.1 Planctomycetia bacterium
TGCGCAGGTCGCACGACGTTACCTCGCGTTGATTCAGAGCGAGGCCTTTCGTTGCAAGGGGATCACGGAAAAGCTTCTCGACTTCTCGCGGCTGGGCGAGGTGCGGCGGCAGGCGACGGCGCTCGTGGGCCTCGTGGCCGACGTGGCCGAGATGCTGCGGCACGTGGGCCGGTTCGCCGGCCGCACGATCGAGATCGAGGAAGGACAGGACGTGCTCGTGATGGTCAATCCGCAGGAGATCAAGCAGGTGGTGCTCAATCTGCTGGTCAACGCGCTCGACTCGATCGAGGAGACAGGCAAGGTCCGCGTGGCGGCGAAGCGGAGCGGTGGCGAGGCCGTGCTGACGCTTGTGGACGACGGCTGCGGGATGACGGACGAGGTGCTCGAGCACCTCTTCGAGCCATTCTTCACCCGGCGGAAGGCTGGCCAGGGAAACGGCCTTGGCCTGTCGATCGCCCACCGGATCGTCACCGACCACGGCGGCCGCATCCAGGCCACGAGCGACGGGCCGGGCAAGGGCTCCACCTTCCGCCTCGTGCTCCCGCTCGCGCAGATTGGCGCCGAGGCGTGCGGAGAGCCGGCCCCGGGCCGCGCCGCCTGACATGCATCGACGTATCCCCACCGAGGAACACACCTTGAAGTCCGCCGCACGCCCCATGAGAGTCTTGTTTGCAGACGACGAGGCATCGCTCCAGGAACTGATGCGGATCGAACTGCCACGGCTGGGGCATGAGGCCACTGTCTGCCCTGACGGCCGCACGGCCCTCGCCGCGCTCGATCGCACCTCCTACGACTGTGTGATCGCCGATCTCGACATGCCAGGCGTGGGCGGGATCGAACTGATCACGCGGGTGCGGGAGACCTCGCCCGACACGGAGACCGTGATCGTCACCGGCAAGTCATCGGTCGAGAGCGCCGTGACGGCGGTGCGGCAGGGGGTGTTCGACTACCTGACGAAGCCCTGCAAACTGGCCGACATCCAGGCGGTGCTGGAGCGGGTGCGAAAGAAGCGGGAGCTCACCCTCCGGCTGCGGGCGCTCGAGCGGCGGGTGCGGC
>JAIOPD010000037.1:1094-13509 GCA_021414115.1 Planctomycetia bacterium
CGAGGGGAGCACGCAGCTGGTGGGCATGTCGTCAGGGCTGGACCAGGTGCGGCGGCTCATCTCCCGCGTGGCCGCGAGTGAGGCCGCGGTGCTCGTCCGCGGGGAGACGGGAACAGGCAAGGAGCTGGTGGCCCGGGCGATTCACGAGGGGAGCGGCAGGGCGGTTGGTCCGCTCGTGGCGGTCAACTGCGGCGCGCTCCCGGAGCATCTCGTGGAGAGTGAGCTCTTCGGGCACCGCAAGGGAGCCTTCACCGGGGCCGACGAGCACCGCGCCGGTCTCTTCGAGGTGGCCGACGGCGGCACGCTGTTTCTCGATGAGATCGGTGAACTCCCCAAGTCGCTGCAGTCGCGGCTCCTGCGGGCGCTCGAGAGCGGCGAGATCCGCCGCGTGGGCGACAACCATCCGATCATGGTTGACGTTCGCGTGGTTTGCGCCACCCATCGGTCGCTCGAAGACATGGTGAAGGCTGGTGACTTCCGCGAAGATCTGCTCTTCCGGATCAACACGTTTGAGATCGCCATCCCACCGCTGCGGGACCGTCGCGACGACATCGCCGTGCTCGTCGAGCACTTCGTTCGGCAGTCACGACCGCAGACGCCAGCCGATGCGATCGTGGCTGATGCCACGACCCTGGCAGCACTCGCCGCCCATCATTGGCCGGGCAACATCCGCGAACTCGCGAATGTGGTTGAGCACGCTGGCCAACGTGGTCGAGCACGCGCTGGTGCTCTGCGACGAACTGCCGCTCTCGGTGGCCCATCTGCCGGCCCGGTTTGGCGGGCTGCGGCCTGCAGCAGAGCCCGGAGCAGCGAGTTTCTCGGCACCGCCCGCTTCGTCGCCGGCGCTTGGAGCAGTGCCGGTGCTCCAAGCGCCGGCCGGCCGGCCGCGGCCCGAGAGTCTGCGGGAACTCGAGATGCGGGCGATCCTCGAAGGTCTCGAACGCAACAAGGGCAACAAGGCCCGCACCGCCGAGGAGCTCGGCATCAGCCTGAAGACGCTCTACAACAAACTCCATCAGCTCAACGAAGGCGGGCTCGACAAGACCGGGTGACGCCCGCTGAGATTGGGGCCGCCCAATCACCTTTCGTCGTGGCAGGCCGCAAGGCCACGGTCAGGTCTTGCGCACGACTCCCACGAGCACGCCCAGCACGCGCGCGTTCTTGACGTAGATCGGCTTCATCGACGTGTTGGCCGGCTGCAGTCGGATCCGATCGCGCTCGGGAAACCATTGCTTCAGCGTGGCCTCGCCGTCTTCCGTTTGCGCCACGACGATGTCGCCGGAATGGGCTGTCTGCTTCTTCTGGATCACCACCCAGTCGCCATCGGCGATCTGTGCGTCGATCATCGATTCGCCCATCACCTTGAGCACGAAGTGATTGTCGCGGTTGAAGAGCGACTCAAAGTCGATCCGCTCGCTCTGTTCCTCAGCCGGACGCAGGGTGCCAGCCGCCACCCAGCCGGCCATCGGCAGGCCACGAAGATGGGCCGGCTCATTGACGAGCTCGATGGCCCGCGACATGTTTTTTCCCCGGGTGATCATCCCTTTTCGCTCGAGCGCTTTGAGATGGCAAACGACGCCGTTGGGAGATCGAATCTTGAACGCCAGTCCGATCTCGCGGACAGTCGGTCCGAATCCGCGGGAATGGATCTTGTCGCGGATGAAGGCGTAGATCTCCATCTGCCTCTCGGTCGGCGAATCACCCTCGTCGCTGGCCGTCTTGCGAGGAAGGTTGAGCGGATTGCCGCGGATGGCGGCGACGGCTGCAGCGACCCGGCGGGCCTTCGGCCGCTCGTTGGTGGCGGGGCGTTGGGTGGCTACTTTGCGCTTTGACATGGATGTCGAGCGGCGTGGGCCGCTGTCCTGTGGAATGCGTGTGGGTGAGCCGTGTATCGGCTCAAAAACCTGTGGACGCCAGTATCTTACTATACGGCCGTTCATTTTCAAGAGGGGGGCTCGGTTCGCTTTCGCAGGCGGGTTGTCGCTAGGATGACTGCGTCCATAATCCCCGGAGAACCGCTTGTGACAGGATTTCTGCTGCCGTTCCCCAGGCCTTTCCATCACCTTTCGGTCGTTGTGGTCGCGGCCGCCGTGGCCCTGCAGGCTTCGGGGTCGGTCCGGGCGGAGCCTCCTGCGGCCACCGCAGAACAACCCCGGGAGGCCGCCCCCGTCCGTAAGAAGTCGACGGCCACGGTTGCCCATGTGCGGATCGCCGGTAGCCTGCCAGATGGCGTAGGGCAGGGTGGCCTCCTTGCTGACGTCGCCCCCCACCTCCACCGGCTCGTGGAGCGGCTCGACAAAGCGGCAGACGATGGTCGGGTAAAGGGGGTGGTTGTGTCGATCGAGTCGCCCGATCTGGGCCGCGCTCGGGCCGAGGAAATCCGTGCGGCCATCGCCCGCATCCAGAAGGCGGGCAAGCCGGTCGCCGCGCAACTCGTGAGCGGCTCGCCCGTGCACTACGCGGTGGCGGCGGCCTGCGACACGATCTCCATGCCCCCGGCGGCGACGCTCGAACTTACGGGAGTGCGGGCCGAGATGACGTTCTTCAAATCGATGCTCGACCGGCTTGGCGTGGCCGCCGAGATCCTCCAGGTGGGCGAGTTCAAGGGAGCCGGCGAACCGCTCACCCGCGACAGCATGAGCCCGCAGTTGCGGGCCCAATATGAAAGTTTCATCGGCGACCTCTACGAGCAACTCGTGGAACGGGTGGCCTCGGACCGCCGGCTGCCCGCGGAGAAGGTGCGTGCCCTGATCGATGTCGGTGTCTTCACATCCGATCAGGCCAAGGAGGCGAAGCTGATCGACTCGGTCGGCTACGAGGATGAGGTGATCGAGACGCTTGCCAAGCGGATTGGCGAGGAATCGCCGAAGGTGTCTCGCGATTACGCCGAGCGGAAACTGGACCAGGATTTTTCGGGGATGGGCGGTCTCGTGAAACTGATGGAACTGCTCTCGGGTCAGAAGCCATCGGCACCATCCGGCCGAAACAAGCGGATCGCCGTCGTGCATGTGGCCGGCGAGATTCGCGAGGGGAAGAGCGCCGACGACCTGGTCATGGGAGGTGCAGCCGGTTCGGAGACGGTCATGAAGGCGATCCGCGCCGCCGCGAAGGACGACCAGGTGGCGGCGATCGTGCTGCGAATCGATTCCCCGGGCGGCTCGGCGCTCGCCAGCGATCTCATCTGGCGGGAGGTCGAACAGGCGAACAAGCCCGTGGTGGCGAGCCTTTCCGATATCGCGGCCAGCGGCGGCTACTACATCGCGGTGGCGGCCGACACGATCGTGGCGGCACCCGGCACGCTAACGGGTTCGATCGGCGTGGTGGGTGGGAAGGTCGCCGTGGGGAAAGCGCTCGAGAGGGTGGGCGTGCACACCGACGTGGTGAGCAAGGGGAAGAACTCCGGCTGGCTGTCCCTGCAGGAGCCATTTACCCCCGACGAACGCGCGGCGTTTCTCGCGACCATGAAAGAGGTCTATCGGTTGTTCACTTCCAAGGTCGCCGCCGGCCGGAAGCTCGACCACGAGCAGGTCGAGAGACTTGCCGAGGGCCGCGTCTTCACCGGTCGGCAGGCGAAGGAGGCCGGCCTCGTCGATCGGTTGGGCACGCTCGACGACGCCATCGACGAGGCGAAGGCCTTGGCCGGGATCAAGGCCGGCGAGGAGGTGGATCGCATGCTGCTTCCGGAACCGCGGGGCCTGTTCGACGACCTCTTTGGCGCTGCGGCCCGCGGCGGCGATCCTCTCGTCGGAATGGCCGCCACACTGGGAGGCATGTCGTCGCTTCAGGGCCTGCTCCTCGCGCGAATCGCCGCAGTGCCAGGGCTCGAGCCGCTGGTGGCCGAGGTCGACACGCTCGCTTTCCTGCTCTCCGGCAGGCCGCAGTTCCTCCTGCCCATCCGTGTTCGCCTGCGGTGACCTCTGACTGCATCCTGCTCGACAAGGATCAGGGCGTCCCCTGGACGGTGTCTGCGCGGGCCGCAGGGTGTTCGTCAACGTGCGGAAGCACCTCCGCATGGGAGCGAGTTCCAAGTTCGGCACTCTTTTCAGCGTGCTCGTCGCCAGCGTGTTTCTTCCATTCGTGCCGATCCCGACCGACGACGTCGATTCCGAGCAGGTCGGCAGGCCACGACCGTGGTCGATGCGGCAGATCGCCAGTTTCATCCTGATCCTCCGGCCCGTGCAGTTCGATCTTCGACTGCACGACCTTCGCGATCATGCAACTGGTGTTCGGCTGAAGCGACCCCGAACGCATGCGGCTGTTTCGCGCGGGCTGGTTCGTGGAGTCGCTCCTCACGCAGACGCTCGTGATCCATGTGATCCGCACCGATCGGATTCCGTTCCGACAGAGCCACGCGAGTTTCGTACTCCCGGTCGCCTCCTGGCCGGAGCTCGCGGCCTCTCTCGTGGTGGCGCACGTCATGAAGACCTTGGGCTCGCGTTTTCTCTTTCGAGTGCGCGTGGGAGAGGCTACCCGTGCCCCGAGGGCCGGACGTTCGCTCCGGGCCTCCCAGCCCTTCGCTCTCTGCACGCCGGCTACGCTTCGCCATCCTGGCTACGCTGGCCGCCGAGCCCGGCTCCCGGGGCACGGGCAGCCCCTCCCGTCACCGTTTTGTCACAACGGCTGGCCGCCTACGAGTACGGCAGATGCGGGAAAGCGAGTGGCCGCGTCGAACGTGCTGCGGAGCGGGTTGGAGTGGAGTACGTCTACCCCGCGCTCGCGCTTGGGGCTTCCTGACGGCGACGCGTTCGCAGGAAGCGAACCGGCCGCGGAGCGGACGATTCCAGTCTGAAAAGGGCAGGGATGCCTTTTCAGACGGGAAGCAGGCATTTCGCCTGGTCTCACCAGGCGAAATGCGCGAAGGCCTTATTCGCATCAGCCATGCGGTGCACGTTGTCGCGTTTCGTCACCGCGGCACCCTCACGCTTGTAGGCGGCGATGATCTCCTCGGCGAGTTTCTCGTACGTGCCCCGGCCCTTCTTTTCGCGGACCGCCTGCAGGAGCCAGCGGATCGCCAGCGACTGCTGCCGGTTGCGGTTGACCTGCATCGGCACCTGATAGGCCGCACCACCGACCCGCTTCGAGCGGACCTCGACGGCGGGCTTCACGTTCTCGAGGGCGCGGTTGAAGACCTCGATTGGCTCGGTTTCGGCGATCTTCTTTGCGACGATGTCCATCGCATCATAGAAAATGCTTTGGGCAACGCTCTTCTTGCCGTCTTCCATGAGGCAGTTGATGAACTTGCTGGCGAGGAGCGATCCGAAGCGGGGATCGGGGCGGAGTTGTTCGCGGCTGGAGGTGATGTTTCCCATGGATCTCTGTCTTTATGTTCCTGATGCGGTGGTCTGATGGACTCAGCCCTTCTTCGCGCCGTAGAGGCTGCGGGACTGCTTGCGGCCCTGGACACCCAGCGTGTCGAGAGCGCCGCGAATGATGTGATAGCGGACGCCTGGAAGGTCGCGAACACGACCGCCACGGATCAGCACGATCGAGTGTTCCTGGAGGTTGTGGCCCTCGCCCGGAATGTAGACCGTGACTTCCTTTTGATTGGAGAGCCGCACGCGAGCGATCTTCCGCAGAGCCGAGTTGGGCTTTTTGGGCGTCATCGTGCGGACCTGCAGGCACACACCCCGTTTTTGCGGGCAGCGGTCGAGCACGGGCGACTTGGAGAACTTCCGCTTCGGACGGCGGCGGCTGCGAACAAGTTGGCTGATCGTGGGCATGGTTGATCTTTGAGTGCTGGGAATCGGGAACCCCAAAAGATAGCCGAGGATCCGGGGCGGCGGAAGGCGGTCGCCGAAAACGGCTTGAATTTCAGTCTGCCCCGGCGGTAAGAGCGTCGGCACGGACCTTATGCGGGATGGAGAATCTCACCGCGGCTTCCGGCGAGCGTGTCGCCGTGCCACTGCCGCCAGCCATTCGGGGGTGGCGGGGCCACGGCCGGTCGAAACCCGGCGGCGGCCAGTCGTCTGAGCAGCAGCGGCAGAAAGGCGGGCCGCCAGACGGCGCCCCTGCGGAACGTGGCAGGTGGTTCGGGCCTTGTGGCCAAGGCGATCACGGAACCGCGTCGCATGCCGAGCCCGGGCTCTCTGCCCAGGTCGCCGCCGATCACCACGGACCCGGCCCGCATCTCAAAGCCCGCGGCGTCACCGCAGCGCCCCGCGATCGCGACAATGCCCCGGCGCATCCGCGAGCCGGCGAGGCTGCCGGCATCGCCGGCGACGGTCACCAATCCTCCGCGCATGCCGTTCGGACTGCCGGGCAGGGCGGCGGCGAGGTTGTCGCCGACGTTGCCCGCGACATGGATCTCGCCCCCGGCCATCTCGACGGCTAGCCAATCACCGGCGTCGCCAGACACATCGAGCCGGCCTCCTGTCATGCCCTCGGCGGCATGGCGACCGATCGGGCCCGTCGTGCGGATCGTGCCCGATCGCATGCCGGCGGCCACGCGATGCACCCGCGCGAAATCTCCGCGGCATTCGATCACGGCGTCGGCCGCGTCGCCCGACACCTCGAAGAGCGTGCCGAGCTCGGAGGGCCGACCGTCGGCCAAAATCCGCAGCCGTGCGATCGCGGGCACGGCGAGTGACGCGAGCCGGTCGGGCACGATGCCATCGAGATCGATCGAGAGCGGGCTGCGATCGCCGGTGACACGGAGGGAGAGGACGAGTGGCATCGCGCGGGATGGAGTGACGGAAAAGGTGCGTGACCGCGGGAGTGCTTCCTCCCGCGGTCACGCAGCATACTCCGAACCCGCGGCGCTGGCGGCTATTTCGCCGTCAGCACTGGCACCTTTCGCGAAGCGCTCGTGGGCGACTTCGTGAGTTCGACCATGAGCACGCCCTTGTCATAGCGGGCCGTCACGTTCGCGGGGTCGACCGACTCCGGCAGCGGGATCGCGCGGCTAAAGCCTCCGTAGTGGCTTTCCCTGTGGCTCCAGCCCTCGCCGGTCGCCTCCTTCTCCGACTTCTTCTCGCCGGAGATCACCAGCCGGTCCTCCGATACGCTCACATCGACGTCCTTCGGGTCGATGCCCGGCAGTTCGGCGCGGACGTGGATCTGCTTTTCGCTCTCCGACATGTCGATCGCCGGCAGCCATTGCCCGGTCTCGACCGTCTCGAACCACGGAGACGCCGGTGACGTCCGGCTGAAGAAACCCTCGAACAGTCGGTTCATCTCGTTGCGGAAGTCCGCCAGGGTGGTGAGGCTTCCGGACTCCATTCCGCTCGACCGCTTCGTGCGAAAAGGGATCAGACTCATGGAATTTCTCCTCTTCAGGTCAGGCAAGAACACCAACGAACACACAGACGACGAACGAGCGGCTCGGCCGCGGCGTCAGGCCGTTTTCACCTCCACCTTGCGCGGTCGCACGGCGGCGAGTCGCGGCACGTGGATCGTGAGCACGCCCTTCTTGTAGTCGGCCGAAATCTGCGAGGCGTCGAAGCCGTCGCCGAGTCGGAACGAACGCCGGTAGTTGCCGATGCCATACTCCTGCCGCACGGTCCGGCCGGGCAGTTCGCGGGGCGGTACGGCGGCCCGCACCGCGAGGACGCCGTCCTCGAAGGTCACGTCGATCCCGGAAGCACGGGCGCCGGGAATGTCGGCGACGAGGAGCACTTCCGCGCCCAGGTCGCAGATGTCGACATTGGGCTGGTAGGTGAGGTTCGGTTCCGCCTGCGGTTCGATGGCTGGGATCGTGGTGTGGGTCTGGGTGACCATGGTGGGTTCTCCTGTGTGAAGGGTGCGAGATGGAGGACGAACGAACGCGTGAGTCAGGCCGATCGCACGGCCACCTTGTGCGGCTGGCATTCGGCGGCCTTGGGGCAGATGACGGTGAGCACGCCATCGACGAGTCGGGCCTCGACACGCGAGGCATCGACGGCGACCGGCAGCGCGATCCGCCTTTCGAAGGCGCCCGTGCCCCGCTCGCGGCGGTGCCAGGTGACGTGATCCTTCTTTTCACCATTGCCGTCGCCCGGCCGGCCCGATGCGGAAGCAACCGGGCAGGTCTCAGGCCGCGACCCCTTCACGAGCAATTCATCGCCGGCAACCGTGATCTCAACGTCGCTGGCATCAAGGCCGGGCAGTTCCGCCTCCACTGCAATGGCCTCGTCGCTCTCTCGCACCGCGACTGCGGGGAAGACACCTTCGGCGTGTCGGGTTCCCCACCCGTGCAGCGGTGGCGCAGCGGTCAACGTGGTCCAGACACGATCGAGTTCGTCCCGCAGTTCTTCCAATGGAAAGGCGAATCCCGGGCGAAACGTGGGCATGGTCAGACTCCTCGAGGCAGGTGATGGATCGACACCGTCCTTGGAGCGTTATTCCCGGCGTTTCGTGCGCGGGGAATGATTCGCAGGGACGATGCCGGAAAACAACTGACACTCAACGGTTCGCAAAAAATGCAAACAGCGTGCCAGTCGCTGTGAACGCCCGATCACCGTTTGAAGAGGCGTGGCGCGGCTGGAAAACGTCGGGTGCGGCCGAACCCCCGCGAAACTCTGGCAGTCGCACCGATCGTGACGGCTGTCAGCGTGGCAGTCGCGGGTTTTCGGGCCCCCCGCGTGTTGTGGAGGCATCCGCAACTCCTATACTCTCGGCTCGTCGTTCGAACGTTGAGCATCGTGTCGCTGCATTCATGCTTGGACACGTGAGCCGACACCGGGGCCATGGCCGGCGTCCGCGTGAGGGATCGACGAGAGGATTCAGCCTAGGTCCAAGAGGTAGTCATGCGGTTCACGTTGCTCGACCGGGTGCTGTCCGTTGATCCCGGCAAATCGATCACGGCAATCAAGACGCTCTCGTTGGCCGAGGAATATCTGGCCGACCACTTCCCCCGCTTTCCGGTCATGCCGGGGGTGCTGATGCTCGAATCAATGACCCAGGCCGCGGCCTGGACGATTCGGTTGGGTGAGGATTTTGCCCACAGTATGGTCGTGCTCCGCGCTGCCAGAAACGTGAAATACGGCGACTTCGTCGAGCCCGGTCGAGTGCTCACCGTGACGGCAGAGATTCTCTCTCAGGACGACAACACGACGACGATCAAGGCCAGCGGCAAGGTTGGAGAGCGAACGAGCCTCACGGCCAGGCTCGTTCTCGAGCGGTACAACATGGCCGACCGCGTGCCCCATGGGGCCGCCCTGGATGTCCGGGTGCGATCGGAAATGCGAAAGCTCTGGGCGCTGCTCTACCCGGTGCGTGCCGTGACTCAGCAAAAGCCCGCCCCCTATGCATCGCAGGAGTCCAACCCTGCCGCAGTCTTCGCCAATTCGGGCGGGTGAGGCCCCGGCGCCGGCACGGCAGCAGTCCCGGCTCGGCCGACCGAGAAGCGTTTTCGCCCGGAATTAAGGCCGATTTTTCCGTTTGGCCACTTTCGACCGGCGGAAAATGGGTAACTTCGGGTTCCCATGCGGGCTGGCCGACATTACAACACAGCGTCGCCTTTCCGGGCGTGCCCCATCCCTCATTTGCAAGGTGAAGCGTCGATGCCTTCTCGCGAAGAAATCTTTGACAAGGTGAAGTCTGCCCTCGTGGATGCCCTCGGAGTCGACGAGGACGATGTCACCCCGAACGCGACCATGGTGGGGGACCTCGGTGCTGAGTCGATCGACTTCCTCGACATCGTGTTCCGGCTGGAAAAAGCCTTCAACATCAAGATTTCGCGGGGCGAACTCTTCCCCGAAGATGTGCTTTCGAGTTCCGAGTTCGTGACCGACGGCAAGGTGACGGCAGCGGGCATCGCGGCGCTCAAGGCGCGGATGCCGTTCGCCGATCTCTCGAAGTTCGAGGCCAATCCCAGCGTGCAAAACTTCGCCAACACCCTCACCGTGGAAGACATGGTGCGGTACGTGCAGAGCAAGCTGGCTGCCTGAGGCTTTTTTTCGAGGGCGTGCCGACGCTCCTCGCCTTTCCCTCCAGAGGCGGCAGACCGCCGCGAACGGATTCATGCGCTGGTTCTGGATCGACAGGTTCGACGAGTTCGTCCGCGGCCGCCGCGCCACGGCCGTCAAGAACGTTTCGCTCGCCGAGGAGCATCTCCACGACCATTTCCCCGGCGTGGCGATCATGCCGAATTCGCTGATCGTCGAAGGCATGGCCCAGGCAGCCGGTCTGCTCGTGGCCGACGCGATCGATTTCAACCGCCGTGTTGTGTTGGCAAAGGTGGCAGTGGCGGAGTTTCATTTCGACGCCGTTCCGGGCGACACGATCCGGTTCAAGGCAGAGGTGCTCGATCTCAAGCCGACCGGCTCGTTGACGAAGGTGACCAGCACCATCGGTGACCGGCTGCAGGGTGAGGCGGAACTCTTCTTCGCCCACCTTGAGCCGGGTGAGGGCGTCCCGAAACTCTTCGAGCCGGCGGAACTGCTCCGCTGGCTCGATCAGATGCACATCTACGACATCGGCCGCGACGAGACGGGCCATCCGCTCGCGCGGCCCGACTGGTGAGGTCACGCGGAGACGGGCGATGGATGCCGGCAGGCGACGGGTCGTGATTACGGGTATTGGCTGCGTCACGCCGCTGGGCGTGCGGGTGGAGCAGCTCTGGAAGAATCTCGTCGCCGGCGCCTCGGGCGTGGGGCTGACGACGATCTTCGATGCGTCGAAGTTTCCCACGAAGATCTCGGCCGAGGTGCGGGGCTGGGACATCGCCGACGAAGGACAGGATCCGAAGGCGTGGGAGTTCTGCGGCCGCCATACCAAGTTCGCCGCGGGCGCGGCGATCCAGGCGATGACCGACGCCGGACTCCCGCAGGGGCTGCCCTCCGATCCCACCAGGCTCGGCATCTATCTCGGCAGCGGCGAGGGGCAGCAGGACTTCGCCGCCTTCACGCGGATGATGATGGCGGCGATCGAGGGCGAGACGCTCGACGTGGCGAAGTTCACGAAGCTTGGTCTCGAGACGCTCCATCCCCTCTCCGAGGTCGAGCAGGAGCCGAACATGCCGGCCGGTCACCTCGCCGCGCTCTTCGACGCGCAGGGGCCCAACCTCAACTGCCTCACCGCCTGCGCCGCCTCCAGCCAGGCGATCGGCGAGGCGGCCGAGATCGTCCGCCGCGGCGAGGCCGACGTGATGCTCTCGGGCGGCACGCACAGCATGATCCATCCCTTCGGAGTCACGGGCTTCAATCTGCTCACGGCGCTCTCGACGCGGAATGACGAGCCGACCCGGGCCAGTCGGCCGTTCGATAACGACCGCGACGGCTTCGTGCTCGGTGAAGGGGCGGCGATGGTGGTGCTCGAGGAACTCGAGCACGCGAAGAAACGCGGAGCGAAGATCCACGGCGAACTCGTCGGCTACGGCTCGACCGCCGACGCCTACCGGATCACCGACACGCATCCCGAAGGCCGTGGTGCCGCGGCATGCATCACGATGGCCCTCAAGGATGCGGGCCTTGGGCTCAACGATATCCACTACATCAACGCCCACGGCACCAGCACGAGCGTGAACGACCGTGTCGAGTCGCTCGCGATTAAAAAGGTCTTCGGCGAGCGGGCCTACAAGATTCCGGTATCGAGCACGAAGAGCATGATGGGGCACCTGATCGCCGCCGCCGGAGCCACGGAACTCATCGTCTGCCTGTGCGCGATCCGCGACGGCCTCCTGCCGCCGACGATCAACTACGAGACTCCTGATCCCGACTGCGATCTCGACTACGTTCCCAACAAGGTTCGCGAAGGGAAGTGCGATTACGCCCTTTCCAACAGCTTCGGCTTCGGCGGGCAGAACATCGCGCTCATCGCCGGCCGCTTCCAAGGCTGACGCGGCCCGCCTTGCCTATCCTGCCGGGATTGTCGGCCGCAGGGTTTACTCAACCCGCGCGCCCGGCACGACCGATACCACCGGTGAAACGCGGAAGCGTAGCCGCTGGCGATGTGCCGGCGGCGCTCGCTCCGCCCATCGGGAACCCCGCCCATGAAATCGCTGCCTCACGCCCTCGGCCTGGTTGTCGTCACCGCCGTGATCGCCACGTCGAGCGGCTGTTCGATCATCGATCGGCTCTTCCTGCTCAACACCGACGGACCTCACGGCCATCACGCCAACCAGGCCGGCGGCCAGTGCCAGGACGGGATGTGTCAGGACGGGATGTGTCAGGACGGTCAGTGCGGCCCGCAAGGCTGCCCCGACGGCAACTGCCCGAGCGGAGCGTGTCAGGAATGTGAAGGGGGCGCCTGCCACCCGCGGCATGTCGGACGCTACGGCGGTCTCGCCAAGCATCACCTGACGCCCGAGGAGAGGGCGGCCCTGGCCGGCTCCGATTACGGTGCCGTGCAGCCCGCAGGCCCGCCGACCGGCGGCGTGGCCTATCCGTATTACACGACCCGCGGCCCGCGGGATTTCCTCGCCAAGAATCCGGCGTCGATCGGTCCGCAGTGAAGCCAGTCGGCGGAGCGGAGCGGGACGGGGTGGCGGGCGTATTCC
>JAIOPD010000043.1 GCA_021414115.1 Planctomycetia bacterium
TGACGTCAGGCCGTGACTGGAAGCCGGTCCAGGAGTGGGAGGTCGAGACGCTCGACGGCGAGACCGGGTTTCCGCTCGCCTCGGCCGGCCCGCTCGCCGCGGAGGAGCGGCAGGCGCTCGATGAGCTGGCGCTGATGTATCTCAAGGAGCGGTTCACCACGACCCGCGCCGAGCAGGTGCTCCAAGCAGGTCTCTCCGCCGATCAGTCCGGCATTCAGGGTGACGAGCGGATGCTCGTGGGGCTCGCAGGACCTGGCCGCGACCAGGCGTTGCTTTCCTACGTCGGCAAGAAAACGATCAACAAGCTCGCCTGCTATTCGTGTCACGACATCCCGGGTTTCGAGGATGGCAAGCCGGCTGGCGCGGCGTTGGCCGACTGGGGCCGAAAAGACCCGTCGCGGATCGCATTCGAGCAGGTGTCGCACCTCGTGACCCACCAACTCGGTGGTGGTCACGGCCATGGCCATCATGCGCATGATGGAGAGGCCCACGGCAAACTGCCTGCTGAATCGGCCGACGACCAACTCTCTCCGGATTTGGCCTACGCCGCGAAGGAGGATGGTGGGCACTTTGATCCCGAGTCGGTCGATCCCAATACGGGCTATTTTGTCCAGAAGCTCCTCGGGCACGAGCGGGAGGGCTTCCTCTGGCAGAAGCTCCGGGCGCCGCGAAGCTACGACTACAAGAAAGCGGAGAATAAGACCTACAACGAGCGCTATCGGATGCCGCAGTTCCCGTTCAACGAGGAGCAGCGGGAAGCGGTCATGACGTTCGTGCTGGGGTTGGTGGCCGAGCCTCCGGCCCCGCAGTACGTCCACCAACCGGCTCCTCGGGAGCAGGCCCGGCTCGACGGTCTCGTCGTCGCGGAGCAATACAACTGCGGCGGGTGCCATGCGCTGCACATGGATCGCTGGGACATCCGCTACAAGCCGGGCTCGCTCGGTGAGTCGCCGCTCGCAGCCGACTATCCCTTTCTTTCGCCGCACTTCACGCCGGAACAGGTCGCGGCGTCGGCCACAACCGATCGGCAGGGGCGTCGCAAGGCGTCGCTCGTCGGCATGCCGGTGCTCGATCCCATGACCGGCAAGCCCCAACTCGTCGATGAAGATGGCGTGCCGATCGAGGAGGGAGACACGGAGTCGGTGGCGCACCGGCCGTTCACGCTCTGGCACGATGTGCTTATCGACGGTGAACCGCGGGTGGTCGGCGGTCAAAACATCGTCGTGCCGGAGGACGCGCTCGCCGCCGGAAAGCACTATCCAGCCAAGGGAGGCGACCTCGCGCGATTGCTTTTCCCGGTCGTGATCGCCGACGAGAAGGCGGTAAACCCCAATGTCAAGCCGGACGATGCCTGGGGATGGCTCCCTCCGCCGCTGGTCGGCGAAGGCAGGAAGGTGCAGTCGGCCTGGCTCCACAAGTTCCTGCTCAATCCGCATACGATCCGCCCGCCGGCCGTCCTGCGGATGCCGAAGTTCAACTTCGATTCGAGGCAGGCCGCAGCGCTCGTGAACTACTTCGCCGCGGTCGATGGGGCGGACTACCCATACGTCTATGACCCCCGTCTCGACGAGAGTTCGCTGGCAGAGGCCGAGAAGTCGCACCCCGGTCATCTCGAAGGCGCCTTGAAAATCGTCACCAACAACAACTACTGCGTGAAGTGCCATCTCGTGGGCGACTACACGCCGCCGGGCAGCATCAAGGCCCTCGCTCCGCAGTTACAAAAGGTGCACGAGCGGTTGCGGCCGGACTATGTGCATGGCTGGATCGCCAACCCGAAGCGATTCCTGCCCTACACGGGCATGCCGGTCAACATCCCGTTCGACAAGCCGGTGAGCCAGGATCTCTACCGGGGCACGAGCGAGCAGCAGATCGACGCCCTGACCGACCTGCTCATGCACTTTGACGCGTTCGCCAAGCAGAATCTGTCGCTCGAGGCATTCCTGCGGCAGCCCGCTCCGGCCGTTCAGCCAGGCCAGCAGCCGGCTGGGCAGGCACCGAGCGCTTCCAAGGAATCGCCCGTGTCCGGTCAGAATCGCGCCGGAAAGTCGGCTGTTTCGCCGGTGAGGTCGCCGCTGTCCGCCATCGGCTCCCCCCGGTCTGCGGCCGCACTAAACTAGGGGTGGCGGATCACCCTCCATTTCATGTCCATTTTGCCTATCTCCGGAGAGCCACGATGAAACGCTCATGCTTGATGTTGTCGCTCGGACTCGCTTCGGTTGTCCTTGCGGTTCACGGCTCGGCCTCCGCTGACGAGTGGGGGGCTCTGAAGGGCAAGTTTGTGTTCGGTGGCGCCGCCCCGGCCGCCGCGGAGCTCAAGGCGGACAAAGACGTCGAAGTGTGCGGCAAGCACAAGCTGCTCGCCGAGGAGCTCGTGGTCGGCGCCGACAAGGGCGTCGCCAACGTCGTCGTGTTCGTGCGTGACAAGGCCGTGAAGGTGAATCCGGACGTCGCCAAGGCGGCAGCCGCGGAGAAGGTCGTGCTCGACAACAAATCCTGCCGGTTCGAGCCGCACGTGGCGTTCGTCCAGGTCGGCCAGGAACTGGTCATCAAGAACTCCGATACCGTGGGGCACAACAGCAATGTCGCCACCGTGAAGAACCCGCCCTCCAACAACCTGATTCCGGCCGGCGGTGAGGTAGCGGCCAAGTTCGCCAGCGACGAAGCGATTCCGGCCCAGGTCACCTGCAACATTCATCCGTGGATGAAGGCCTGGCTGGTCGTCCGACCCAATCCCTACGCGGCCGTGTCCAAGGCGGACGGCACGTTCGAGATCAAGGACCTGCCCGTCGGCGAGGTCGAGCTGCAGTTCTGGCACGAGAAGGCCGGGTACATCGGCGAGATGACGATCGGCGGCAAGGCTGAAAAGGCCGCCAAGGGCCGCAAGAAGGTTGCCGTCGCTGCCGCGGGCACCGACCTGGGTGAGATCGTGCTCGATCCGGCCATCTTTCAGAAGTGATCGAGGAGATCCACGACGATGCACAGCCGGTTGTTTCAGCTCCTCGCACTCGGTCCGGTGCTCGTGGCCTGCCACGGCTGCGGGCCGCAGCGGGTTTCGGCGCCCGTCGCTGATCGACAGGTTGCCGAGGCCATCCGTGCGGGGCTCGTGGTCGCACCCACCTCTGCGACCGCTGCCGGCGAGGCTGCGTCCACCGGCACCGGCTGGGCATCGCTCAAGGGCCGCTTCGTGTTTGCCGGCACCCCCGGACAGCCGAAACCGCTCGTCGTCGATAAAGACACCGAAGTCTGCGGCAAGACGTCGAAGATCTTCGACCAGTCGTTGCGGGTCGATGCGTCGAGCAAAGGGCTTGCCGATGTCGTCGTCTTTGTTCGCAAGGCGAGCCGCGTGAAGAATCCCGTGCCCGAGACCCCGCTGGTCTTCGACCAGAAAAACTGTGAGTTCCTGGCGCCTGTGTTCGTGGCCCGGCTCGGCCAGCCCGTGGAGGTGCGCAACAGCGATCCGGTGGGCCACAACACCAACATTGACGGCACGAGTTTCAACCAGCTGATCCCGGCAGGTCAGACGACGACCTACACGCCCAACTCCGAAATGGGCGCTCCCAAGACGGTGACGTGCAACATCCATCCATGGATGAAGGCGTACGTCATGTTCCGCAAGGACGGCTACATCGCCGTTTCTGCGGCAGACGGCAGCTTCTCGATCCCCGATCTGCCGGCGGGAGAGCCGCTGGAGTTTCAGGTCTGGCACGCGCGGTCCACGGGGCCGAGCGGCGGCCTCGGGCTGGAGCGACCCGATCTCAAGTGGAATCCCAAGGGGCGTTTTGTGATCACGCTCCAGGCCGACGAGGTCAAGGATCTGGGCACGCTCGACGTTCCCGGCAGCGCCATCGGCACCTGACGCACATTTCGTTTCATCCAACGCCATGACCAACACCCAATCATCCATCCGCCCCGCGTTCCCCGTGGTGCTCGCGATCGTCGCTCTTGTCGCCGCCGGGTGTGGCAAGACGCAGCCCGCTTCGTTCCGGCTCAACATGGTGCAGGCCACGAAGACGGCCGCTCCGGAGGCGGGGCTCGAGATGCCGTGGGCAAAGTGGTCGCAGGATCGGCAGTCGCAGGTCGCGACGATCCTCGAGGCCATGTTCGGCACGCCCGACGAGCCGCTGGCCCTGCCGGAATCGGGACTCGATGAATCCAAACTCCGCCTGGCCGCAGGGCCGGTTCGCAGCGACATCGTCGGCCGAAAAAACGGCCTCTACCGCGAGCATTGCGTGCACTGCCACGGTATCTCGGGCGACGGCATGGGGCCGACGGCCGCGTTCCTCAATCCCTATCCGCGCGACTACCGCCCGGGAAAGTTCAAGTTCAAGAGCACATGGCGTGACGCCAAGCCGACGCATGGGGATCTGGTGCATGTGTTGAACCAGGGAATCGTGGGCACATCGATGCCGTCGTTTGCATTGCTTCCCCCCGCGCAGGTCGACGCGCTCGCTGAATACGTCCGGTACCTCAGCATCCGGGGCGAGGCGGAACTCGCGCTCTACACCTATGCTGAACAGGAGCTCGGCGGCGACGAGAAGTTGCCCACCACTCGCGAGTTCCTCGTGGACGAGATTCTCACTCCTGTCGTGGAAAAGTGGGCCGCGGCCGACGAATCGCAGATCCCCATCGCGGCCGTGCCCGCGGGGGTCGATTTCGGGCTGCCGGCGAGCGACCTCGCCAATCGGGAATCGGTGGCCCGCGGCAAGGCGCTGTTCCTCGGGGACGGTGGCTGCGTGAAGTGTCACGGGGTGACGGCGCTTGGCGATGGCCAGGCCAATGACTACGACGACTGGAACAAGGCGATCGTCGAGGTCAGCAAGGAAGTGGCCGGCAGTCTTGATACGTCGCGGCAGGCGCCAACCGGCGAAATGAGCCCGGAAAAACGTGCCGAACACCGCACGCGGGCGGAATGGCTGCACGCGTTCGTCGAGGTGCTCGAGGGCGACGCGCTGCGTCCACGAACGATTCCGCCACGAAACCTCCGGCAAGGAATCTACCGCGGCGGAAGGCGGCCGCTCGATCTCTACCGCCGGCTCTACACGGGTATCAACGGTGCGCCGATGCCGGGCGTCGGGCCTTCGGGTCCCGGCGGCAAGGGCAGCGTCGCCGACGCGGAGATCTGGCACATCGTGAACTACATCCGCTCGTTGCCATATGAGTTCGACGGTGAACTGGGGGCCGATCGGCCGATGGTTGCGAAGGATCGTTTTTAAGGGCCCGACCGGGCCGACATGGTTAACAGGTTTTCACGAGCAGGGAGTGATGTGACGTGGGCAAGCGACTGGCCGCAATGTTCTGGGCGCTGTTGTTCCTGGCGGTGCCGGTGCTCGGTGTCGCGACCTTTGCGATCGCGCCGGCCTATGACCATTGGCTCCCGAAGGACGTTTCGGAGCACGGTCAGAGCATCGATTCGCTCTTCTATTTCATCCTCGCCCTGACCGGTGTGGTGTTCGTGGTGACCGAGGTGCTCCTCTTCTGGTTCATGTGGAAATACGATGCTTCGAGACGGTCGGAGCGGGCCACCTACCTCCACGGCAGCCACACGCTCGAGGTCGTCTGGACAATCATTCCGGCGGCTACGCTGCTGTTTCTCGCCATCTATCAGATGAATGCCTGGGCTGACGTAAAGATGCGTCGGCCCGCGATGTCGCCGACGGTGGAGGTCGTGGCCAGGCAGTTCGAGTGGCGGCTGCGGTACCCCGGCCGGGATGGCACACTCGGCACGGCCGACGACTTGTTTCTCGTCAACGATCTCCATTTGCCGATCGACGAAGACATCCTCGTCCAACTCAAGAGCATGGACGTGCTTCATAGTTTTTTCCTGCCCAACGTGCGGATCAAGCAGGATGCCGTGCCGGGCATGAAGATCCCCGTCTGGTTCAAGGCCCGGGAGGCGGGCGAGTTCGACATTGTCTGCGCCGAACTCTGCGGCTGGGGCCACTACAAGATGAAGGGCCGCGTGACGTTTGAAACACGGCCCGATTTCGACGCATGGCTCGAACGGAAGTATGCCGAGCAGCAGGCGGTGCAGCCTCCGATCGAAGTCGCTCGAGCCGACTGAACCCCCGACCATCAACGACATTTCGTCTGATCCGAGGAGCCCACGATGACCCCCCCCACCGCAGCCACCGCCTCGCCGACGATCGCCCACGGCCCAACGACGCTCGTCGCCCCGCGGAAGCACAGGCCGGTCGCCGAGTTTCTCTCGACTTACGTCTTCTCGAAGGATCACAAGGTCATCGGGCTGCAGTTCTTGTTCTCGACGCTGCTCTGGTTCCTCGTCGGCGGATTACTCGCGCTTGCCGTTCGCTGGCAGGTTGCGTGGCCATGGTCCGACGTGCCAGTGGTGGGCAAACTCTTCGCGCAGGAGGGCGGTCAGATGTCGCCCGAGTTCTACACGATGCTGTTCACCATGCATGCTTCGGTGATGATCTTTCTGGTGATCATCCCGATCCTCGCGGGAGCCTTCGGCAACTTCCTGATTCCGCTCATGATCGGCGCCGACGACATGGCGTTTCCGACGCTCAACATGCTGTCGTATTGGTTCATGTGGCCGGCATTCATCGCCTTCACGGCGAGCTTTTTCGTGGAGGGAGGCGCGGCTTCCGGCGGCTGGACGAGTTATCCGCCGCTCTCCACCAATCCGGCGTCGTCGCCCGCGAACGGCATGGGGCAGACGCTCTGGCTGCTCGGTCTGACGCTCGTGGGAGTGTCGTCGATGCTCGGCAGCGTCAACTACATGACGACCATCATTCTCATGCGAGCCCCCGGCATGACGATGTTCCGGCTGCCGATGACGATCTGGGCCATGTTCATCACGGCCGTCCTGCAGGCGTTCGCTCTGCCGGTGCTCACGGCGGCGGGGTTCATGCAACTCACCGACCGGCTGTTGGGCACGGGCTTCTTCTCGCCCGAGGGCAACATCGTCAACAACGCCATCTCGGGTGCCGGCGGTGGCCAGCCGCTGCTCTGGCAGCATCTCTTCTGGTTCTACAGCCATCCGGCCGTGTACATCATGATTCTTCCTGCGATGGGCATGGTGAGCGACATCCTCACCGTCTTCGCGAGGAAGCCGCTGTTCGGCTACCGGCCGATGGTCTACTCCATCGCGGGCATCGCCGGCCTGGGCTTCATCGTCTGGGGGCATCACATGTTCATGTCTGGCATGAATCCGGCCCTCGGCATCACCTTCATGGTCTCGACGATGATGATCGCCCTGCCGAGTGCGGTGAAGACGTTCAACTGGCTCGGCACGCTCTGGGGGGGCAAGATCGAGTACACGACCTCGATGCTCTTCGCGCTCTCGTTCGTCTCGATGTTCATCATCGGCGGTCTGTCGGGCATCTTCATGGCCGCCACGCCCGTCGACATCTTCATCCACGACACCTACTTCATCGTCGCCCACTTCCACTACGTGCTCTTCGCCGGCACGGCGATGGGCGTGTGGGCGGCCATCTATTTCTGGTTCCCCAAGATGTTCGGGCGGACGATGAACGAGTTCTGGGGGAAGGTGCACTTCTTCCTCACGTTCATTTTTCTCAATGGCACCTTCTTCACGATGCACATCCTGGGTGCGGTGGGCTTCCCTCGACGGCTTGCCGACGCCTACCACTACGAGACGTTCCACCACCTCCAGCCGCTCAACGCCTTCATGACGTACTGCGCCATGGGAATGGTGGCCACGCAGATCATCTTTGCTGCCAACTACATCTACAGCATGTTCTGGGGGCCGATCGCGGGCCGGAATCCGTGGAATGCCAACACGCTCGAATGGACGGCGCCGAGCCCGCCTGGTCACGGCAACTTCGACTATCAGCCGGTGGTCTATCGCGGCCCCTACGAATACTC
>JAIOPD010000044.1 GCA_021414115.1 Planctomycetia bacterium
ACCGGCCGCCCGGCTTCCCCACCTTTTCCTTCCAGCGTTCTGGAAGAAACCGCTTCTCAGTGCATTCGAGCACGGCGGCAATCTCCTGCATTTCCTTCTCGAGCCCCTGCGCCGAAGGCATGAAATCGTCGACCGCAGCCCGAAGCTCTTCCGCGGAGATCGTGTCGGGCGATGGCAGGCCGGCATCGGCAGCCTGCTCCAAGCCCTTGCGGCGGGCGGCGAGCACGACGCTCTCGATGTCGGCGCCGGAAAGCCCGAGCGACAGATCGATCGGCCCCGGCAGCCCCGGCGCCAGTTTCACATGGCTCTTGCGGGCCATCGCCGTGAACATCGCGTCCATCTCGGCCTGGTCATGAGGATAGAAAAGCGGAATGTGCACCTCGGCACGGCCCTGTCGCTTCAGATCGATCGCCAAGAGATCGGGACGACTGGTGAGCAGCATCCAGACGATCTTGCCCCGATACCGCGTGTCGCCCATCTGCCGGGCGATCATCGAAAACACGCGGGCGCTGGTGCCCGAGTCGCCGTCGCTCTGCCGGTTGCCAAGCGCCGCGTCGGCCTCGTCGATGATGACGACCACCGGCCCGAGGCTGCGGAGCACACCCAGCGCGTGCTCCAGGTTGCCCTCGGTCTCGCCGACGTATTTGCTGCGGAAGTTCTTGAGCACCACGCAGGGAATCCCCACGCTCCCCGCATAACACTCGGCGATGAAGCTCTTGCCGGTGCCGACCGGACCGCAGATGAGATACCCCATCGGCGCGCTTTCGAGCTGCCCGCGCTTGATCGCCTTCGCATCGGACTCGAGACGATTCTTGGCGTCGGCATGCCCCGCCACGACGTCGAGCGTGAGCCGCGGCTGGATGAACTCGATCAGTCCCTGGCACGATCGTTCGATGAGATCCTTCTTGCGGGCCGTGAACTCGGGGCCGTCGGGGGCCGTCCGCTCGCGGGCGGAGAGCGTGACCACGGCCCGCAGGCTCTCGAGTGTGAGGCCGCCGGCGAGCGCTGCGACACGGCGAACCCCGTCGAGGTGCTCCGTCGGCATGCCCGCCGCGGCGGCGGTCGCCAGCACGAACCGCTCCCGCTCGTCGGCCTCGGGCATCGGCACCTCGATCGCGGTCACGGCCGGGTTGGCGACCACCCGCGGATGCATCTCGGCAAGCGAGTCGGTGAGCAGGACGATCGCGACATTGACCCGGCGGAGCAGTGGATTGGTCGCCCAGCCGAGGATCCGCACCAGCCGTGCGGCACCCGACCGGGCCCCGGCCTCGCCCGCGGGCACGAGATACTGTGCGTAGTCGAGGACCACAGCGATCCGCTTCCGCTGTTCGGGCGGGTCGATCAGGTTGCGTTCCAAGATCGCGTCAATCGCAGCGATGGCCTGATCGGGATCACGGGGCCAGGTGGCCGCGTTGCCCAGCCGCTCCGTCAACCACTGGGCCATGGTCCTCAGACGGGAGGGATCGGGGCCGGCCAGCGGCCGCAGCCCCTTGCCGACGTCATAGGCGAGCACGATGTCCCAGCGGCCGAACATCTCCCGAGCGAGGAAGTCGGGCACCGTGCCCCACGCATTGGCGTCGGCCACCGGAGCCGGTGCTGCGATCGGCACCAGATCGCGGACGTTGCCGTGCAAGAGAAAGACGCAGCTCGTGCCAGAGAGATAGGCGTCCCCGAGCCGCTCCGCCCACGACGGACACCATTCCGGAAGGGCGACGGATCCTCCCGTCGGACCCCCGGTCCCGACGCCCGTCACCGCGGGCTCCACCGCCGGCTGCCGCGGCGTGTCTGGGAATGCTGAGGGAGTGCTCACGATGGGTTCCTGAGGTGGCTCAACGCGTCGCGCCGGTCGCTCAGGTGGACTTCTGCGTGATCCGCTCGGATCCGAGTTCCTTGTCGTCGGCCCTCACGCCGGCCGTCTCCGGCGTGACCATGCCCATCTCGATCTCGAACTCGCGGAGGGCATTGTCCGCCATGGCCTTCTCGACGGCCTCTTCTTGCTTGATGTTCTCGAGGCCCTCGCCCGAGAGGTCGGCGGCCACGCGAACCTTCGCCCGGTTGAGACCGATCTTGTCCTGGATCACGTCCTCGATCTGGCCGAAGTCGGTCGTAATGTCGAAGTTGAAGCTCTGCGCGAGTTTGGCGAGCTCCGCTTCCGCCCGTGAGAGCTTGAGGTCGGCGTCGTATTTCTGGATCTTGGTCTTGAGGTCCGACAGCTTCTTCGTGGCGTGCTTGACCTTCGTGACGTTGTTGTTGTAGGCCGTCTCGTGAAGTTTGAGCTGGCCTTCGTTCTCGACCAGCTGCTTCTTGGCCGTCTGCAACTCGAGCGCGAACTTCGAAGCGGTCTCCCGCTCGCCAGCCTGGAGATAGGCCTTGATCTTCGCCTCGAGCGATGCAACGTGCTGCCGGTCGCCGTTGACCTGCCGCGTGACCCGCTCCACGAGGGCCCGATACTGTTCGAGCCCCTCACGACCCTCCTTCATCTGGTCCACGGCCTTGTCGTATTCGTACTGCAACTGGGCGACCGGGTCGGCCGTCCAGAAGAAGTTGGCGACCTTGTTCATCTGGGCCGCGAGGGCCTTCCAGAGCTTGCCAAGGATCATGAACGACGTCTCCGCGAAGGGATCGGAAATGAGGGGTGGCTGACGGGACTCGAACCCGCGACCCTCGGTACCACAAGTCGGAGGGATCAGGTTACCGCACCGGAGCCGTAATCGCCATGACATCCGACCTTTTGCGTCCGAAACTGCTGTTGCCGATACCGTCAGTTCCCCCGGCGACGCGGGCCGGCGGGATTCACAGAGGCAGAAATTCGACCCGGTTCCGCATCTCAGGCTGCGTCATGACGGACGCAATGAGGGCGATGTCGCGTACAGCCCCACCGACCGTGATCCGCAGTTGGTGGCCATAGACCATGCCGGCAAACTCCCGTCGGGACTGCTGCCAGCGGGCTGCCAGAACCAGAAAATCATGGTCCTGGGTGAGGAGGACCCGCCCGAGTTCGAGGGCTCGCTCCAAGAGCCGATCGTCATCCCAGTCGGCTCTTCCGTCCTCGGCGACGGTCAACACATCGACCTGAAGTTGCCGCAGTCCATTCGCGATGGCTGCGGGCACATGATGATCCAGATAGAAGGCGAGGCTCACTGGGGCTCACCGGCTTTTCGGAGTTTCTCCCTCACCTGGGACGGCTCCTGCCGGGATGCGATCAAGTCCACTTCTCTCAACTGCTTCTGGATCTCCGAGTCGAAGTGCTGGCGATGATCGTGGTAATAGGCGAGTGCCGCATAAATCTGGCCGAGCGTCAGGTGAGAGTGCTGCCGCTGGATCTCCTCGGCATCCCAGTGATGAGCCAGCCGATCGAGAGCGACTTCAAGGACCTTGGTGCGCGTGCCCTCGACGAGCGCCGTGCCGTCGGCTGCAATCTCGATGTGGGGATAGGAGACAGTCGCCATGTAAAGATCCTCGAGGCGAAGTGCGCCCGGCCCGATCCTACCCAAAGTCAGCAGCGGGCTCGCCATCGATTTGTGTCGCCAAGCCGCCTGCCACTCGATCGGCATCAAGCCCGACTTGGACCGGCAGACTCGTCAGGCCGGCTGAACTGGGCCGCCCTGCTCTCCGGCAGGTACGGTTTTGTGAAAACTTGCGAAATCCGTTCGGACCGACAAAACCAAAAACCATTGTTTTTCAGGGGTGGCTGACGGGACTCGAACCCGCGACCCTCGGTACCACAAACCTGCGTCTACGAGAGCAGCCACGACCCACGTTTTACTGCAGCAAACGGAAGTCCACAAATCCAAGCGTTTTCCGCCCGAGGCAGCTTCGTCACTTCTGCCAGCTTCAAGGGCAAGAGTGCAGAAAAAGGTACCGATTTGAGGAATCCTCAAACCTGTTGAACGGCCACCTGTCCGGCTAGGTCCCGCAGCAGGCGAGCCCACCACCCCGGCTCCCCACCAGCAGTCAGGCCACGGCGTAGAGCGGCTCCGAAACCGGCGGCAGGGCATTCACACAGACCGCGAGGTCGCTGACATCGGTCCGGCCGGCCCGTCGCATCTTCAGCAGCTCGCCGATCAGGTCCCGCTTCACGGCCGCCACCGCCTCAGCTACATCGTCCATCTTGCTCTTACTACGGGGAGCATCCAATAGTTGACGTTTCTACCCGGCAGCCGCCGCGTATTGAACGTGTTCTTCTTCGAAGAAGTTGCGAACGACCCCCGGCTGCTTCTGGCGGCGTCGCAGATGCGAACGGGCGTTGGCGATCATCTGCGATTGATCGCGAGGCCTTTGCCTTCGCATAGCCTGCTTGGTGTCTTGGTTGAGCAACTCATCTGGATTGAGTTCCGGGCTGTAGCCTGGCATGAAACAAAGTTCCAGCATGGTCTTCCGCTCCCGCTTCGCCTCGATCCAGCGGGCCACCTTGGCCGCCTTATGGGCGGGATGCGAGTCGACAATCAGGATGATCTTCCTGCCATCAGTGGATTTCAGGAGCCGGGCAAGAAAGCGGATGAAGACATCGGCATTGAAGCGGCATGAGAACACCATGAACCACAGGCGGCCCAGATTGCTGATCGCCGAGATCATGTTGCACCCGAATCGGCGGCCAGTCGCGGGAACGATCGGCGTCTGGCCCCTTAGCGAATAGGTGCGTCCGACGGTGTCGTCTGACCGAAGTCCCATCTCATCTCCCCAAAGAATCAATGCGTTTTGGGCCTTTGCACGCCTGTGAATGGCTGGGTACTCCTTGTCGAGCCAGGTTTGCACGGCCACAGGGTTGCGCTCATAGGCTCGCCGCACCGGCTTCTGGGGCGTGAAGCCCCAATCCTTCAGGTATCGGCCTGCCGTCCAGACCGAAACCTTCCGTCCGGTATGTGTCTTAATGAGTTCGACAACCGCCTCGCGGGTCCAGAGGGCGAAAGGGAGTTTGAGTTGGTCGGGGCACTTGCCTTGGATGGCCCGAACGATCTTCACTTGCTGCTTTGGGGCGATTGTTCGCTCCTTCGGTCGCCCTCGTTGCTTCGCAGCCAGGGCTGCGTCGCCGCCGCGGTCGTGAGCAGCCAGCCAGTTGTTGATCGCCTGGCGTGAGACCCCGAACGTCCTTGCCGCGTGGGCCTTCTTCATGCCTTGCGTCAGGATCGCCTCGATCACGCGACGGCGAAGGTCTTCTTGGGCCTCGGATGACAGTGAGCGAGCGTCTTTGTGTGCCATGCACCGACTATAGCGAGGCAAAGCGTATAAGTCAAGTATTTAGCGCCCGGAGTAGTAATGCCGGGGGACTCGTCGGTCTTCGCCCGCATCGCCTCGGTTGAGGGCCGGCCGCACCGCCGGCGGGGCCATCCTCGGGGAAGCTTTGCCCCTCGAGGCCGCCGCGCTCGCCATTCCTAGTGGGACACCACCGGGATAAGAGCCGCTCTCTTGGTCACGTTGTGCACGCCGTCACGAGCCACCAGACCTGGCAAAAGGCAAAAGGGACAGGCACCGTGTGCTGACACAAACGGCGCCAGTCCCCGCCGCGGAAGCACCGGCATCGCTATCACGGAGTATTCGCGCCGAACCACAAGCTGCGAAAAGCCGTCACGGCGCTGGCGATCGGGAATGTCGGCAAGCGGGGCGAGGCCACGACCGGTGGGGATGGGAACGACGGTCGCGCGACGGGGGGCTGCTGTGACGCGAATCCGAATCACAAGCCCCGCTCGCATGACACCTCCCGGATTGCGTGGGCCAAGCTGATGGCCCGGGTTGGGGAGGAGTTTCCGCTCGAGTGCCCAGCGTGCGGCGGTGACATCCGGCTGATCGCCTTCATCACGGAGCCCGGGCCGATCCGGAAGATTCTGACACACCTCGGCGAGCCGCTGGAACCTCCACCCGTCTCGCCGGCTCGCGGCCCACCCACCGCCTGGGGCGAGCTCGTGCAGATGCATGACGATCGCGAAGCGGTTCAGGTGTCGCCCGACGAGTTGCCCGTGATCGATATTCGCAGCCTCTGACCGCTGCCGGACGCGAGGTCACCACGAAGCCGCCAGGTGGCCGGACGCGTAGAGACTCTGCGCCGACGGTAAGAAAAACGCCACTTCAAGTGGTAAGCCCGGCGTTCCTGGAACGACTTTTGGGGCCAGGAAGACCCCGCCCTCAGCTCACGAGCCGCTCATCAGCTGGGAATCGGTTCCGGACGTGCCATTGGCCGGGCTATCCTTCGAGGGCGCAGGGGAGCTCAAGGCCACCGCCGACGACGTGCTCTGGGCCGACGGAATCGCCGTGGGCAGCCCCACGAACATGGGCGTGATCTCATGGCGAATGAAAAAGTTCTGGGTCGCCGAAATGGCTCCGCACTGGATGAAGATCGACGGCAAGATCGGCTGCGCCTTCAGTTCGGCGGGCGGCTGGGGCGGCGGGATGGAACTCGCCTGCCAGAGCATCCTCACGGTGCTGATGAACTTCGGGTTTCTCGTGTTTGGCGTCACGGACTACGTGTCGCGCGACATGACGCTGCACTACGGCGCCGTGTCGGCCAAGGCGCCGGGCGACGAGCAATGCCGGCTCGCATGCCAATGCCTCGGCCGAAGGCTCGCCGAGTGGATCGCTACGTACGTGCACGGGATCCCGAGCGAGCACCCGAGCTTGAAGCTCGCCGAGCGCCGTCCGCCGCACGGGGAAGGATGAATCATGGATGACGAAAACCCTGCGTCCGTTCACTCCGTTGCCGACCTCGAACGGCAGCACGGCATCCCGGCCGACACCTACTGCGGCCTCTCGCCTGAGGCTATGAGCCGAGCGATCGTGGCCTACCACTCCGGGCCGCGCGAGCCCGGCAAGCCGATCGGATATTGGCCCGTGGGCTCGGAGGAGACCTCAGCTGGCTCCGCGACGAATTCGGCGCCGCGGCCGACGTGGAACGCATCCGTCTGCTCGAGCAGTTCCTTGGCAGCCGCGTGAGCCGGACCCTCAAGCTCGACTGGATGCTGCCCAACGACGAATTCGACCGGGCCGTGATGGACGGCCTCCGGCAGCACTTCCCGGAACTCACCGACGATGCGCGCCGCGTCATCGCGGGCAACTATTCCTACAGCCACGCAAAGTGAGCCGAAGGCACCGGTGCCCCGCGATTACGATGGCAACCGCTTCCGCCGCCGCCACGCCAGACAGCCGCTGGAGACCAGGCCGGCCAGGGCCAGCAGGGAACTCGGCGGCTCTGGGACCACCGTGATGAAGCCCGACGCCGCGTTGAACGTGGCATATTGCCCGGCTTCGAGGCCGGTCGAGACGATCGACGTAAAGTCGCCGGAGCGGCCGCCCGAGTTTGCGAAGAGTTGCAGGACGTCCGTGCCGTTGGCATACGTGCCGCCGCTGAAGGCGAGGTTGAGCACGCCACCGAAGATCACGCTGCCGGCACCGTCGACCAGGTCGAACGTGCCCGCCGTGTAGAGCGGACTGGTGATCTCGAACAGGCTCGTGCCCGAGTTCGCAAGGTCGAGTGTGAAGCCGCTGGCAACGGTGACCGTTCCCGGACTGTTCCCAGGCAGGAACGAGCCGAGCACGGCCAGCGTCTTGCCGCTGCCCACGAGCGTGCCGCTGCCCACGAGGTTGCCCGTGGCAGGCAGCGAATACGTGCCAGCCGTGCGGCCGCCGAGGTCAAACACGCCCGCGGTGCCGAGCGACAGGCCGCCTGAGCCGATCGAGCCCGAGTTCGTGAGGGCGAGACGGCCCCCGGCGATCGTCGTCGTGCCTGAGTAGGTGTTGGCGGCGGACAGCGTGAGGGTGCCCGCCCCCGTCTTCACGAGCGACCCGCCCGTGCCCGAGATCGTGCCCGAGAAGGTGGTGCTCGTGCCCCGCGCCCCGATCGTGACGGAGCGGTTGCCGAGCGTCAGCGCCCCGCCCCCGGCGAGGGAACCGATCGTGACCGGGACGTCGGCAAATTGCCCCTTGATCAAGCCGGTGGCGGCATTCGTGATCGTCGCGTTGGCCGCCGAAGCGGCTTCCCGAAAATCGAGGGTGCTGTTGTTCGTGATGCTCGCGGAACCCGCGGACGACGTGCCACCGAACACGATCGACCCGTTATTGGTGATCGTGGCATTGCCCGCGGTCGCCGTGTCCCAGATGCTGAGGGCGGCCTGATTGGTAATTCTGGCCCCCCCGAGGCTGGCGGAGCCGTACGCGTAGAGGTTGCCGAGACCGGTGATGATCGATGTGCCGATCGTGGCCGTATCCGAGAGTTGGAAAAATCCGTCGTTGGTGATGTAGGTGGAGTTGATCGTCGTCGATCCGGATGCGAAGAGGCTCGAGGTGACCTGGATGTCGCTCGACACGACGGCGCGGTCGCCGAGTGCGCCGAGCTCGAGACTGCCTCCCAGGGCATGGATCGAATAGCCGCTGATCGTGCCCGTGATCATCTGCGTGCCGGCCCCATCCTTGACCACGTCGCCACCATCGATCGTGCCGGCGAACGTCGCGGACGAGCCATTCGTGCGGATCGTCAGCGTGCCCGACTCGACCGTGACCGTGCCGGCTCCCGAAAGCGACCCGATCGTGATCGCATTGCTCGAGTACGACTGCACGAGTGTTGCCCCCGCCGAGAGGACGACGGGCGTCGTGCTCGGCAAGGCGGATCCGGAGCGGATGGTGAGCGTGCCGCCCGTGATCGTCGTGGCGCCGGAGTAGGTGTTCGTGCCCGAGAGCTGGAAGTCACCAGTGCCGACTTTCGCGAGGCCGCCCGCACCGGAGATCGAGCCCTGAAAAATCGTCGCGTTGTAGCCGGTGACGTTCGCGGCACCGACGGCGAGCGTGCCGGATTCGAGGATCACGGCACCGGTGCCCGTGAGCGAGCCGATCGTGTCGGAGAACCCGGCGAGTTTCAGGGCGGCACCCGTAGCGATCGAGACGCGGGTCGAGTCGGCCAGCGCGTCAGCGGCCGCCAACGCCAGCGTGCCACCCGTGATCGTGGTCGTACCGGCGTACGACTGTGCGGCCGTCAGCGTGAGTTGCCCAGCCCCCTGCTTGAGCAGCCCCCCCGTGCCGCTGATGACGCCGCCAAACGTGCTCGCATCCGAGCGATTGAAGGCGATCGTGCCGCTGGAGGCGATGTCGCCCGCGAGCGAGCCGGTCGTGCCGCCGTTGCCGATGGCGAGCACTCCGGCTGACACGGTCGTGCCTCCGGTGAACGAATTCGATCCGGTGAGCGTGAAGGTGTTGAAGGCCCCCGTCTTCACGAGGCCCCCCGATCCCGAGATCGCGCCGGAGAACGTCGTCGATGAGCGACTGCCGGTCGTGAGCGTGCCGGAGCCAAGCGTGACGCTGCCAGCCCCAGACAGATCGCCGATCTGCTCCGACCAGCCGGCGAGGTCGAACGTGCCGCCGGCATTGACCGTGACCGGGCCGTCAGGCAGGCGGTCGGCCGCACCGAGCCGGAGCGTGCCGCCGGAGACGGTGACTTCGCCGGTGCCCGACATGGAGCCGGTGAGCCTGAGGATGCCCGATCCGGTCTTGATCAGGGTGTCGATGGCCAGTTCACCACTGATGAGGCTGCCCGCCCCCGTGCTGTCGTCCACGAACGTGACGATGCACGACGACGACGTCAAACCGGTGATGCGTTCGCTGAGCGTAAGATCGCCGCTATTCACGATCGTGCTGCGGAAGGGGAGTTTGAGGGGCACCGCGACGGTCTTCATGCCCGTGGTGGAACTGTTCGTGAGGCTGCTGGTGCCGCCGAGCGTGAGCGTGCCGCCGCCGGAGAGTGTGGCGGCTGTCGTTCCCGAGAACAGGAGCCGCGCGACGCTGCGATCGGCTGCGAGCTGGGGCTGGACGGTCACCGTGCCGAAGGAGGCGATGTTCGAGGTGGTGTTGTCGGCGGGGGCCGAGTTGCCCACCCAGTTGGCCCCGGTCGCGAAGTTGGTGCCGACGTTGCCCCACACGACCGCGGTCTGGGCAAGCACCGGGCAGGCCACGCTGACCGGCGACAGGGCGACGAGCACCGCCGCGAGCCTCGCGATGCGACGAGACGGGGGCGAAGGGGCTCGCAGCGTCGTGATGGAAGGCGAACAAAAACGTGCGAAACACGTTGGCATGACGACCTCGGTGTGAAGAGACCAGCCGGGATAAAAGCAGGTGCCCTTGTTCACACACGGAAGTGCGTCGCTGCTTTTCTCGTACGCGAGGCTACCATCGAATTTTGGGCGACAGCCGCCCCCGGCCCGAAATGTGACGAATCGGGCGCGCCGAGGGACGAATCGGGCGCGCGGGCGGTTTTTCCGACAGCCACGCGACGTGAGCCGGGTCACTTCGCCCCGAGCCGCTTCTCCATGATGTAGTCGTCCATCACGAAGCCCGAGCCGATGTCGAAGACGGCTTCGCGGGCGATCGTGAAGCCGGCTGCCTTGTAGAAGGAGATGGCCGCAGGGTTTCGCTTGTTCACCTGGAGCCAGAGCGAGCGGTTTCCAAGGTCGCGTGCCCGGCGCTCGACGTGCCCAAGCATGAAGCGGCCGAGCCCCGTGCCACGGTGGGATTCGAGCACGTAGAGTTGGCCGAGTTTCATCGCGGGCGGGCCGCCTCCGCTCCCATCTCCGCCTCCAGATAGTGCCGTCAGTTCACAGGCGCAGTAGCCCGCCGGCACGCCCGAGACGCGCAGCAGCTCCAGCCATTTGTCCGTTGCCTGGATGTGTTCCCGCAGGGCGGCGTCGGTGAATCGGCCCGCAAGCATGTGCTCGATTTGGGCGGCCGAGATGATCCCCGTGTAGTGCTGCCGCCAGATGGCTCTGGCCAGTTTCCGCAGCACGGCGAAGTCCTGCACCGCGACGGGGACGATCGCGACATCAGCAGGCGGCACGTGCAATTCATTTCCGCTTATGGCTCGAACGTCGCGATGATCGGTCGGTGATCGCTGGTTTTGTCCGAGTCTGGGAAATCACCTTCGCGGACGATCACATCGGCTTCGCCCTTCCAGCTTTTGGCCCCGTTGGCGACGAACACGAAGTCGAGAATCGAGCCCGAATATCGATCCGTGCCGGGGTTGTCGCGGTCGTCGGTCCAGTTCGAGTCCACCAGCGGGTCTGGTTTGAGCCACAGCCACACGCCGCCTTCCATCATGGCATCGCAGGCGGCGTTGCCCTTTTGCGCCTTGAAGTCGTAGTCGAAATTGAAATCCCCGGCCGCGATCACAGGCTCGCTGGCATGAGCCTCGGCCCACTGCCTGAGGGCCCTGGCCAGGGCTATCGCATCTTAATCGCCTTGTTTTCCAGTGAGAATTCCTTCGAGGACGTCGTTGCACCATCCGGCTTGGAGCCTTTTGCCTCGAATCGAGCACTTCTTCACGGAAGTGTCGCGCTTGAGAATCGAGAGGGCCAGCCGCCGCAAGGCGCCGGCGATCTCCGGGGCATTGCCGAGGCGGATTCGGCTTTTGTCTTCACCGAAGGTGACATCCAGAGACCAGTGCAACGAGTTCTCGACGCCCCAATGGCCACGGAGATGCTTGGCCAGCCGCTGTACCGACGCCGGGAGGCTGCTGATAAAGAACACGACCTCGTGTGAGTTGCTGTTCCGCAGCTCCCGCTCGCGGTAGACCATGCCAACAGTCTTCAGGTCAGCCCAGTCTCCCTTATCGCGAAGCGACGTGGGAGCCGGCATGACGTAATACTCCCGCCGCTCGATTCGGCCATGCCCACACTCGGTCTTCTTGAGTTGCCGCAGGCCTGGCACCTGATAGTCTCGCTCGCCGGCATCTTCGAAGATCTTCTGAATCTCCGCATGCAACTTGGGCTGATTGCCTTTGACCGTCAGCACGTAGTCGGCGCCCTTGTCGCAGATCGCCTGGGCTGTCTCCTTCTGGCAATGCATGGCATCCAGCGTCACGACCGCGCCCGTCAGGTCCAGCAACTTCAAGAGCTGTGGCACCGCCGTGATCTCATTGGAGTCCTCAGCAACGGCCACCTGCCCCAGGCAGACCTGGAGGTCGCTGGACCATGCATTGAGCAACTGTCAGCCCACCCCTCAGCCCCGCAGATTGCCGCGCACAAAGCGATCACGATCATGTCGACCAGGAGATGGAGCTTTGTCCGATCCATCCGAGGGTCGGTCAGGTCTTCAAAGTGTGAAAAAATTACAGGGGCCGTTGAAGCAGTCACGAGTCGTCCTCCTTGACGTGGGCTCAATGGCACGCGGCAACCAGTCGTCGCTTGCCTTCGGACGACTCATTGCAATACTTGTGCCGCCCTCAGAAGATGCGATTGCCCTGGACAGGAATTCCTCCCGCTCGCTCGCGGGGAGCGACTTCACCACCGCCGCGGACCGATCGCCTTCAGCCCGCGAAGAAATTGGTGAAGCCGACGGACTGGCCGCCCGAGATGCCCACGCTGCCCGACTGGAACCGGCTGTCGGTGACCTGGGCCACCTGGAAGCCGTTGAGCGACAGCGACAGCGACTTGCCGCTCAGCGTGAACGACACGAGACCCTGGCCCGGCCCCACGACCGACTGCTTGACGAGCGTCCTGACGCCGGTCACGCCGACGGCCTGGATCACCGCGTAGTACTGGCCGGATTCCAGCATCAGGCCGGCCTGGTAGTAGGAGGTCTTGCTCGAGTACCGGGCGACGACCCCGCCAAACTGGCCGTTTTCAAGGTTGCTCACGTTGGCCGACACGGTCACGTTGCGGGCGGCGGCGCCCGAGTAGAGGGCGACGTTGTTCTTCGTCGCCGTCGCGATGGCGGTGTTGAAGAGGGCCAGGAAGCCGCCCCGCGCCACCGACCAATTCGTGCCCAGAATCGGCTGAGAGAACTGCGATTGGAAGACGAACGCCGTCGTCGCCGTGTCGGTGACCTTCACGCCGTTCACGGTCGCGGAGAACAACTGGGACCCGACCCGCTTGGTGGTGAAGGTCGCCGTGTAGGTGCCGTCGCCGTTGTCGGTGACCTTCGAGAAGGTTCCGGAAGACGAGGCCGTGAACCTCACCCTCGCCCCGCCGGTGGTCACGGGATTGCCGACGGCGTCGATGGCCTGCAGCGAGACCGTCACGGCGGTGCCCACGGCCGCCTCGGCGACCGACGCGGTCACCGTCGACCTGGCCGACGCAGGCCCCGGCACGACGGTGGCCACCTGCACCGGCAGGCCCGAGGTCTGCACGCCACGCACGTTCAGGGACGTGACGCTGAGTGGGCCGAGTTGCGGCGGCGTGGTCAACAAGATCGTCAGTGCCGTCGCGGTGGCCTTCGTGACCACGCCGGCGCCCGACGAGAGCGTGACGATGTTGTTGGCGGGCGTCTTGGCGTTGAAGCCGGTGCCCGTGATGACGAGCGTCTTCGCGGTCGCCGCGATGGGAGCCGTGACGGGAGTCACGGTCGCGTACACCGTGGCGACCTGCACGGCGCCGCTCGACGCGCCGCCGGTCTTCACGGTCGCCGTCAGCAGCCCGGCCGTGGGCCGGCTCGTGAAGAGCAGCGTGATCGACGTCGCCGTGGCCGACTGTACGATCGCCGTGCCGCTCGAGAGGCTCACCGTGTTGCCGGCCTTTGTGGGGCTGAAGTGCTCGCCCAGAATCGTCAGCGTGACCGCATCGGCCGCGAGGGGCGCGGCGGACGCGGTCACGACCGGCGTGGAGGTGGCAACGTAGGTGAACGTGTCGGCCGGACTCGTGGCCGACGTGATCCTACCGTTCCACGTGACCGTAATATCCACCGGGCCGGCGGCCCGCGCGGGGCTCACGGCGGTGAGGGTCGCGGGGCTGCCACCCTGGGCGGGGTTGTAGGTCACGCTTGCGGCGAGCGTGCCGAACTTCACGGTGCTCAATTGGTTGAATCCCGTGCCGGAGATGGTGACGGAGGTGCCACCGTTCACCGAACCCTTGTTCTGGCTGATGCCCGTGACGGCCGGTACGGCATAGGCGTATGTCTGCCCATCGTACGTGGAGGTTGACAGCGCCTGGCCGGCCGAATCGGTGATCCCGGTGTTGCTTTTGAGCTTCAGGGTCGTTTGCCCGGCACCGGCGCCCAGGATGGTTCCGGTCACCGTCCACGTCTTGGCGGAGCCGCCGCTGGGCGTCACGGCCAGGCTGCTCAGCGCAACGTTTCCACTTGCATCGCCATTGCCCGTAATCGAAGTGAAGTTGCTCGCCGTAACGCCGCTCACCGCTTCGCTGAACGTCACCGTCCAGGACAGCGTTGTCGACGCCGCGGGCGTCGGCGTCGAGTCCGACTGCGGGGGATTCGTAGTGATCGAATGGACCGTCGGCGCAGGATCGGCCCACGGCCCGAAGACGAGCTGGAATGTCTGCGTGCTGCCGGCGCTGTTCGGGATCGGCAGGAACTTCGAGGGCACGTTCGCCCCCGTGATCCCGTGGGGCGGAGACTCGTCGAATGCGAAGCCGTAGGTCTGGTTCATGAACGGCCCGGTCCCGGCGCCGGTCGCGCCCCAGGCCCGGGTCGGCTGACCGTAGTCCTGGTTTGGTACCGATCCGGCCAGGTTGCCGAACGGGAAGGTGGCGAAGTACTTGTCTTTGCCGATCGCCGGGCCGCCGCCCGGACTGCCGGCCGTGTGCACCCACTGCGCGAAGAGGTTTTGCGGGGTCTGGGCCTCGTACTTGTCGCCCTGCGTGATGAAGGGATACGGATACCAGTTCTCCTCGTTGGTCCAGTAGGCAGTCGTCGAGCCGGGCTGCGGCTGCACGCTCGACGCCCGCAGGATGCCGCCGTTGCCCTGATTGAGAGCCCAGACGATGTCGCGCTGCAGCGCTTTGAGTTGCGCGAGGGCATCGCCCGACAACCACGGACTGGTTCCGGCAGGGGTGTAGTTGTCGGATGTGGTGGCCGTCGAAGAGAAGACCCCGAAATTCCCCAGGATTTGCTGGCCAACGGCCATGGGGGTCGGTTGGCCGCCGTTAGTGCCCGGATTGAACGCCTGCGCTTCGGACGCTGGCACGGTTCGCGGGTCGAACACCGTGAACACCGCCCCCGTGGCATAGAGATCGTCGTAGGTGAAGTTGCTGGGTGGCTTGTACTGTCCTTGTTGTGAAATCACCGGTTGCCCCACATATTCCGCGAGCACGAGTTTGTTGGGGTTGCTGCCGGAGGCGGTGCCGGTGGCGGCTGCCGGGACGCCCTTGTAGAAAGTCGTCGCGGGCACCATCGCCGCGACGGTGAGCGCCGCCCCCGAGCCCGAGCCCGAGATGGATGCAACCGTGGGCTTGTCACCGGTGGGATAAATACCGGCGTCGGTGATCTCCACCGACACGATTCCCCCAGGGTTTTTGGCATTAGACGGCTGCACCTGCTTCACCTTGGCGGTAGCCGCCCGGCCACCGCTCGACGGCGTGGTGAACGTGATCACGTCGCCGACCGCATAGCCTTGTCCTTGGTCGAGTCCGTTGTCGGCGACCTGGATGGCATTCACGATGCTCCACGCGGAGGAGGGTTTGTCTCCGAGCAGATCAACCTGATTCGAGGACGTCGTGAACAGCGTGTTCAGGTCGTTGTCCCACGCCGCGTTCAGCACGGTCGCGGCAGGCGACGAGGGCGTGGACCAATCGAGGAACGTCGGATTCATGAGGCCGACGGAGTTGCCCGCGTTTTGGATGTGCAGCCCCGCATAGGCCTGCTGCAGCGCGCTGGCCCCGGACGCAAATGCCGAGGTGTTCGTGGTGTTCGTGAAGAACGCGTCGTAGGCGTTCAGGATTTCCTGCCGCGAGACCGCGGAGTAGGTCGTCGGGCCCCCATTGGTGGGCGGCGGCACGTATGTCCCGGATGCCTGGCCAACGACGATGGTCTGGTTATTCACAATGGTCGACAGCGCTGCCGGGAAGAAGAAGCCGTCCACGGCGGAGAGATCGACATAGATCTGGCCATCGCCGCCCGGCGACAAAGAGTCCGCCGTCAGTTCCATGTATTGCGTCGGCGGCACCGTGCCAGTCCAGATGTCCTCGGGAGCGAACTGGGTGACCGTCAGCCCCCCGCCGCCCTGAGCGAACGCCATTTGCGGAGGCTGATCGCCCGGAGTCACGAGCGAAAAATAGATGCGCGAGCCGTTGACGGAAATCGTTCCGTCTGTCGTCTGCCGCGCCCAGATCGCGTTCGATGTCGCATCCGTCGCCGACCACTTCGTCGTGGGCAGGAAACCGCCCACCGGCGGGAGATCGACGCTCATCGCCCCACTGGACCACGGCATGCTGTCGGAAAGGGTGACGGTGATCGTGTTCGTGACGGTATCCAGAGCGAGTCCTGAAATCGAAAGCGCCTTCGTGGATTGCGTGTTTTGCGAGAGCGTTGGCTGGAGGCCGAGGCTCAGCCCGTCGATGACACCCTGGACTCCGGTGCTGCTGGCGTCGATGGTGAACGTGGTGGCCGACGTGGCATTCGCCGTGATCGTCGTTCCGAAGGTGACCGCTGCGTTCGTCGGCACGGCGTCGTTGAACGTGATCGTGAAACTGTCGACCCCGTAGATCGGGAAGTTGCCGACGACTCCCTCTACCGTGAGAAACGATTTGGGGATTGGAAGCTTTGTCGTCGAGGTGGGATCGAAGTTGGCAAGATCGCTCGGCTGAACCTGAGTCGTGGAGTAGAGGTCTCCCACGGTGACCTGCTGGACGGTTCCCTGCGGCACCTCGTTCACCGTGTTTCCAGAGCTGACGTACGTCGCGAAGCCACTGACATTCGTCCCGCCGCTGAAGACCGACAGAAAATCCGGACTCAGTGCCAGACTGCTCTGTCCTGAAGTCGCCGAAAACGTGGCAGCGACGATGCCGCTGGAATCCGCCGATATCTGCGCCACCTGCGCAGGGTTTCCGGCCGATGGAAAAGGCAGACCGTTCCCGTCGTTTTTGAAGAAGTATGTTTGAGAAGAACCAGGGTTGAGAGTTCCCACCACGAGTGAGCCAATCGACATTCCTGAACTTGCAACGACCGGCCCGTTTGCTCCGGAAAGCTGCACCCCGTCGACCGTGCCGCTGGGTATGGTCGATGCACCCTGGATGGCCACGTTGCTGTTGGCCGTCCACTGGCCACTCGGGGCCGGGTTCCAGGTGCCAGGCGTTTCACTCGATGCGGGCGGCGTATAGGAGCCAGCCGTGACATTGGCGGAGATCGATGCGATCGTGCTGGTGCTGCCGTTGGAGAACTTCACGGAACCGCCCACGAACAGCTGCGCCGCCGTCGAGAGCGTGATCGACTTGGAGTCTCCGCTGACGGGGGTGTAGTTCGCCGACGTGAACGTCACCGGGCTCGGCAGCGGCGCCGTGAAGACCAGGCCTCCGGTGCCGTCCGGCGTGACCAGCGCAGGATCGTACTGCAGGATCTGCCCCGACTTGTTCGCCGAGCCTTGGATATAGATGTCGTACTGCGGCGTGACGCCGGTCTGGTCAAGTTGTGACAGGTCGATCTTGATCCATCCGGTATCGCCGTTGAGCACCTTTCGCGTCTCGAGCGACTCGATCACGATCGCGCGGTCCGCGGGGCGACGGCGGCGGATGCTCGCGCGGCTGCGGCGGGGCGCGAGACGGGATCCGAACAGTCCGGTGATTTCGGCGATCATGACGAGGGTTTCTCCCTGAAAGAGTGCGTAACCTGAGATATAGGGAGGGTACCCTCGGCCTCCAGGGTGGGCAAGGAATTGGAAAGTGACTTTTTTCACGGGCGGGACCGGAGTGAAAAGCCCTCCTTGCAGCGCTGCAAGGTCGGGGGGATGGGTCCGGTCGTGCCCAAGCCCGTTTCTTGAGCCGCCCCGATTTCAAGGGTAGTCTTTTGGTCGGTAGAACTTTCGCCGAACCCGGGGACCCTCTGATGACGCTCGCACGCCTCGGCCGCGCCCTGCGCGGCCGCAACTCCCGCTCCGCCCGTCGGAATCGGCAAACCTCGCTCGCGGTCGAGCGGCTCGACTCGCGGATCGCGCTGGCCGTCGATCAGTTCTGGGTGGCGGCCACCCCACCGCCCCCCAACTCCGCGCCGCTCGGCTCGATGGCCAACCCGTTCACGTCGCTGGAGCAGGCCCGCGATACGGTCCGGTCGCGGCTCGCCTCCGGTCCGCAGCGTCGGGACATCGTGGTCAACGTCCGCGGCGGCACCTACGACTTCAGCGAGGCACTGACGTTCAACGCCGCCGACTCGGGCAAGAACGGCCGCACCGTCACCTGGCGGGCGGCCCCGGGCGAGACGCCCGTGATCTCCGGCTCGCGGCAGGTGACGGGATGGACGCCCGTGATCAACCCCGGACTCAACGGCCTGGGAACCAACGCGGTCTGGAAGGCCGACGTCAGCGCCCTGTCGAACGCGGGCCGCGACATCCTCGGGCTGCCCCAGTTTCGAGCCCGGCAGCTCTACATCGACGGCGTCCGGGGCACGATCGCCGAGACGATGCCGTCGGCGATGCCCGAAGACTTGTTCCCGACCTATCCCTACGGCTTCCGGCCGTTCATCGGTCAGTACTCGTTTCTCGGCACGACGACCCCGGTCAACGGCATCGCCTACTCCGATCCATCGGGTTTTTTCAACTCGAACGCCGCGGACTGGCGGAATCCCACCACCTGGGACGATGTCGAGCCCGCAGGACTCCCCGACTTGTTCGGGCTGCGGCAGCGAGAGATCGAGGCTGTCGGGCGGATGCAGTGGCGGGAGTTCCGCATGCCCGTGCAGTCGATCGGTCAGTACGACTCCAACCAGAAGATCGACTTCCCAGGCGACCTCCTCGATGTCTCGGTGGGCATGATCACGATGCAGGCGGATCCGTGGCGGGCCGCGTCGCTCGGGGTGGCTCCTGCGCCCGTCACCCCCGGTCAGCTGCCCCCTCCGGGCGCGCCGCCGCTCGAGCCCCTGGAGCCGGCCATCTGGAACCCCTGGCGGATCACGCAGTTCGTCAACTCCTACCGGTTCCTCGACCAGCCGAACGAGTGGTACTACGACCGCGTCGGTGAGAACGTGTACGTCGTCTGCGCCCAAGGCGTGAATCCCAACTCGAAGCAGATCGAGATCCCCGTCGCGGAGTCGCTGCTCCAGGTGCGGGGCACGGCCGCCAATCCCGTACGGAACCTCGCCTTCCAGGGGCTCACGTTTTCGGGGGCCACCTGGCTCGATCCGAGCTTCGGCGCGGGCTACGTGCCCGACCAGGCGGGCGTGATCGTGGACGCGGGGAAGAATCCCGTCACCGGCGATTACCTCAACAAGCCCAACACGACCGGCCACAGCCAGTTCACGAAGGCCACGCCCGGCAACGTGGCCGTGTCGTTCGCCCGCAACGTCGAGTTTCGCGGCAACCTGTTCCGCAACCTCGGCGGCGTGGGGCTGCAACTCGGCACGGGCGTCCAGTCGGCCCGCGTGGTCGGCAACACCTTCTCTGCGATCTCGTCGGCCGCCATCACCGTCGGCGGCGCCTCGTGGTGCCGGGTCGATCCCTCGATCAACCCGCTGACGACGCAGTCCAAGTGGGTGATCGACGCGGATCGGCGGATCACCGTCCGGGGCACCGACGCCTTCCCCGACGATCCGCGGGCCGAGGTCCGCGACGTGGCGATTCTCCAGAACACGATCCAGGGCACCGGCGCGGACTACGTCGATGCGTCCGGCATCTTGGTCGGCTTCGCCCGGAACACGCGGATCGAAAACAATTCGATCAGCGACACGTCGTGGTCCGGCATCCAGAGCGGCTGGGGCTGGGGCCTCGTGGACAGCCCACGGTTCCCCGGGCAGCCCAACAGCACTGTCAGCACGTGGCTGCCGACCGCCTTGGGCGTGCCCACCGCGCTCGGTGGCACCCGCGTGATCGGCAACGTGATCACGAACTACCTCACGCAGGTGTACGACGGCGGCGCGATCTACACCTGCGGCTATCAGGGCCGCGGCTGGGCCGACGCCACGCTGATCCAGGGCAACCAGATGTATGCCAAGCGGCCGCTCGCCGGCAGCAACATCATCTACACCGACGGCGGCACGCGCTGGGTGATCGCGCAGGACAACCTGCAATACGACAACCCGCGGGGGGTGTTCTGGCTGGGGGCCGACTTCAGCCTCTTCGACAGCCTCAACGTCAACCTCTCGTCGGGTCTGTACACCTTCTTCCCACTCCAAAATTACAAGCCCTACGGGAGCGAGATCGGTGGCTGCATCACGGCGGGCGACATCCGCTATCGCAACAACATCTGGGAGAACCGCTGGGCGGGCGACGCATTCCCGTTCCCAATCGTCCCCACGGGCGGCACCTATGCGAACCTGTCGAACTGGCCCAACAACCCGTTGTTCTACGACCCTTCGCCGCAGCCGTACTACGGTCTGACCACGGGCCTGTCGTTCGCGGGCAACCGATTCATGGTCTACAACCCGGCCGGCCCCAACCCGGCGATCTCGGCGTGGCTCGCCCGCCGCGGCTTCGGCACCCGCTGGAAGCCCGGCGCCCCGTAGCCCCGATGGGGCCCGGAGCGATGCTTTCAGGGATCAACGGCGACCGTCGCGCGGCGTTTGTCAGAAGCGGAAGGTCAGGCCCGCGACGACGGCGTCGATGGTGAAAGTAACGCAGCCGTCCGTTCGGCCAAGGGGCCGGCCGTTGCACGATCTTTCCGTTGGTGAACCGGTCGTCACGTTGAAACACGCTAACGCCGTATTCGACGAAGATGCCCGTCGAGGGCGTGAAAAATGGTTTGGCCTATGGCACTTCGGCAAGCGTCAGCCGAGCAGTTCCACATCATCGGCCAGAAGTGCGTTGCGGTCGTACCTCACCTGCGGCATCCTCTGCTTCGGATTCGGTCGGGCACGCTGTACGTCGTGCGGCCAGGGTTTTGTCGTGGCCTTCTCGTGCAAGGGCCGCGGCATCTGTCCCTCCTGCAACGGCCGTCGGATGGCACAGATAGCCGCATCGCCCGCGTCCGCTCCGTGCACCCCCGACACAAGGCGGCCAACTAGGTCAGCCCGGGGCGCGGGCGGAAGTCCACCCGGCCGGCCGCCAACGGCGTCGTCGAACTCTCGCCGTTTGACTTCTTGAACCGGCTGGCCGATCTCGTGCCGCCGCCGCGGAAGCACCGGCATCGCTACCACGGGGTGTTCGCGCCGAATCACAAGCTCAGGCCTACCGTCACGGCTCTCGCCATCGGGAACGTCGGCAAGCGGCGCGACGCCACGAACTCGTGACGGCGTCCTGCGAGCGGGCTCTGGGCGTGACTCCGAGGTCCGAGACGCCCTCTACCGCGGCCCCCTCACGGCCCCCGCCCTGCCCTCCGGCAGGTACGGTTTTGTGAAAACTTGCGAAATCCGTTCGGACCGACAAAACCAAAAACCATTGTTTTTCAGGGGTGGCTGACGGGACTCGAACCCGCGACCCTCGGTACCACAAACCGATGCTCTAACCAACTGAGCTACAACCACCGTGCGGGGAGGAGTGTACCACACGCCAAGCGGATTTCAGGCCCCCCGGCGCCGCGGCCACGAGCGACGAACGCGACGTATTCTGAGGCACCGCCGGCTCGGCCGACCCCGGCCGAGAACCGTCACTCGCGCCGCCGCGAGTCGATCACGATCGTCACCGGGCCGTCGTTGACGAGCGCCACCCGCATGTCGGCGGCAAACACACCCCGTTCCGGCCGTCGCCCCACCAGCGGCTCGAGCGCGGCGAGAAACCGCTCGTAGAGCGGCACCGCTTCCTCGGGTCTCGCCGCCCGGATGAAACTTGGCCGGTTGCCCTTGGCCGTGGCCGCGACCAGGGTGAACTGGCTGACGACGAGCACACCGCCGCCGGCCTCGACGACGCTGCGATTCATCTTCCCGGCGTCGTCGGCGAGGATCCGCAGCTGCGCGATCTTCCCGGCCAGCCAGTGGGCGTCTTCGGTGGAATCGCCAGTCTCTACGCCCACCAGCACGAGCAGGCCGGTCCCGATCCGTGCCACCACCTCACCGGCGATCGCCACGCTGGCTTCCGACACCCTCTGAATCACGGCTCGCATGCGGCGAGTGTAGCCGGCTCGGCCGCTGCACGCCCGGCGGCCACGGCCGCAGGCGGCGAATCTGACATTCCTTTCGGCAGGGAAACTTGTTTCAATCCCCGCCATAGGCATCCCCTGCATGAATCGCCCTTCGCCGCATCCGATCACCGTCACGACGGCGCCGCGCGCCGTGGGCCACGGCTGCGTCAACGACATCGCCGAGCTCGCCAAGACGATCCCGCTCTTTCCCGTCGAGCGGGAGATGCGAGTTGCCGACGTGGCCGCCGCCCGGTCGGCCGCCGCGCGGCGGATCGGCTGGGCCGCGATCTTCCTCAAGGGCTACGCCCTCGTCGCACGGGAGATGCCCGTGCTCCGCAGCTGGCTCACCGGCCGGTTCGTGCCGCGAATCGCCACGAGCTCCCTGAGCGTCGGAATACTGGCGATGAATCGCATCGACGACGGAACCGACCGCTTGTTCTTTGCCCGGCTCGCCAGCCCCGACATCGCTTCCCTGCCGCTTCTCCAGGCGGCGATCGACCGCTTCGCGACCGAGCCGACCGAGCGGGTCTTCAGACGGCAGCGGCAGCTCGAGTCGTTGCCGCAGCCGTTGCGGCGGGCGATCCTCCGCTGGAACATGCGGTCGCTCTCGCCCAAGCGGGCCACGCGCATCGGCACCTTCAGCCTGTCCACGCTCGCGGGCCTCGGCGCCACCAACCGCTTCCACCCCACGCTCTGCACCACGAGCCTTTCCTACGGGCCGCTCGACGCCGAGGGCCGCTGCCTCGTCACCGCGATCGCCGACCATCGCGTGCTCGACGGCGCAGCGGTGGCCCGAGCCCTCGGCCGCCTCGAGGAGGTGCTCGCCAACGAGATCGTCGCCGAGCTCAGGAGTGTTCCGGCGGCTCCTGCCGGAGCCGCCGCCTGATCTCGGCCAGCCGTTCGGCGAGGTCGCGTTCCATCCCGCGGTCGGTCGGCTCGTAATAGTTCTTCTCGACGCCGAGGTAATCCTGCGCGGCGATCCCGTCGGCCGCATCGTGGGAATACTCGTAGCCCTGACCGTGGCCGAGGCGCTTCGCGCCAGAATAGTGCTTGTCCTGCAGGTGCCGCGGCACCGGAATCACCGCATGCTCGCGGACGTCGCGACGGGCCGCACCGATCGCGGTCGTGCAGGCGTTACTCTTGGGGGCGAGCGCGAGGTAGATCACGGCCTGGGCGAGCGTGAGTTGGCACTCGGGCAGCCCCACGAACTCGGTCGCCTGCATGGCGGCCACGGCGATCATCAGGGCCCGGGGATCGGCGTTGCCGACGTCCTCGCTCGCGAGAATGACGAGCCGGCGGGCCAGAAACCGCACGTCCTCGCCCCCCTCGAGCATCCGCGCGAGCCAGTAGAGCCCCGCATCGGCGTCGCTGCCCCTGATGCTCTTGATGAGGGCGCTGGCGCAGTCGTAGTGGGTGTCGCCCGAGTCGTAGGCGATGGCCTTCCGCTGGACGCTCTCGCGGGCGAGCGCGAGCGTGAAGGCGAGCGGTCGGTCCGAACTCGAAAGCACGCCCACCTCCAGGCCGCCGAGCGCCCGCCGGGCATCGCCGTCGGAGGTCTCCGCGAGAAACGCCCGGGCCTCGGGGGCGAGCGTCACCCGCTCACCGCCCAGCCCATGGTCGCGATCGGCGACGGCCCGGTCGAGAATCTCGCCGACGTCGGCGGCGGAGAGGCCCTCGAGCTCGAAAATCCGGCTGCGACTGACGAGGGCGGAGGTGAGCGCGAAGAAGGGATTCTGCGTGGTCGCGCCGATGAGCGCGATCACGCCGTTCTCGACGTCGGGCAGGAGCACGTCCTGCTGCGCCTTGTTGAACCGGTGGATCTCGTCGATGAAGAGGCACGTCCTCTGGCCGTCGTCCTCCAGTCGCCGCCGGGCCGCCTCGAGCACGTCGCGGACGTCCTTCACGCCCGACGCCGTCGCGGAGAGCTCCACGAAACGCCGCTTCGTCTCGTGGGCGATGATCTCCGCAAGCGTCGTCTTCCCCACGCCGGGCGGCCCGTAGAGGATCACGGAGCCCAGCCGGTCGGCCTCGATCAGTCGTCGCAGCAACGTGCCCTGGCCCACGATCTTCTGCTGGCCCACGTAGTCGGCGAGCCGCCGGGGCCGCATCCGGGCCGCGAGCGGCGCGGCGCGGGCCACATTGGCGGCCCGAGATGCGGCGAAGAGGTCGGGCATGCCTGCCTCCGATTGGATGCCGTTAGCCGGCCCAGACAAACTCGATCGCGGCGTCGATGTCGGGATGAAGGCTCTTGTGCACCGGGCAGGTGTGGGCGGCCTGTTCGAGCAGTTCCCGCTGCGGGTGGTCGGCCGACAGGGGGATCGTGAGCCGCGTGCGGAGCGAGGCGATCCGCCGCGGCGGCTCCTTGGTCATCTCCTTGCTCGTCTCGGTTTTCATGCCCGTGAGGTCGATGCCATGCCGCTCGGCGACGATCCCCATGATCGTCATCATGCAGGCACCCAGTGCCGCAGCCATGAGGTCGGTGGGCGAGAAACTCTCCCCCTTGCCGTGGTTATCGACCGGCGCGTCGGTGACGAGCGTGGTGCCGGAGGGTCCGTGGGTGGCGCGGCAGCGGAGGCCGCCCTCATAGACGGAGGAGAGACTGACCATGGACGGTGAAATCCTGAATGCGGACAGAGGGCCTGATAACGGAATACGGCCCTCATCCTACACGCCGGCGAGGCTAGGATGGAGTCGATTTCACTGCCTTCGAGGGCCGCGCCACTCCCATGGGATTTCGTTCGCTTCAGGCCTGCGTGGATACCCTGCGACGCGAGTCGGCGGGCCAACCGCCCGCGCGGAGGCAACTCGTCACGGTCGACCATCCCGTCGACCCGCACCTCGAGATCGCCGAGATCCAGCGGCGGCTGTTTCGCGCGGGTGGCCCGGCGGTGTTGTTCACGAATCCCCGTGGCTCCGCCTTCCCCATCCTCACCAACCTCTACGGCACGCAGCCGCGGATCGAACGAATCTTCGCCGACACGCTCGATCGGGTGAAGCGGCTCGTCGAACTCAAGATCGACCCGGCTGCGGCGATGCAGCGGCCGTGGCGGTATTGGAGGTCACCGATCGACGCGCTGGCGATGCTCCCCAAGCGGGTGCGAACCGGTCCCGTGCTTGCCCGGAGCATCCCGCTCTCACGGCTGCCGCAGGTGGTCTCTTGGCCGGGCGATGGCGGGCCGTTCATCACGCTCCCCGCGGTCTACACCGAACATCCCGACCGGCCCGGCACGAAGCATTCGAACCTCGGCATGTACCGCGTGCAGCTCGCGGGCAACGCGTATGAGCATGACCGCGAGACAGGGCTGCACTATCAACTCCACCGCGGCATCGGCGTGCACCATGCGGCGGCGCTCGGTCGCGGTGAACCACTCAAGGTGGCGATCTTCGTCGGCGGTTCGCCCGCGCTGGCCGTATCGGCGGTCATGCCGCTCCCCGAGGGCCTCTCCGAGCTTACGTTCGCGGGCGTCCTCGCGGGCCACCGCATCCCGATGATCCCGCGGCAGGTCGGCCCGGCGATCTATGCCGACGCCGACTTCGTGATCGAGGGCACGATCGCGCCCGGTGAAACCAAGCCCGAGGGACCGTTCGGCGACCATCTCGGCTACTACGCCCGGCGGCATGATTTTCCCGTGCTGCGGGTCGAGCACGTCTGGCACCGCGAGGGAGCGATCTGGCCGATCACCGTCGTCGGCCGCCCGCCGCAGGAAGACACGCTGTTTGGCTGGATTGTTCACGAACTCACCGGCCCGGTGATTCCCACAGTGCTCCCCGGCGTGAAAAGCGTGCATGCGGTCGATGCGTCGGGTGTGCATCCGCTGCTGCTTGCCGTCGGCAGCGAGCGGTATCTGCCGTGGAAGCCGTCGAGCAGGCCGGCCGAACTGCTCACGCAGGCCGCCGCGATCCTCGGCCAGGGGCAGCTCTCGCTCGCGAAGTATCTGTTCATCGTGGCGGAGGGCGATGCGCCCGGCCTCGACGCCCACGACGTGGCCCCCTTTCTCTCCCATCTGCTCGCGCGGGTCGACTGGAGCCGCGACTGCCACTTCCACACCGAGACCACAATCGACACGCTCGACTACTCGGGCAGCGGCTTCAATACCGGATCGAAACTCGTGGTGGCGGCCCGTGGCCCTGCGCTCCGTGAACTTCGGGGCGACCTGCCCGCGATGCCGCCGCTGCCCGACGGCTTCCGAGATCCCCGGGTCTGCCTGCCCGGTGTCGTGGCGATCGAAGGGCCCCGGATCGAGCCGCGGCCGCGACTCGAGGCATCGACCGACGCGTCGATTTGGGGGCCGGCGCAGTCGGCGCCATGGTCGGCCGACGTCGAGCGGTTCTCAGCCGCCATCGGCCCCGGCCATCCGCTCCGAGCCTGGCCGCTCATCGTGATCGTTGACGATGCCGACTTCGCAGCGGCCTCACTCGCCAACTTCCTCTGGCTGACGTTCACGCGGTCAAACCCGGCCGCCGACGTGCACGGCGTCGATGCCGTCACACACCAGAAGCACTGGGGCCCGCTCAGCGAACTCGGACTCTGACCTAGGCCGAGATGGTCGCGATCCGGATCTTGGTCGCGATCGACCGATGGCCGGTGCGGCGGCGGTAGTTCTTCCGGCGGGCAAACTTCTGCACGTAGATCTTCTCGCCCTGCACGAGCCCGAGGACCTCGGCCTTCACCTTGGCACCCTTCACCTTCGGCTTGCCGATCGTGAGTTGCCCGGCCTTGCTGACGGCGAGCACGTCGTCGAAGACCAGTTCGCTGCCCGCGGGCAGGTGGCGGAAATCGATCTCGAGTTCCTGACCCTCCATGACGCGGTATTGACGACCGCCATCGACAACGACGGCGTAGTTGTGGGCGGCGCCCGTCATGCTGGCGGCGGACGATTCGGCGGCGGGGGTGGTGGCCTTGGCCATGGATCTGATCCGGTGATTGCTGCGTAAAAAAGGGGAAACCGAGCCCTGTACGATATCGCGGCTCGGGTCGCGGGTCGAGTGGGGCCGTTCGGCCCCGGAAAAGAACGGGTTCCGCGGGCGACCTGGACTCACTGGCCCACAGAAAGCATGCTCATGGCAGTGCCCTCCGCCCCCTTCCGTCGCGACGCGATGCTCGCTCGGCTGCGGTCGGGTGACGCCTTCGACGTGGTCGTCGTCGGGGGCGGGGCCACCGGCCTTGGCGTGGCGGTCGACGCCGCTGCCCGCGGCTTCTCCACGCTGCTCGTGGAGGCCGAGGACTTTGCCAAGGGCACGTCCAGCCGGGCCACGAAACTCGTCCATGGCGGCGTGCGGTATCTGGCGCAGGGCAACGTGGCCCTCGTCCGCGAGGCGCTCCGCGAGCGAAGACTCTTCCTCGACAACGCGCCGCACCTCGCCCAGCCGCTCTCCTTCGTGGTGCCGGCCTACGGGTTGCGAGGCCGGCTCTGCGACCTGCCCTTCTATGGGGCGGGGCTGACGATCTACGAACTGCTCTCCGGCTCGAGCCGCCTCGGGCGCGTCGGACTGCTGGGCCGCCGCGCCGCGCTCGACGCCGCGGCCGGGCTCGAGCCCGACGGCCTGGTGGGCGGCATCCGCTACTGGGACGGCCAGTTCGACGACGCACGGTTTGCCGTGGCACTCGCCCGCACGGCGCACCGGGAGAGTGCGACGATCCTCAACTACTGCCGGGCCGTCGGATTTCTCAATGAGGGCGACCGAATCGCGGGTGTCACTGTCGAGGACGTCGAGACCGGCCAGCGGCACGACGTGCCGGGCCGCTGCGTCATCAACGCCACGGGCGTGTGGGTCGATCGTCTCCGTCGGATCGACGAACCGGCGGCCAGCGATCTCGTGGCGCCGAGCCAGGGAGTGCATCTGGTCGTCGATCGCGATTGCTTCCCGTCGGCCAGCGCGATGCTCGTACCCAAGACGGCCGACGGCCGTGTGCTGTTCGCGGTACCGTGGCTCGGAAAAGTGATTCTTGGCACCACCGACACGCCGCGAACCGACCTACCGCTCGAACCGCGGCCCTTCGACGCCGAGGTCGAGTTCATTCTCACCGAGGCCGGGCGGCGGCTGGCGGCGCCGCTCTCGCGGGCGAGCGTCCGCTCGGCGTGGGCCGGCCTTCGGCCGCTCGTGAAGCCGGCGGCCGGCGGCGGGGGCGATACGAAACGGCTTTCGCGGGAGCACGTCGTCGAGGTGTCGCCCCACGGGCTCGTCAGCGTGACCGGCGGCAAGTGGACCACCTACCGCGCGATGGCGGAGAGCGTGCTGGCGATCTCTTTCGCACACGGCCTGCTGCCCGAGCGGCCCGCCGGTATCACGCGGCACCTGCGGCTGGTCGGCGCTCCGCCGGCCGGCTCGTCGCTGACGCCGCTCTCGGCTCCGCCGGGCCCGCACCTCTACGGCACCGAAGCCCCG
>JAIOPD010000045.1 GCA_021414115.1 Planctomycetia bacterium
CGAGGGGCTGCCCGTGCCCCAAGAGCCGGCGTAGGTGACCAGCGAAGCCCGGAGGGCGGGAGCGCAGGCACCTCCGAGTGAGTGTCGGGCAGGATGCCCGACGCGAACGTCCGGCTCTCGGGGCACGGGCAGCCCCGACCCACCACTCGGGCCTCCGTCAGGCGATCCACCAAAGTCGAATGCGGCCTAGTCGTCGTTGCCGCGGAGTTTGGCGAGCACCGAGTAGTCCTCGAGTGTCGTGGTGTCGCCCACGGTCTCCTTGCCCGCGGCGATGTCACGTAGCAGCCGCCGCATGATCTTGCCACTGCGGGTCTTGGGGAGCGACGCCGTAAAGTGGATGTCGTCGGGCACGGCGAGGGCCCCGATCTGGTGACGAACGTGCTTCCTCAGCATGTCCTTGAGCGCGTCGTTCGGCTCACCTGAGCGGAGCGTGACGAACACCGCCACCGCCTCACCCTTCACGTCGTGCGGCCGGCCGACGGCGGCGGCTTCGGCGACGGTTGGATGACTGACCAGCGCACTTTCAATTTCGATGGTCGAGAGCCGGTGGCCGGCGACATTGAGCACATCGTCGATCCGCCCCATGATCCAGTAGTAGCCGTCGGCGTCCTGCCGGGCATTGTCGCCGGCGAGATACTTCCCGGGCACCTTCGACCAGTAGGTCTCGGCGAATCGGGCGTCGTCGCCCCAGATGCCGCGGAGCATGCCGGGCCAGGGCTTTTGCATCACGAGCCAGCCCCCTTCTCCCTGCTCGACGGGATGGCCCGCCGCATCGACGATCTGGGGCACCACGCCGGGCAGCGGCAGCGTGCAGCTGCCGGGCTTGGTGGGCGTGCAGCCCGGCAGCGGGCTCATCATGATCCCGCCCGTCTCGGTCTGCCACCAGGTATCGACGATCGGGCACCGCTTGCCGCCGATGACCTCGTGATACCACATCCATGCCTCGGGATTGATGCCCTCGCCGACCGTGCCCAACAGCCTCAGGCTCGAGAGATCGCGTCCGTCGATGTGCTGCATGCCCCACTTCATGAACGAGCGGATCGCGGTGGGCGCCGTGTAGAAGATCGTCGGTTTCTCCTGCTCGATGATCTCCCAGAACCGACCCTCGTGCGGGGCGTTGGGCGCCCCCTCGTAGATCAGGATGCTCGCCCCGGCGGCCAGCGGGCCGTAGGTCACGTAACTGTGACCGGTGATCCAGCCGCAGTCGGCGGTGCACCAGAAGAGGTCGTCGTCCCGCAGGTCGAAGACCCACTCGGCCGTGGTCTTGGCCCAGAGGATGTAGCCGGCGGTCGTGTGCTTGATGCCCTTCGGCTTTCCGGTCGAGCCGCTGGTGTAGAGGATGAAGAGCGGCGCCTCGGAATCGAGCGGCACGGCGGGCGTATCGGACGGCATCCCGGCGACGACGTCTTGCCACCAGAGGTCGCGGCCCGGCACCATTTCGACCGGCTGCCCCGTCCGCTTCAAGACGACCACGTGCTTGACGGTGGTGGGCGGATGCGACGCCGACGCGAGCGCCAGATCGACGTTCTTCTTGAGCGGCAGCTGCGCTCCCCGTCGCCAGCCGCCGTCGGCCGTGATCACCACCACCGCGTGGGCGTCGTGGTTACGGTCGGCGATTGCCTCGCTCGAAAATCCTCCGAAGATCACCGAGTGCACCGCGCCGATTCGGGCACAGGCGAGCATCGCGATCACGAGCTCCGGCGTCATCGGCATGTAGATCGAGACCACATCCCCCTGTTTCACGCCCAGCTTCGTCAGGCCGGCCGCGAGCCGGCAGACCTCGGCCAGCAGCTCCCGATAGGTGTACGTGCGACGCTCGCCGGTGGGCTCACCGACCCAGACGATCGCGGTCTTGTCGCCATGGCCGGCCGCGATCTGGTGGTCGAGACACGCCGCCGAGGCGTTGGTCTGACCATCGACGAACCACCGCGCCACGGGGGGCTGCCAGTCGAGCACCTTCGTGTAGGGCTTCATCCACGGCAACTGCTGCGCCCGCGTGTGCCAAAACCCTTCGATATCGCCGGCCGCCTCGTCATAGAGCCGGCGATACTCCTCGAGCGATCCGATCCGGGCCCGCTGGGAAAACTCCGCGGGGGGCGGAAAGACCCGCGTCTCCTGCATGACGCTCGCCACCTTGCCGCCCGCGCCCACTGATTCCGCCATGATCGATCGCTCCTTATGCCTTCATGTCTTGACCCGCGGCACCGCACCCCTGCCGCCGCTGAACGGTTCACTATCCTCGCCGTCACCGAAGCCGATGCCAAGCGCCCTGGCCGCCTGCACGGCGGAGCCGTGCGGATCGACGGTCGAGAGCCGCCCAATGGCCTCGGCGATCGTCACGCTGGCGATGTCCGGCGGCCGGTAGCAGACCATCTCCCCAAACCGGCCCTCGTGGTGCCCGAGCACGACCGTGCGAACCTCGCGGCCGAGTCGGGACGCGACCTCGCGGCACACGATCTCGCCGATCCCGCCGAGTTTCACCTGCCCGGCGCAGTCGCCTGAGCCGGCATGAACGAGCCCGCCGCCGGGTACGTGGGCCCCCTCCGCCACCACGATGAGCGTGAACCGCTTTCCTTCGGCGTCGCGCTCGATCACCTTGCGGCAGACGTTCTCGAACGTCCAGGGGATTTCCGGGAGCAGGATCACGTCGCCGCCCCCCGCGATCCCGGCGTGGAGGGCGATCCAGCCGGCATGCCGGCCCATCACCTCGAGCACCATGACCCGCTCATGGCTGGCGGCGGTGGTGTGCAGCCGGTCGAGCGCGTCGGTCGCCGTGGCCACCGCGGAATCGAAGCCGAACGTGAACGCCGTGGCGCCGAGGTCGTTGTCGATCGTCTTGGGCACACCCACGACCGGAATGCCGTGCTCGTGAAACTGCTGGGCGATGCCGAGCGAGCCGTCGCCGCCCACGCAGATCAGGCCGGCGAGCGCGAGCTGCTTCACGGTCATCGCCACCTCATCGAGCAGCGCGCGATCGATCTGCACCCGATCTCCTTCGCCGACGAGCGCGGTAAAGCGGCCCTTGTTGGTGGAGCCCAGGATCGTGCCGCCCTGGAGAAGGATGCCCGCGGTGTTGTGGGCATCGAGCGGCATGTAGCTGACGGGCTCGACGAGCCCCTCGTAGCCGCGGAGAAACCCGATGCAGTCGTAGCCCATGCGGCTGGCCGACTTCGTGGCCGCCCGGATCACCGCATTGAGGCCCGGACAGTCGCCTCCGCCGGTGAGGATGCCGATCGTGGGCCTGCGGGTCATGGGTCACTCACCATGCTCGGCGAGCCAGCGCTCGGCGTCGAGCGCCGCCATGCAGCCCGTGCCGGCGGCCGAGATCGCCTGACGGTAGTAATCATCGGCGACGTCGCCGGCCGCAAACACTCCCTCCACGCTCGTCGCGGTGCGGAAGTGCCTCTTCCAGACGATGTATTCCTTCGGGGTCAGTTCCAACTGGCCGTTCAGGAAGGCCGTGTTGGGCGTATGGCCGATCGCGAGAAACACTCCCGCGGCGTCGAGCCGCGTCTCCTGTGCGGCGTCGACCGTGCCCACCAGCCGGACGCCCGTCACGCCGGCAGCGTCGTCGCCGAGCACTTCGGCGAGGGCCGAGTTGTAGTGCACCTTGATCTTCGGATTTTCCAGGGCCCGCGTGGCCATGATCTTGCTGGCCCGCAGTTCGTCACGGCGATGAACGAGGTGGACGGTGCTCGCGAACTTGGAGAGGTAGGTCGCCTCCTCCACGGCCGAGTCGCCGCCGCCGACGACCACGATCGGCTTGTTGCGAAACCGCGGCAGCGCGCCGTCGCACACCGCACAGGCGCTCACCCCGCGGTTCTTGAACCGCTCCTCGCTCGGCAGCCCGAGCCAGTTGGCGCTGGCGCCCGTGGCCACGATCACGCACTTCGCGTGCACTGGCGGGCCATCGACAGGTTCGAGCACGAAGGGCCGCTTCGAGAAGTCGACCCTCGCGATGTCGTCGGTGACGATCCGGGTGCCGAAGTTGACCGCCTGCTGCCGCATCAGCTCCATGAGCTCCGGGCCCGTCACGCCGTGCCCCTCGTGCGGAGCCATCATCATCCGCCGCTCCTTGGGGAGCGCGGAGTCGAGAAAGCCGCCGAGGTTGCCCGCGGGAAAGCCGGCGTAGTTTTCGACCTCGGTGGTGAGCGCGAGCTGGCCCAGCGGCAGCGTGCCAGCCATCCGATTCTCTTCCGAGATCGCCCCCTCGTAGACCAGCGGCTTGAGCTGGGCGCGGGCGGCGTAGGTCGCGGCCGACCATCCGGCCGGGCCGCTGCCGATAATCACGAGATGCTCGAGCGTGGACGACATGGAAGGCTCCCGGGTGAGGTCGCGGCCCCGCCTCGTCGCGTCGACGGCGGCCCGCGGAACAGGCATGATGTACCTGTTCTCGGCGGCTGCGGAAACCCGCCCCCATCAAACTCCGGACCTCGCCCCACATGAGCCTGCTCGCTGTCCTCCTTCCGAGCGCCGCCATCCTGCTGGTCGCGTACCGCGTCTATGGCGGCCTGCTCGCCCGGCTCTTCCAGCTCGACCCCGCCGCCCCGACCCCCGCCGTCACGCTCCGCGACGACGTCGACTACGAACCGATCCCGCCGCAGCTCCTGCTCGGTCAGCATTTCTCGGCGATCGCGGCGGCCGGGCCGATCGTGGGGCCGATCCTCGCCGGCGTCGCGTTCGGCTGGTTGCCCGCGCTCGTGTGGATCCTCGTCGGGAGCATCTTCATCGGCGGCGTGCACGACTTCTCCGCGCTCGTGGCCTCCATCCGACACAAGGCCCGCTCGATCGCGGAGGTGGTCCGCGACCACATGAGCCGTCGGGCCTACGTGCTCTTCCTCGCCTTCGTCTGGATCGCGCTGGTCTACATCATCGTGGCCTTCACCGACATCACCGCCCAGAGCTTCGTGGGAAGGCAGGTGCTCGAAAACGGCGAGAGCGTCTCGGGGGGAGGGATCGCGACGTCGAGCCTGCTCTATCTCGTGCTGCCGATCATCATGGGTCTCTGCATGCGGCATGCCCGGATGCCGCTCTGGCTCGCGACGGCGATCTTTCTACCGCTGGTCGGCCTGGCGATCTGGGGCGGCCAGCATATTCCCTTCGACCTCGGCCAGACGCTGCAGGTCAGCGAGGCGACGTCCCAGAAGATCTGGGGCGTGCTGCTCTTGGGCTACTGCCTCGTGGCGGCGATGGTGCCGATGTGGCTTCTGCTCCAACCGCGTGGACATCTCGGCGGCTGCTTCCTCTACGTGGCCCTCGCGGGTGCGGCGATCGGCCTGATCGCGAGCGACCGTTCGCTGTCGGCGGTCTTCGGCGGGGAATCGACGATCCGCTACCCGGCGTTTACCGGCTGGCAGGCGGCCAACGGGCAGAGCGTCGTGCCGATGCTCTTCATCACGATCGCCTGCGGCGCCTGCTCGGGCTTTCACTCGCTGATCGCCTCGGGCACGACGAGCAAGCAGCTCCGCCGGGAGACCGATGCCCGGCCGATCGGCTACGGCACGATGCTTCTCGAGGCGATGGTGGCGGTCGTGAGCCTGTGCTGCGTGATGGTGCTGGCGAGCGACAGCCCGCTTACCAAACAGTCGCCCAACTTCATCTATGCCCTGGGAATGGGACAGTTTCTCGAGATCCTCGGCGTGCCGGCGACGATCGGCGTGTCGTTCGCGCTGATGGCCTTCACGACCTTCGTGTACGACACGCTCGACGTCTGCACGCGGCTGGGCCGCTACATCGTGCAGGAACTCACCGGGCTCACCGGCCGCGCCGGCGCCTGGCTGGGCACGGCGGCCACCGCTGGCGTGCCGCTCGTCTTCCTGCTCCGGCCCAATCTCGACGGCGACGGCAATCCGGTGCCCGCCTGGAAGTTATTCTGGAACCTGTTCGGTGCGAGCAACCAGCTTCTCGCGGCCCTCACGCTCCTGGGGGTAACGGTCTGGCTCTGGCGGACGCGGCGGGAGACCTGGGTGTGGGTCGTGACGGGCCTGCCGACGGCGTTCATGTATGTGATGAGCATCTGGGCGCTCGTCTCGATCACCCTGCCGCGGTTTCGCGGTCCCGCAGGCTGGACCCTGCCGGCCGACCCGGTGCCCTGGGCGGGAATGGTGCTGCTCGCCCTCGCGGCGGTGATGCTCCTCGAGGCGATCCGGGCGCTCGCCGGCGGGCCAGATGATCGCGCCCCGGCAGGCATTCCACCCGAATGCCTGCCGGCCAACGCACACGTTTAGAATGCACGCGTCATGCGCGACCCAAGAATCACAATCCGAGTATTCCCTTGGCTATGCCTGTGCCTGGTACCAGGTCTGGCGACGGGTGGATGTGCACGGAAGCCTGCATCCACCGCCGGCGACCGCTTCATGATCGAGACCAAACACTCGCACTATCACGTGCATGCACCCACCATCGATCATGGGCATGTGCATCCCGATCTCGTCACCGGGGGCCACTCCCATGAGCATGACGGCCACTAAGACGCTACCACGCACGGCCTTCACTCTGGTGGAGCTGCTGGTCGTCATCGCCATCATCGCCACGCTCATCGGACTCTTGCTGCCGGCGGTCCAGTCGGCCCGAGACGCCGCCCGAACCAGCAGCTGCAAGAACAACCTCCGGCAGTTCGGCATGGCGATGCACAACTACGAGTCCGCGAACAAACAGCTTCCGCCCGGATACCGATTCGTGCCTCGATCCGCCGGGAACGGATCGGGGTTCTCGTGGGGATCGTTGCTCCTGCCTTTCATGGAAGAGGCGGCGACTTACCAGGAGTTTCGCTTCGACCTACCGCTCTATGATCCGGTCAACCTGATTCCGCGCGAAAAGCACCTTCCGGTGTTTCTCTGCCCGACGGATCCGATTTCACCGACTGGCTTCGTGGAGATGGGAGACGAGCGTTATGCGATGGCCTGTTACGTCGGCAACTTCGGGCCACCGGACCTCGACGAGACTCAGGAGCAGCGGGAGGGGGTCTTCAGCCGCAACAGCCGGACGAAGCTCAAGGACATCACGGACGGGCTCTCCAAGACCTACATGCTCGGGGAGCGCCAGAATGGCCCCTTTCGGCATGCCGGTGTCCACGGGAATCACTTCGAGTATGAGACGGCGTGGGCCGGGGCGATTCGTGACCTCGATGACCCCACTGACGACCACGGTCACATGGTGTTGTTTCAGTCCGGCCACCCGCCGAACGACGCCGACAGCGACGACCGCGACGTCTCTTCGGCACACCGGGGCTTTGCCCAGTTCGTGATGTGCGACGGCTCGGTCAGCGCTGTCGAGGAATCCATCGACCCGGCCACGTATATCGCCTTCAGCACTCGGGCGGGGAGCGAAGTGGCGGCGGACTGACGGCGGGCATGAGCGAATGGAATCGGCGGTGCCACGAGGTCGCCCGCCCTGTCCGCCGCGCGGCGTGAGTCTGCAACGCAGGCTGTCAGGCCGCGTCAGGCTGCGACCGCCATTCGGCGAGCCGTTGCATGAGCACGTAGAACACCGGCACGAAGAAGACCGCAAGCACAGTCGCCGCGACCATCCCGCCGAACACGGCCGTGCCCAACGACCGGCGACTCGCGGCCCCGGCACCGGTGGCGTAGAGCAGCGGCACGATGCCGAGGATGAACGCGAACGAGGTCATCAGGATCGGCCTGAACCGCATCCGTGAGGCCTCGACCGCCGCCGCCGTGATCGAGCGGCCGGCACCCCGCAACTCCCGGGCAAACTCCACGATCAGGATCGCGTTCTTGCTCGCCAGCGCGATGATCAGCACGATCCCGATCTGGGTGTAGATGTTGTTGTCCATGCCCCGCGCCGCGACGGCCGCGACGGTGCCGAGCAATGCCAGCGGGACCACCATGATCACCGCCGCCGGCATCAGCCAGCTTTCATACTGGGCGGCGAGCACGAGATAGACCATCACGACGGCCAGGGCGAACACATACGCCGCCTGGGAACCGACCCGTTTTTCCTGAAACGCCATGCCGGTCCACTCGAAGCCCATCGACTGCGGAAGCTGGTTGGCGGCGAGTTGCTCCATGAGTGCCAGCGCCTGGCCGGAGCTCACGCCGGGGGCGGCGGCGCCCGTGATCGTGGCCGAGGGCGAGAGGTTATATCGCGGCACGATCTGCGGACCGAGCGTCTGATGGACCGTGGCCAGGGTGCCCAGCGGGATCATGCCGCCGTCGCGGTTGCGAACCTCCAACCGCCGGATGTCCTCGGGCCGGAGTCGGAATCGCTGGTCGGCCTGCACCCGCACCTGATAGGTCTTGCCGAACTTGTTGAAGTCGTTGACATAGGCCGACCCGAGCGATGCCTGCATCGTGTTGAAGATGGTGTCGAGCGGCACGCCGAGACTCTTGGCCTTCGTGCGATCGATATCGACGAACAGTTGAGGCACCCCCGCGCGAAACGTCGACTGCACGCGGGCCAGGCTCGTTTGACCGCTCGCCGCGGCCACCATGCCGCCCACCACCTTCTGCAACTCCGGCAGGCCCACTCCGATGCGGTCCTGCACCTTCATCTCGAAGCCGCCCGCCACTCCGAGTCCCCGGATGCCCGGCGGCGGAAATGCAAACACCACCGCCTCGCGGATCGCCTGAAACCGCCCCATGAGTCCGCCGAGGATCGCTTCCTGACTGAGCGCGGGGTTGCCGACCCGCTTCGCAAAGGGCTCGAACGTGAGGAACATCGTGGCCGCATTCGACGCCACGGCCGAATCGAGCAGCGACGTGCCCCCGAGGAGAAACCACGACTCGACGCCCGGCGTCTCTTTCAGGATCGCGTTGATCTGGCGGGTGACGCCGCGAGTTCGCTCCTGCGAGGCGGCGTCGGGAAGCTGCACGACCACGATCGCATAGCCCTGGTCTTCCGTGGGCACGAAGCCCGTCGGTAGCCGCACGAACCACCACCCCGTGAACGCGACCAGCCCGAGGAACAGCAGCATGACCACCGCCGTCTGTCGCACCGCCACGCCGACAATCGCGACGTAGCCCGCCTCGCACCAGTCATAGACCCGATTGAAGCCGCGGTAGAAGAGATTCTTCTTCGCGGGCGTCGGCCGCAGCCAGACGGCGCACTGGGCCGGCTTGAGCGTGACGGCGTTGACGGCGCTGATCAGGGCCGTGGCGGCGATCGTGAGGGCGAACTGCCGGTAGAGCTGGCCCGTGATGCCGCCCAGGAAGGCCGTCGGCAGAAACACCGCCAGGAGCACGAGCGTGATGCCCATCACCGGCCCGATGACTTCCCCCATCGCCTTGATCGTGGCGGTCTTCGGATCGAGCCCGCCACGGTCGATGTGGTGCACGGCGTTCTCGACGATCACGATCGCATCGTCCACCACGATGCCGATCGCGAGCACGAGCCCGAAGAGCGTGAGCATGTTGATCGAGAAGCCGAGGGCCGCCATCGCGGCAAAGGCACCGATGATCGTCACGGGCACGGTGGTGGCAGGAATGAGCGTGGCCCGCCAGTCCTGCAGAAACACGAGAATCACCACGAGCACGAGCACGCCTGCCTCGAAGAGCGTCTTGTAGACCTCGTGAATCGATTCCTCGACGAACAGCGTGGTGTCGAAAGGGATCTTCGCCTCGATGCCCGGCGGAAAGTCCTTCTCGAGATCGTGGAGCATGTGCTTGACCCGCTCGGCCACCTGAAGCGCATTGGCTCCCGGGAGTTGGTAGACGAGCAGGCTGGCGGCCGGCAGTCCGCCGATCTCGCACCATTGGTCGTAGCTCTGGGCACCGAGCTCCACCCGGGCAACGTCGCGAACCCGTGTCACCCGCATTCCCGACCGCTCGTCTTCGCTCGTCTTGATGATGATCGCGCCGAACTGCTCGGGATCGGTGAGTCGACCCTGCACCGAGACGTTGAACTGAAAGCCCTGATCCCGCGGGGCGGGCGCCTGGCCGATTCGGCCGGCCGCCACTTGCACGTTTTGCTCGCGGATCGCCGCCAGCACGTCTTCCACCGTGAGGTTGCGGGCCTTCAGGGTGTCAGGATCCACCCAGACCCGCATGCCGTAGATGCCGCCGCCGATCACCTGCACGTCGCCCACGCCTGGCACCCTGGCCAGCGCGTCCTTGAGCCGCAGCGATGCGAAGTTGCTCAGGTAGAGATCGTCGTAGTCGCCATCGGGCGCGATCAGGGAGACGACGAGCGTGATGTTGGTGGACTGCTTCTTCGTGGTCACGCCCTGCCGCTGTACTTCCTGTGGCAGTCGCGGCATGGCCACGGCGACACGGTTCTGCACGAGGATCTGCGCCTCGTCGAGATCGGTGCCCACCTCGAAGGTGACCGTCAGCGTGTACGACCCGTCACTCGAGCAGGTCGAGGCCATCGAAATCATGTTTTCGACGCCGTTGATCTCCTGTTCGATCGGGCCGGCGACGGTGTCGGAGAGCACCTCGGCACTCGCGCCCGGATAGACGGCGGCCACCTGCACGGTCGGCGGCGTGATCTCGGGATACTGCTCGACCGGCAGCACCTGCAGCGCCACCACGCCGACGAGGATCGTCACGATCGCGATCACGTTGGCGAAGATCGGCCGCTCGATGAAGAATGTCGAGAACACGGCGACAGGCCTCGCTCACTTTCCGGCCGCAGCGGCCGGCTCTGGCGAGGCGGGCGCGACCACGACACGCGACCCCGGGCGGGCCCGGAGCAGACCCTCCACGATGATCCGGTCGTCACGCGTGATCTTTCCCGTCACCACCCGCAGGTCGCCCACAGCCACGCCGGTGCGGACGGGACGGGCAGACACGATGCCTTCGGCATCGACCGCGAGCAGGTAGGGGCCGGACTGGTCGAGGCCCAGAGCCCGCTCCGGTACGAGCAGCGCGTCGGGGATCTCGGCAACCGCAGTCCGCATCCGCACGAACATGCCTGGCACGAGCTGGCGATCCTCGTTGGCGAAGACGCCACGCACCCGGAGCGTGCCGGTGCCGGGATCGAAGCCCGGATCGGCATAGTCGATGACTCCCGAGAAGGGATAATCGTCGTGGCCGGCCGTCCCCAACTCGACGGGGATGTGCAGGCCAGACTCGTCGCCGGAGCCAAACTGCCGCAGCCCCGGCACCCGCAGCGCGTCGGCCTCGCTGATCGTGGCGTAGGCGTAGATCGGCGCTCCTTTCACGATCGTCGCCAGCACCGATGCCTGGGCATCGCCCACCAGATTGCCGACGTCGAAGTTCACCCGGCTGATCCGGCCGTCGATCGGCGCATGCATTCGGCAATACCCGAGGTTGAGACGTGCCTCGTCGACAGCGGTTCGCGCCGTTTCGATGTGGGCCTGCGCCGTGAGGATCGTGGTGTCGTAGGTGGCATTGGATTGTTCGAGATTCGCCCGGTCCGACTCGACCTCGGCGGCGCGGGTCTTGAGCGTGGCCTGAGCCTGGTCGAGCTCCGACTTGGTCGAGACCTGCCGCTGGTAAAGGCTGCTGATCCGCTGCTCATCCTGCTGGGAAAGCAGGAGCTGCGATTCGGTCAGGCGAAGATGGGCCTGTGCCACCTCACGCGCCTTCGACGCGGTGGCCTGCCGCAGTGCCGCCTCGGCCTCCTGGAGATGCGTCTCGGCCGCCCTGAGCTGAATCCGGAACGGCTCCTCGTCGATCACGAACAGGAGCTGGCCCTGCCGCACGTCGGCCCCTTCCACAAAATGCCGTTCGGTGAGGAAGCCCCTGACACGAGCCCGGATCTCGACGGTCTCCATCGGCCGAGCGAGGCCGGTGAACTCGAGGTACTCCGTGACCGGCTGCTGGACAGGCGTGGCCACCGTCACGGCGGGAGGCGGGGGCGGCACGTAGGCGTTGGGCTTGCCGCAGCCTCCGGCGCATGCCGCCGCCAGGCACAACAACGCGAACGACGGGAGGCGGGGGCGGGCGGGCATCACGGCTCTTGAAGCATAGTTCGGGATTCGAAGCTGGAGTGGCGTTTCACGATATTTCGGTTTACATGGGTTTTTTTATGGGGCGGAAGTCACCGGACGTCTGTGCGTCGGCGTGACGAGTTCGGTGCGTTTTCCATCGAACGCGGAAGTAAACCTGTCGAGGCGCACGCCGACGTCGGACCCGGTAGCCCGCCAGTCGTCCTTCTGCCGCTCGGCAACCATGAAGATCGCGTCGCCTTGGAGTTTGTTCGCTTCAGGCGAAACACGAACCTCCTGGATCACGGCGGAGAGGAGGTCCGAGATGATTCCGTGCGCATGCACCCTTGCGGTGTGGTTGTTCATCATGAACCGCGTGTAGCCGCTGATGTCGGCGATCAGCAGCAAAAATCAGTGTCGATGTGGGCGGGGGCGTCCATGACGAGAGTGTACCGACGAAGTGCAGGCGGATCTGACACTGATACCATTTCGATCGCGAGATCCGACATGACCTGCCCCCCTTAAACGTCACCACTTTTAGAGAGAGAATCTCTGGTGGCGCAAACCAAGGGAGGGCAAGAGATGCCACGAGGAAAGAAGTTCACTGCAGAGCAGATCATCGGGAAGCTTCGCGAGGCCGAGGTCGAGTTGGCCCGAGGGAAGACCGTGCCCGAGGTGGTGCGGAAACTTGGCGTGACCGAGCAGACCTCCTACCGGTGGAAGCGGGAGTATGGCGGGCTGCGGACGGACCAGGCGAAGCGGCGCCAGACGGTTGAGCATGTGCGTGACACGCTCGGCCGTGATGCGGTGACCGAACGCCGGGCATGTCGGGTGCTCGGGCAGGCCAGGAACACGCAGCGTCGGAAGGCGTGCGTTGCCGATGACGAGCCGCAGCTCGTGAAGCGGATCGTCTGGATGGCCAGCGAGTACGGTCGCTACGGATACCGCAGGATTACAGCACTTCTACGAGCAGAAGGCTGGTGGGTAAACCACAAGCAGGTAGAACGGATCTGGCGACAGGAGGGCCTGAAAGTGCCTGCGAAGCAGCCGAAGGGACGACGGCTTTGGCTTGGAGATGGGTCGTGCATCCGGCTTCGGCCGACGCACCGGAACCACGTCTGGAGCTACGACTTCGTGATGGACCGGACGGCAGACGGTCGGGTGATTCGAATGCTAACGATCGTGGACGAGTTCACACGGGAGTGCTTGGCCATCGACGTCGAGAGGAAACTGACCAGCGAGGACGTCCTGGAGCGGCTGAGCGACCTGTTCGTACGCAAGGGAGTGCCGGACCACATTCGCAGCGAGAACGGGTCGGAGTTCACTGCGAAGCGGGTGCGGGAATGGCTCGAGCGGGTCGGAGTGAAGACGCTCTCCATCGAGCCAGGATCGCCATGGGAGAACGGCTACGTGGAGAGCTTCAACGGGAAGCTGCGGCTCCTTCAGCCTCGGCCAGAGCGGGCAGGAACTCGTGCTCAATTTCACGGCCTTGCCCGAGCCGGCGACCTGCGCCATGGTCCTCGCCGGCCTGGCCTACGGCGGGCTCTCGCTGTGGCGGCTGCGGAAGCGGGCCCGACCCCCCGCATGGATCCGTGATTGGTAGACTCCCCGGGAAGAAGCGTTTGGCTCTGTGACCTCATCGAAAAGGGCGGTCGTCATGCGGATCGTGGTCGCGGTGGCATTGCTGTTAACGCTGTCGGGCACCGGCCGCGCCCAGACCAATGTCGCGTTCGATGCCACCAGCGGATCGAGCACGATCACGACTCCATACACGACGGCCGGCGGCCTCACCATCAGCCTGGGATTCTTCGGTGACTATCTCGTGGTCGGCGGCGGTGGCGCTTCGGGTGGCACCTACCCCGGCGGTGGCGGCGGCGGCCAGGTGCTTTCCGGGTCCGGCGTGCGGCTCACGTCCGCGACGAACACCGTCGTCGTCGGCGGCGGCGGCGCATGGGCAAACACCAGCGGCTCCGCCGCATCCGGCGGCAGTTCATCGTTCCTCGGGGCGACCGCGAGCGGCGGCGGTGGAGGAAACGGGGGCACCGGCGCGGGAGGCACGAGCGGCTCGGGAAACACGGGCGGCACCAGAGCCTCCGGGTACTCGGGCGGCGGTGGCGGCCAGACGGCGCGGGGAAGTTCGGGAAACTCGACCACGCCGATCGCCGGCAACGGCGGAGCCGGTGTCAATTCGACGATCACCGGCAGCACGCTGATGTATGGCTTCGGTGGCAGTGGTGGATCGGCAGCCGCCACCGGAGCCTCCGCACAGAATGGCGACGGCACGATCACGAATCCCCGGGCTGACTCCGGCGGCGGGGGCCGTCGAGTGAGTGGCACCACCCCCGGCAACGCCGGAACCGGTCGCGGCGCCGCGGGCATCGTGATCCTCCGCTATGCCGGGAGCGATGCCACCGGCGTCACCGGTGGCACTGCCGTGACGGGCACGGGGAGCAATGCGGGCTTCATGCTTCAGCAGTTCACGACCACAGGCACGATCAGCGGCACGAGCACGCTCGCGATCGACTTCGCCGCCCGGCTCGCGGCGACGCTCACCGGCACCATCTCCGGCAGTTCCGGCGGCATGACCTTCAATGGCCCCGGCACACTCACGCTCGCGGCTGACAACGCCTACACCGGAGCGACGACCGTCGCAGCGGGCCGCCTGGCGGTAAACGGGGCGCTGGGCGAGTCGGCCGTGATGGTCCTTGGCGGGGCCGAACTCGGCGGCTCGGGCTCGATCGGCGGCTCGGTGAGCGTGGCCGGCGGCGGCACACTCGCGCCCGGCAACAGCATCGCGTCGCTCGCCACGGGCACGGCGACGTTCGCCGGGGGGGCCACCTTCGCGTACGAGATCGATTCGACAAACCCGTCGTCGCTCGGTGCTGCCGCCGACCTGCTGGTCGTCAACGGCGGCCTCAACCTCGACCCGGCCAACGGCACGATCCTCACCGTCACGGACTTGGCTGGAGCTCCGGGCACTTTTCCAGAGACGACGAGCTTCGCCCTCATCAACTACTCCGGGGCATGGAATGGCGGCCTCTTCACCTACGCCGGTAACGTGCTGGCCGATGGCAGCGTGTTTACCGTCGGCACGCAGGAGTGGGAGATCGACTACGACCGCCTGTCGAGCGACGGCCTCGCCAACTTCACGGCCGACTACCTGCCGTCGGGGGCCTTCGTGGCCTTCACGGCCGTACCCGAGCCGGCGACCTGCGCCATGGCCCTCGCCGGCCTGGCCTGCGGCGGATTCCCGCTGTGGCGGCGGCGGAAGCGGACCCGACGCGCGAGCGCGGACCGATCTTAACACGCGGAGGCTAGTGGGGGCGGTGTTCACGGCGGAGCTGTTCGAGCTCGCGTCGCAGTGGTTCCCAATACTCACGGTCGCGGGTCTGCTCCGCTCGCACTTCAGCGTCGAGCGCCGTGCGAAGCTCATCGAGCGATGGCTCTTCCGCGAGGCGAATCAGCGGCCGGCATGCGGTCAGCTCGGCGGCCCGTTTCGGAAACCTTCGGCAGAGTTCGACGAGTAATTCGGGCGTCCGGGCCTCACGCAGCCAGAAATCGATGCAGTCATCGGGAGCCGTGTTTGCATGCTCGCGATGATGGATCGTGACGAGCAGTTCGATCACGGGCCAGTCTCTGCTGCGCTGCGTCTTCTTCGCCTGTACGAGGTCCGGGATGCAAAGCAGGTGATATTCGACGCCGTCGACGTCGACGAACGTCGTACGTCGGTCCCACAGCGCCTCGTATTCCGGCATCGCCCGCAGACGGGTCATCACATCCACCCGTAGGCCTTCCACGCCCGCAGCGTGGCACCGAAAGTGAACCGCATGTCCGCGGGCCAAGGCTTCCGGGTCGAACGGCGGCACGGCGATCCGGTCAGCCTGCAACTCGGCCAGGGCGGCCTGCAGTCGGGCAAAGTTCTCTGCTTCGGCCAACACCAGAAAATCGATGTCCTTGCTAACCTGCGCCGCGCCGTAGAAGACGCAGGCCTGCCCGCCCATGAGCAAGGTCCGGACGCCACTCTTCTGGAATGTCGAAAGGACTTGTCGGATCGGGGTCGGGGTCAAG
>JAIOPD010000046.1 GCA_021414115.1 Planctomycetia bacterium
TGACAGCCCGCGTCACGGCCGTTCAATCCTCACCGAGGTAAGACCATCGACCGGAGAGCCGTGTGCGGGAGATCCGCCAGCACGGTTCGGAGGGAGGGGGGCCCGAACCCAATCGGGCCTCCCTACCCCTATCGGGTGGCGCTCGTGTTGGCTCCGCGGAGCGGGTTGGGGTGGAGGGCGTATTCCCCGCGCTCGCGCTTGGGGCTTCCCGATCGATCAGGTACCCCGGCGGTTGCCAAACCAGGTGATGTGGTGCCGCGGAGCAAAGCGGAAGCCGAGCCGCCGGCATTCGCGGGCCAGCCAGGCCGATCGCCGCGCAAGCTCGTCGGCGGTCCGGGCCTGCGGCATCAGAAACACCGACCCCGGCTCGACGGCGCGGCCCAGGTCGCCGAGCCAGCCGCACGCTTCGGCGAGGTCGGCCTCGGAGTCGATCACGAACTTGAACTGGTGACGACCCGCGGCGGCGAGCTCGCGGAGCACGTCGTCCTGCCGCCGCGAGGCCTCGTGCCGCGTCGCCCAGCGCTGCGGCGTGTCGGCTGGTGGCGTCGAAGATGCGAGCTTGGGGCTGATCGACATCAGGTCGGCGACCGGCTCGTTCGTCGCGGGGAGCACCGTCCCGGCCGTCTCGACGGTCACGTGGCAGCCCGCACGCCGCAGTGCCACGCAGAGCTCGGCCACGTCGGCGAAGAGCAACGGTTCGCCTCCGGTGACGACCACGTGTCTCTGTCCGAGTGATTCAACCTTCGTGAGCACGTCGGCAAGCGGGATGTCGTCGCCCGTCGGCTCCCAGGAGGTAAAGGGCGTGTCGCACCACACACACCGCAGGTTGCAGCCGCTGGCCCGCACGAACGTGCTCGGCGTGCCGGCGAGGAGTCCCTCTCCCTGAAGCGACGCATAGATCTCCGAGATGCGCATGCCCGTCTCCGTCGGCTCAGGCCCACCTGGCGGGATCGCACCGTGGGTCGGCGGCGGCCGCGGCGGTGAAGCCGGCCGCGCGGATCTGGCAGGAGTCGCATGCGCCGCAGGGTCGGCCCCGCGGGTCTGGCGCATAGCAGCTCGTGGTCAGACCGTAGTCGACGCCCAACGACAGGCCGAGGCGAATGATCTCGGCCTTCGAGAGGCTCACCAGCGGCGCCAGAAAATCGAGCGGCCTCCCTTCGACGCCGGCCTTCGTGGCGAGCGTCGCCATGCGGGCGAATGCGGCGAGGTATTCGGGACGGCAGTCGGGATAGCCGCTGTAGTCGACGGCGTTGATGCCGAGCACGATCGCCGCGGCGCCGCGGGTCTCGGCCATCGCCAGCGCGAGCGACAGGAAGACCGTGTTGCGGGCGGGCACGTAGGTCGTCGGAATGCCCTGGGCGATCTCGGCGTCGGACCGCCCCTGCGGCACCGGGATCGCGTCGTCCACCAGCGCGCTGCCGCCGAAGGCCGCGAGGTCGACCCGGGCCACGACGTGATCAGAGATGCCGAGCGATCGGGCGACGGCCCGGGCTGCGTCGAGCTCGACGCGGTGCCGCTGCCCGTAGTCGATCGAGAGGGCCGAGAGCCGGAGTCCCCGCGCGATGGCCCAAGCCGCCGCCGTGGCCGAATCGAGCCCGCCGGAGAGGAGCACCACGCCGGTCGCCGGGCCGCTCCCCTGCCCTGCGCTGTTGGTGTCGGCTATCGTGTCGGAGAGTTCCATGGCACACTTGCGACCATCATGACCACCACCAGCCAGCCTTCCCGCGACCAGCTCGAGACCTTCGCGAACCAGTTTCCGGGCCGAGACTATCTCATCGAGATCATCTGTCCCGAGTTCACGTCGGTCTGTCCGAAGACGGGCCAGCCCGACTTTGGCACGCTCACTTTTCGCTACGTCCCGGACAAGGTCTGCGTCGAGCTGAAGAGTCTGAAACTCTACCTCCAGGCCTTCCGTAACGCAGGCATCTTCTACGAAAACGTGACCAACCGCATCCTCGACGACCTCGTGGCCGTGGTCCAGCCCCGCCGCATGACGCTCGTGGCTCACTTCACACCGCGGGGAGGCATCAGTTCCCGGCTGATCGTCTCGCATCCGTCCGGCGATCACCTTCCCGCCCAGACCTGAGGTCGGGCCGCGTCTCCAGATTCATTCCGAAAGGAGCCCTCCGTGCCGCAGCCCGCCGTCCTGCTCTCCGCCCTTGCCGACGAAGCCGCCTTCCACTGCTCCGCGGTCGAGCAGTTCAGCGCGCTGGCCGCGCTCGGTCTCGAGTATTACAGCATCCGCAACATCGACGTGGGCAAGGGCGTGAAGAACGTCATGAAGCTCACGCTGGCCGAGATTCAGAAGGTCCGGCACCTCGAGGACGAGTACGGCCTCAACGTGGCCTCGATCGCATCGCCGATCGGGAAGGTGAAGCTCGTCGACAAGCCCGACGGCACGAAGAACGTCTACGTGCCCTTCAAGCAGTATCTCGCCAAGGACGTGGCCAAGGCCTGCGAACTCGCCCATGCCTTCGAGACGAAGTTGATCCGCGGGTTTTCGTTCTACCCGCCGAAGACCGCCAAGCCCGAAGACCACCTCGAGGAGGCCGTCGAGCGGATCGGCCGGATCGCCGAGGCCTGTCATCGTTCCGATCTGACGTTCGGGCTGGAGGTGGAGGCGAATCTCGTCGGCCGCACCGGGCAGCTCCTCGCCGAGATTCACCGCCGGGTCAATCATCCGGGGCTTGTGCTGGTGTTCGACGCCGCCAACTTGATCGTCCAGGGCTTCTCCCCCGCCGAGGTCTACGCCCAGTGGGAGGCGATGAAGCCCGGGCTCGGCTGGGTGCACATCAAGGACTACCGGAAGGTGAAGGGCGCCGCCCGCGGCAAGCACGTCGAGGAAGACGCCCTCGCGCATTTCGTGCCGGCCGACATCGGCGCCGGTGGCCACGAGAAGATCCTCGCCGACCTCCGCGGCATGCTGCCGACGCTCTCCAAAAAGCTGGAGCGGCGGGGCATCCCGGGCGTGTTTCTCGATCTGGAGCCGCACGTCCGCGGTGGCGGTCAGTTTGGTGGCACGAGCGGCCCCGACGGCATGGGCATCGCCGTCCGCGCGGTCTGCCGCGTGCTCGACAAGGCAAAGGTGGCCTACCATCTCCGCGACTTCGACGACCTGCTGGCCGCCCGCGGGATGTGACGTGCCCGCGAGGGAGCGATGAGCGAAACCACCGAGCCGGGCAGCTACTTCGTCGCCAACTATCCGCCGTTTTCCCGGTGGACGGCCGACGCGGTGCCCGACGTGCTGGCTGCCTTCGCCGCACCGCCGACGGCCGAGCCGCTCGGGCTCTATCTCCATGTGCCCTTCTGCCGGAAGCGGTGCAAGTTTTGCTACTTCCGCGTCTACACCGACGTGGCGGCGGCCGACGTGGAGCGGTATTCGCTGGCGCTCGCCCGCGAGGCGGCGTTGGCCGCGGCGCTGCCGGTCGTCGCGGGCCGCTCGCTCCGCTACGTCTACTTCGGCGGCGGCACGCCCTCGTTTCTGAGCGTGAAGCAGCTCGAGCGGCTCGTGGCCGGGATTCACGAGAGCTTCGGCTGGGACGACGCCGAGGAGGTAACGTTCGAGTGCGAACCGGGCACGCTCTCGGAGCCGAAGGTCAGGGCCCTCAAGTCGCTCGGCATGACCCGCATCTCGCTGGGTGTCGAAAACTTCGACGACGCGATCCTCGAGGCCAATGGCCGCGCCCACCTCTCCGCCGAGATCCTCCGCGCCTGGGATTGGATCAAGGCGGCGGGTTTTCCTGACACGAACGTCGATCTCATCGCGGGCATGGTGGGCGAGACGGAGGAATCGTGGCGGCAGACGGTCGAGAAGACGCTGGCCCTCGAGCCCGACAGCGTGACGATCTATCAACTGGAACTCCCCTTCAACACGGTGTTCGTCAAGGACGCGAAGGGCGAGGGGAAGAACGTGCCCGTCGTCGATTGGGCCACGAAGCGGGCGTGGGTTGACCAGGCCTTCGAGCGGTTTACCGGGAGGGGCTACGCCGTCTCGAGCGGCTACACACTCGTCCGCGATCCCGCGAAGGTCCACTTTCGCTACCGTGACATGCTCTGGGAGGGGAGCGACCTCGTGGCCCTCGGCGTGGCGAGTTTCGGCCACGTCTCCGGCGTGCACTATCAGAACGAGCCCCACTGGGATCCCTACCTCGCCGCCGTGGAGTCGGGGCGGCTGCCGATCCACCGCGGCCTGCGACCGACGCGGCGGGAACTGCTGATTCGCGAGCTCGTGCTCGGGCTCAAGAAAGGCACCGTGGACACGCGGCGGCTGGCGGCGAAGTTTGGGATCGATCCGCTCGTCGAGTGGGCGGAGCAGTGGCGGCGGCTCGCCGACGCGGGATGGCTCGTGCAGATCGAGCCCGTGCCCGTGCTCTCGCGGCCCGGCCTGCTCCGCGTCGATTCGCTCCTGTCCGCCTTCTTCGACCCCTGAGCCATCCGCGATAAAGGAAGCCCGGAGCGCGAGCGACGGGGGTCGAAGTGGCGTCCCTCAAAGGCACCGCAGCGCCGGTTGGAGTGGAGGACGTATTCCCCGCGCTCGCGCTTGGGGCTTCCCGAGGAAGCGGCGGTAGATTTGGTGCACCGTCTGCTACGCTTTCACGGTCGATTTGGCGTCCCGCGGCTTTTCGGGGTTAAAAATCGCTCCGGAGGCCGGTTTCCTCTGCGGGCCGCCGAGTAGGATTGTCGGCCGCCAAGATCTCTCCCACGAGGCCTTTCGTGCACAAATTCGCTGCCGTTGCGACGGGTTCCGACTCGAGGGCGACGACGCCTCTCAAGGCCCCGGTTCCGCCCTCGGCCCCGGTTCCGCCCTCAGTTGCGGCATCGCTTGCCTGCCCGGCGTCCAAGCAACTTCGAGACAGGCTGCGGGCCATGGCCGCCGACCTTGTCGCCTCGTGGAAGGCCCAGGGAATGCCGCCGGGGATGCGGACGGCCGCGGGGCTGCGGACCGAGGCCGAATCGATCGCCCGACGGGCCGGGGCCGGTGACGACATCGTCGGCTGGACGATGGTCGCGATCGTTTCCGAGCACTGGCGCGATCGACTGGCGACCCTGGGCACGGGCCGTCGACTGCTCCTCCTGCCCGACTGCCCCGTGGCACCGCGTCGCGTGGGCGAGACTGGCGTGCCGCACACCTGCGGGCCGGCGTGTGGCATCGCCACGATCTGGTCGGCCGCCCGGGATCATGGCTGGGTCGTCGAATCAACTTCTGCGGCCGTCTCGGCGATCGGCTCGCTGCTCACCGGCCAATACGACGGCGTGCTCGGTGTCGCCAAGCTGGCCGATCTCGAAAAGGCGTTTGCCATGCTCCCGGCATTCGCCCTGCCGATCGCGGCTGTGCCCTTTCAGCCGCTCGACTCCCGCGGCCAAACCTGCGCCGACGCCCTCGCCGCTGCGGCGATCGACGTGGACTGGGTGCTTGGCTTGCTCGGTGTGGCCGGGGGCGATGCGGCTCCCGTGGGCGACTATCTGCCGCTGCTGCGAGAAGCCGCGGGCATGTTCGCACCGGAAGCGATGCAGGGCCTCGTCGCACGGCTGGGCATGCCCGGCATGCTCGGCGCGGCTGCCGCCGATGCCTTCGCGACCGATTGCCCGCCGCTCGAGGCGCCTGCGGAAATGGCGGGCCAGTTCCTGGGCCGCGGTGGGAAATTTCTCCGGCCCTTCGTGACGCTCGCGGCATTCGATGCCGTGGCGGCGGACCGCCCCGTGGCAACCGCGACGCCGCGCGACGCGGCTGCCAACCGGGATTCGGCAAAGGCCGCAGCGGTCGCGATCGAGATCTTTCACAAGGCGTCGCTCGTGCACGACGACATCGAAGACGACGACGCCATTCGGTATGGCCGGCAGACGCTTCACGTGGAGATGGGCGTGCCCTCGGCGATCAATGCCGGCGATTATCTGCTCGGCGCGGGCTACCGCATCATGGCGGCGTTGCCGGGCATCGACTCGGCGACGATCCGCGATTGCGTGGCCATCCTCGCCGACGCCCACGTCAGGCTCGCCCGCGGTCAGGGGGCCGAACTCTGGTGGCGCGACGCCCCCGCAAGCGGCCTGCGCGGCGGTGGCGTGCGGCAGCTTTCGCCTGCCGAGGCGCTCACGATTTATGGACTCAAGACGTCGCCCGCCTTCGAAGCGGCGGTGGCACTGGGGGTGCGGCTCGCCGGTCTCAATCCGGCTGAGGTCCTCGACGTGGGCCGCTACGCGCTCCATGTAGGGACGGGCTTTCAGGTGTTCAACGATCTGAAAGACTGGGCGGGCGACCTCGAGAACGATCGCCGCGCCGCCGGCGACCTGATCGGCGGACGGCCGACCGTGCTCTGGGCACTCGCCATCGAGGGTTTGTCGCCGACCGATGCGGAGTGGCTCTTCTCGCTCGCTCGCGAAGCGGGCCGGCCCGGTGCCGCCGAGACGGCGGTGGCCCATGCCGTGGCCGAGGTGCGGAAACTCTACGAGCGGGCTGGTGTCGTCGAGAAGGCGACGCTGATCGCGCGAGATCAGCGCAGGCTCGCTTCCGATGCGGTGGCCACGTGCCGGCTGCGGCGCCTGCGGGAGGTGCTCGAGTTCCTGCTCGATCTGGCCGTACCGGAAGGCTGGACAGGCAGCCGATGACAGCCGCCGACGACATGGCTCCGGAGGCTGGGGATCCTGTCCAGAGGGCCGCCGCGCTCGTGTCTCTGTTTTGTCCGGTGGCCGGCGAGTTTGGACACTGGTCTGCGACCGTCCCCGATGCCGTGCCGGAGGTGCCACGCCGTCTGCTCGATCATCGCGGCCATATGACGGTCACGATGGAACGGGAACACCGCTGTCCGCTGACCTTGCGGGTGGTGGCCGAGCGAACATCGCCGACCGATGGCCGTTACTCACGGGAAATCCTCCTCGTGCGGCCCGACGGCAGAGTCGTGCAGCACGGAATCGTGCGGATCGATCTGGCGGCTCTCGATGCGTCGACGGCCGACGCGATTCGCAGCCGCAGCCTTCCGCTCGGCCGGATCCTCGTCGATGCCGGATTGCTCTGCGACGTGCAGCACGTGGCGCTGCTGCGATTCAATCCCGGGCCGCATCTCAGCCAACTGTTCGGCGGCGTGGCCGATAAAACCTTCGGCCGCGTGGCCGCGATCGACGTAGGCGGTCGGCCCGCGATCGAACTCCTCGAGATTGTGGCTCCCGCGTCGGCTGGCTGATGCCGGGGGATGGCGGCAGCAGGGCCCGCGCGAGGAGATGGCCCGCCTGCGGTGTCGTGGCGCTGCACGTTTTTTACAGGTGCTTGGCCGGTTCGCGTAAAGCCCTTGCGGGCAAGGCGTTTGCGTCGAGTGGGTCGATATTGACTCGCTGCGAAAGATGCCTGTAGAGTTGGGTTGTCTGGCAAGGATGGCATGCACGGATGCACGACGAGGAACGGATTTTTCCTTTCCCGCCTTCTCCGGCCTACCACCGCTCCTTGCGGGCTTTCGGTTCCAAGCTCCCGTCGGCATGGATTGCGACGGTGGCGACCGTTACGGCGTGCGGGTTGGGATTCGTGGCAAGGAGGCCTAGGCGTCCGGGGCTGTCTCACCGTCGAGGTAGTTCTGGGCTCCGTTTTGACTAGCTGCACCACGGCTAGGGAGAGGGTGGTCAGGCATATGCAAAAGACTGTTTATACGACTGGCGAAGCCGCCAAGATCTGCAAGGTGAGCCAGCAGACGATCATTCGCTGCTTCGACTCGGGGCAGCTCAAGGGTTTTCGCGTCCCGGGCAGCCGGTTTCGCCGGATTCCCCGTGATCAACTGTTCCTGTTCATGCGTGACAACGGCATTCCGACCGATGCGCTCGAAAGCGGTCGGCGGAAGATTCTCGTAGTTGACGACGATCAGGATCTCGTCGAACTGATCACCGACGTGCTCGAGCGGGACGGCCGGTTCGAGACGAGAAGCGTCAACAACGGCTTCGACGCCGGCATGATGGTCAAGGACTACCGTCCCGACCTGATCGTGCTCGACGTCATGCTGCCCGACATCAACGGCAAGGAAGTCTGCCAGCGGGTCCGCAGTGACTCGACCATGGACGAGGTGCGGATCATCTGCATCTCCGGCATGTGCGAGGCCGACAAGATCGAGGAGCTCAAGGCGTCGGGCGCCAACGAGTTTCTGCAGAAGCCGTTCGAGGCCGAGGTGCTCGTCGACAGGATCTGCAGTCTGCTCGACATCGAGTCGGGTGTGGCCGGTTCTTGAGGCCGTCAGGGCCAAAGCAAACGTGATGTCGCTCATCGCCGCCCGCGTTCCCGTCGAGGGACGCGGGCGGCGTTCGTCGTTGCGTGGGGCCGATGGCCCCGTGGGAGCATGAGTGATGGCAGGTCGCGAACCTCTGTCTGATGCCGCTGCGGTCGCGACCGCAGCGGAGTCGGGCGTGGCGCTGGTGCCGCCGGGCGAGTCGGCCCGTGCGCTCGCCAATCAGGGCTGCGTCAATCTCGCGCGGGCGATCCTCAGTGAGTCGCTGCTGCTCGCGGGCCGCCCGGAGCATGATGACGAGGCGTGGGGTCGCGCGGCCGAGGATCCGGCCGTGGCCGCGTGGCTGCAGGCCGTTCGGCGTGCCGGCCATGCCTTCGTGGGCGACGGGCCGCCGCTGTTGCTGCCGGCCCGTCTCGGCGAGGCCGTCGTGGTCGGGGAGAAACTCTCACCCGAGGCGTCGCTGCTGCTCGACATCCTCGCCCTGGTTGCCGACGGCCGCGGGTCTGCACAACGCAACGGCCGCGCCATCGCCGAGGCCCGGCTCGAGGCGGCTCGCGAACTGGCCTACGGGGCCGGGCACGAGATCAACAACCCCCTCGCCAACATCGCCGCGCGGGCGCAGTCGCTCCTGCCCGGCGAGCGTGATCCCGAGCGCCGGCGCCGGCTGTCCACGATCGTCGATCAGGCATTCAGGGCTCGCGACATGATCGGCGGGCTGATGATCTTTGCCCGCCCACCGAAGCCTCAGCCAGCCGACGTCGGCATCGACGCGCTGGTTCGTCCTGCGGTGGACGCGGTCCGGTCCCTGGCCGAGTCTCGGGGGGTGCGGCTCGAATACAGTCCGCCTCCCGCGCCTGTCGCTGCCCGGGTCGACGCCAGCCAGGTGGCCGAGGCGATTCGAGTGCTCGCCGTCAACGCGATCGAGGCGGTCGAACCGGGGGGCCGTGTGATTCTCGAGGCGGCGGGCGACGGCGGCGGTGGTCGCTGCCTGGTTTTGGTCTCCGACGACGGCCGCGGCATGGACCCGGAGGAGGCGCGGCGTTCGTTCGACCCGTTCTTTAGCGGCCGCGACGCGGGCCGGGGCATCGGACTAGGGCTCCCCAAGGCGCTGCGGTTGGTGGAATCGAGCGGTGGCACGTTGACCGTGGATTCAAAACGCGGCGGGGGCACCCGGATCACGCTGTCGTTTCCCGCGGCGGCTGAGGCCAGCGCGGGCGGCTGATCGAGGCCGCAAAGTCCCCCTATCTTTCCGGGCCGCTTCGCCAGCCCGCGGGGGACCTGCAATGGGCCGTGGGTGGCCCCGTCCCCCTGTCCGGCCGCTCTTGTCGGTGCGACCGGAGTTCTCTATTCTCCGCACCAGTTTTGGACAGCGGGCGATGGATCGCCCGGCAGGCATGTCAGCAGGGATGGACGCATGAGTTTCACCGGACCGAACGCCGGCGGGCTGCACCCGCGCGACGGTGGGAACGAAGCGGGATTTGCGGCGTCCGTCACCACCCGCACCTCCCGCGGTCCGCGGGCCGCGATCGGCCGCGATGCCGGCCTGACCATGGGGAGCGCGGATGCGGAACAGCGGACGGCTGCCTGGCTCCGTGGCCGCCAGGCAGCGGACGGCCATTGGCGGGCTCCGCTGGAAGGCGACACCATCCTCGAAAGTGAATACCTGCTCCTGCTCGCGTGGGCCGGACGGCTCGACTCAGCCGATGCCGCTGGTGCCGGCCGGCGGATTCTTCAGCAGCAACTCTCGAGCGGTGGCTGGGCGATCTATCCGGGCGGGCCGGTGGACGTGAGTGCGAGCGTGAAGGCCTACCTCGCCCTCAAACTGCTCGGGTACGAGCCAGACTCGTCTGCCCTCGTCCGCGCCCGACGGGCGATTGAGGACGCCGGCGGGCCGTGGGCCGTCAACAGTTTCACCCGCTATTACCTCGCCCTGCTCGGCCAGATGCCCTACTCGGCATGCCCCGCGGTGCCTCCCGAGGTGGTGCTCCTGCCCGACTGGTTTCCGGTGAATCTCCACCGCGTCTCGGCGTGGTCGCGGACGATGATCGTGCCGCTGTCGCTGATGTGGGCCTTCAAGCCGCTGCGTCGCGTGCCGTCTGGCCGCGGCATCGCGGAGCTCTTTACCGCGCGGGATCGTCGCGGTCCGCCGCCGCCGGCGGACGTGAGCCCATGGGCGACATTCTTCCGGGTCGTCGATCGGTGCATGAAGGCCTGCGAGGCCGTCGGGCTGATGCCCCTGCGGGCCCGGGCGATTCAGGCATGTCGGCGGTGGATGCTCGAGCGGTTTGGCGACAGCGACGGGCTCGGCGCGATCTTTCCGCCGATCGTGTGGAGCTTCATCGCGCTCAAGTCGATGGGCTGTGACGACGATGCGCCTGAGGTGCGCGAGGCTTGGGGCCAGCTCGAGCGGCTGGTCGAGCGCGAGGGAGACGGCACGATCCGACTCGAACCCTGCCGTTCGCCCGTCTGGGACACGGCGATCACTCTGATCGCCCTTGTCGAGTCACGCGGGGCGGATGTCCACGGTCGTCATCGTCCCGCGGCGAGCGAATCGCCGGAACGCGCGGTCGACTGGCTCCTCCGCAACGAGATTCGCACCGCGGGCGACTGGTCGGAGCGGACCAGGGCCGAGCCGTCGGGCTGGTGCTTCGAGTATGCCAACCGGTTTTATCCCGACGTTGACGACACGGCGATGGTGGTCATCGCCCTGGCGACCTGGCGGTCGGCGGCCACGGGCGGCGGGGAGTGGGGTCGGGAGAAGCAGCGCATCGCCTCCGTCGATGCCGCGATCGGCCGCGCGGTTCGCTGGCTCGAAGCGATGCAAAACGCCGACGGCGGCTGGGGCGCCTTCGATCGGGACAACAACTGCGAGTTCCTCTGCAAGGTGCCGTTTGCCGACCACAACGCGATGATCGATCCGAGTTCACCCGATCTCGCCGGCCGCGTGCTGGAGGCGTTTGGCAAGGTGGGGCTGCGGGCCGGGCATCCGGCGGTTGATCGGGCCGTGGCCTATGTCCGCCAGAGCCAGGAGGCAGACGGCGCGTGGTATGGCCGCTGGGGCGTGAACTACATCTATGGCACCTGGCAGGTGCTCGAGGGCCTGCGGGCGATCGGGATCCATTGCGACGATCCCGCCGTCGTCGGCGGCGCCGACTGGCTCGAGCTGCACCAACAGGCCGACGGCGGTTGGGGGGAGACGCCGGCAAGCTATGCCGATCGGTCCCTTGCCGGTACGGGCGTGCCCACGGCCTCCCAGACCGCATGGGCCGTGGCGGGTCTCGTGGCCGCCGGTCGGGCGGCAGGCAACGCCGTGACCCGCGGCGTCGACTGGCTCGCCTGTCGGCAGGAGGTGGACGGCACCTGGGAGCAGCGGGAGTTTACCGGCACCGGTTTCCCACAGGTCTTCTACCTGCGATATCACTGGTATCCCATTTACTTCCCGCTCATGGCGCTGGCCCGTGTGCGGCGGGCCACGGCGGCACGCCGTAGGGAAAGGGTGGCATGAGCGTTCCTGTAGGACAGATGATCTCCGTGCTCCGTCATGTCGCGATCCAGCGGCTGCGGGGCAATGCCCGGTATCCGCTCGTGCTCATGCTCGAGCCTCTCTTTCGCTGCAATCTCGCCTGCGGCGGTTGCGGCAAGATCCAGCATCCGGCCGACGTGCTGCGGTCGCATCTCACGCCCGAGCAGTGCCTCGCGGCCGTGGACGAGTGCGGCGCCCCGATGGTCTCGATTCCGGGCGGTGAGCCCCTGCTCCACCCGCAGATCGTGGAGATCGTGGAGGGGATCGTCGCGCGGAAGAAGTATCTCTACCTCTGCACCAACGCGATCAAGCTCGAGGAGATGCTGCCCCGATTCAAGCCTTCGCCATTCCTCGCGTTCTCCGTCCATCTCGACGGGCCTCGCGAAGAGCACGACCACGCCGTCTGTCGCGAGGGCGTGTATGACATGGCCGTGTCGGCGATCCGGGCCGCCCGTCGGGCCGGCTTTCGCGTGACCACCAACTCGACGCTCTTTGCCGATGCCGACCCTGTTCGCTACCGGACGTTCTTCGAAGACGCGATGGCGTTGGGCGTGGAAGGCATGATGATCTCTCCCGGTTACTCCTACTCGAAGGCCCCCGATCAGGAGCACTTCCTGCCGCGTGAGCGCAGCCAAAATCTTTTTCGTAGGATCCTCGACGGCGCTCCGTCCCGCTGGAAGTTCAACCAGTCGCCGGTGTTCCTCGAGTTTCTCAAGGGTGACTGGGATCTCGAGTGCCGCCCGTGGGGCACGCCCACCTACAACCTCTTCGGCTGGCAGCGGCCGTGCTATCTCCTCGACGAGGGCTACGCGAAGACGTTTCGCGAACTGATGGAGGAGACCGACTGGGACGCCTACGGGCGGGCCAGCGGCAACGCCAAGTGCCAGGACTGCATGGTCCACTGCGGCTACGAGCCGGCGGCCGTCGAAGCCACGTTTGGCTCGCTCGGCGGCCTGCTCGCGACGGCGCGGCTGATGCTCTTCGGCCCCCCGAAGTCGAAGCGGGATCCGGCCCTCCCCGCAGCCGCGCCCGCGTTGCGGCTCCAGCCCAACGGGCTGCCATCATTGCCGGTCATCGACCGCGTCGCCTAAACCGCGTTGGGGTGGCAGGCCTCTTCCCCGCGCTCGCGCTTGGGGCTTCCTGACGGAGAGGCGTCGCGATGCGTGAGGCGTCGCCTCGGGTGCCCGGGGAAGCCCGGAGCGCGAGCGACGGGTATACGGGTGGCCTCACGTAAGACCACTGCGTCAATGCGTCAGCTTCTTGTAGCGGAAGCGGTGGGGCTCCTCGGCCCCGATGCCGAGCCGCTCGCGGCGGCTCCGCTCGTAGACCTCGAAGTTGCCCTCGCAGACGTGCACGTAGCCATCTCCCTCGAAGGCGATGATGTGCGTCGCCAGCCGGTCGAGAAACCAGCGGTCGTGGGTGATCACCACCACCGAGCCGGCGAAACTCGTGATTCCTTCCTCGAGCGACCGCAGCGTGTCGACGTCGAGATCGTTGGTCGGCTCGTCGAGCAGGAGGAGGTTGGAGCCTCCGCGGAGGAGTTTCGCGAGGTGGACGCGGTTGCGTTCACCGCCGGAGAGCGTGCCCACCTTCTTCTGCTGGTCGGGCCCCATGAAGTTGAACTTGGCGACGTAGCTGCGGGCGTTGACCGTCCGCTTGCCGAGTTCGATCGTGTCATGCCCCTCCGAGATCTCCTCGAAGACCGTCTTGTCGGGATCGAGCGCGTCACGGTTTTGGTCGACATAGCCGATGTCGACCGTTGCCCCCATCTTGACCGTGCCCGAGTCGGGCTTCTCGCTTCCCACGAGCATCCGGAAGAGCGTGGTCTTGCCGGCGCCGTTTGGGCCGATGATGCCGACGATGCCGCCGGGAGGCAGCCGGAAGGAGAGGTTTTCAAACAGCAGCTTGTCGCCATACGCCTTTGAGATCTTTTCGACGTCGATCACCTGGTCGCCGAGCGGCCGGCTGGCCGGGATGAAGATCTCGATATCTTGCTCGCGGACGGCGGCCTGCTCGGCAGCGAGTTTTTCGTACGACGCCAGGCGAGCCTTGCTCTTGGCCTGCCGGGCCTTGGGCGACATCCGCACCCACTCCAGCTCCTTGTCGAGCGTCTTCTGGCGGGCACTGGCCTGTTTTTCCTCGAGCTGGAGCCGGGCCCGCTTCTGCTCGAGCCACGACGAGTAATTGCCCTCGAAGGGGATGCCGCGGCCGTGATCGACCTCGAGGATCCACTTGGCCACGTTGTCGAGGAAGTAGCGATCGTGGGTGACGGCCACCACGGTGCCCAGGTATTCGGCGAGGTGGCGTTCCAGCCAGTTGACGCTTTCGGCGTCGAGATGATTCGTCGGCTCGTCGAGGAGGAGAAGGTCGGGCTTCTCGAGCAACAGCTTGCAGAGGGCCACGCGCCGCCGTTCGCCGCCGGAGAGGTTCGTCACCGCCCAGTCGGCCGGCGGCAGGTTCATCGCGTCCATCGCGATCTCGACCTGCCGATCGAGATCCCAGAGATTCTTGGCGTCGATCTCGTCCTGCACGGTGGCCTGCTCGGCCAGAAGCTTTTCCATTTCGTCGTCGCCGAGAGGCTCGCCCAGCCGGGCGTTGATCTCCTCGAACCGCCGCAGCACGGCTCGCGAGTGATCGACCGCGTCCATCACGTTCTCGAACACGGTCTTCGTCGGGTCGAGTTTCGGCTCCTGCTCGAGGTAGCCCACGGTGTAGCCTTCGGCGAGTCGGGCCTCACCGTCGAACTCCTTGTCGATGCCCGCCATGATTTTCATGAGCGTGCTCTTGCCCGCGCCGTTGCGGCCGAGCAGCCCGATCTTGGCGCCGGGATAGAACGCGAGGTTGACGTTCTTGAGCAGCTCGCGCTGGCCGAACTTCTTGGTGAGGTCGGAAACCTGGAAGATGAAGGCGGGGCCCATCGGATGAAACGTCGCTCCACAGGGAAAGAAAGGACATGTGTCTCCTGCCCGATCCTAGCAAATACGGCGACGCATCATGAGGGCTCGTTGCAGCGCTGCAGGGCATCCACTACCATGCCTTGCGGCATTTTCGATGCAGAAATTCATGGTCCGACGCGGAGGAGCCCCCCATGCCCGAGTACGTCCATCCCGAAATGCTGGTTTCCACCGACTGGGTGGCCGAGCACCTCTCCGACCCCACCGTGCGGATCGTCGAGTCGGACGAAGATCGGGCGCTCTACACGCAGGGGCATATTCCCGGGGCGGTTGAAATCGACTGGGCCGTGGATCTTCAAAACCAGACGGAGCGGGACTACATCGACCGGTCGGCCTTCGAGAAGCTCTGTGCCGAGCGTGGCATCTCCAACGACACCACCGTGGTCTTCTACGGCGACAAGAACAACTGGTGGGCCTGCTATGCCTTCTGGGTCTTCAAGCTCTATGGCCACGCGAACTGCCGGGTCATGAACGGCGGCCGCAAACGTTGGGAACTCGACGGCCGGCAGTGGTCGACCGACCGCGTCTCGTATCCTCACGCCCACTACACGGCCCCGGAGCAGGACGGCTCGATCAGGGCCCTTCGCGACGAGGTGCTCAAGCACCAGAAGGCCGGCAAGCAGCTGCTCGACGTGCGGTCGCCCGAGGAGTATCGGGGCGAGAGGATGCACATGCCCGACTATCCCAACGAGGGCGCCGTCCGTGGCGGCCACATCCCGGGCGCGGTCAACGTGCCGTGGCCCATGAACTGCAACGAAGACGGCACGTTCAAGTCGGCCAAGGAGCTCGAAAAGCTCTACATCAAGGAGCTGAAGATGAAGCGGCGGTCGCCCACGATCGCCTATTGCCGCATCGGTGAGCGGTCGAGCCTCACGTGGTTCGTGCTCACCTACCTGCTGGGCTTCGGCAACGTGAAAAACTACGACGGCTCCTGGCTGGAGTGGGGCAACTGCGTTCGGGTGCCGATCGCCAAGGGGGCCGAACCCGGCGGCCCGGCCGCATCCGCAGCCCCGACCCCGGCTGTGCACGCCTAGCGCATGGGAAGCATTCAGCAGCGGCTTGACGAACTGATCGGGGAGTTCGCCGATCTCGATGCCCGCGAAAAACTCGAACTTCTCGTCGATTTCGCCCACGGACTTCCGCCGCTTCCGGCCGAATACGAGGCCCGCAAGGCCGTGGAAGACCGGCGGGTGCACGAGTGCCAAACGTCGGTCTTTCTCTGGACTGAGGGCAGCGCTGATGCCGCGCGGCTGGTGGCGGAGGTGGCGGCCGAGGCCCCGACCGTGAAGGGCTTTGTGGCGATCCTGGCCGATGCCATCAACGGCCGACCCGTGGCCGACGTGGCTGCGATTTCCGACGACATGCTCGAGCGGATGGGCTTGGCGGACGTGCTCGGCATCCTCCGGACCCGCGGCCTCCGGGCGATCGTGGCCCGGGTGAAGCGCGGGTTCGCCGACCATGCGTTGGCGGCCCGCTGAACCGCTCGCACCGACTGGAAGCAGACGAATAGGAGTCATCGACATCATGTCGCCAGCAGAGAGAATCGTCGCCGGCATCGACCTTGGCGGCACCGCCATCAACTACACGTTCCTCGACGAACGCGGCCAGTTCCTCATCCAGGGCCTCTGCGAACATCCCGCCCGGAGCGTGGAGGGACCCGACGTCTGCATCGGGCAGATCGCCGACGGCCTGGCGCTGGCGGCCAAGAAGGCCGACGTCGCGAGGCACAAGCTCGTCGCCGTGGGCCTCGACACGCCGGGCCCCGCCAGCGGCCGGGGCGTGTTGAGCCGTCGCGGCTCGACCAACTTCGTCCATCCCTCGTGGGCGGGCTATGACATCCGTGCGGGCCTCGAGGCCCGACTCGGCCTGCCCGCCACCTACCTCAACGACGGCAACGCGGCGGCGCTCTGGGGTCATGTCTCGATCTTCGGCTCGGAGAACGACGCCACGAGCGTGTCCGCGATCATCGGCACGGGTCTCGGCGGGGGTGTGGTCACCGGGGGCCGCGTCGTGACGGGCCGCAACGGCTTCGGCGGCGAGCTCGGCCACGTGCTGATCCCATACCAGTCGATCCCCGGCATCGAAGGCCTCGCGCCGGCGTGCAACTGCGGGCGGACGGGCGACCTCGAGTCGCTCTGCTCCTTGACCGCGATCCGCCGCACGCTGCTACCGCATTTTCTGGCGAAGAACCCGGGGCACCCGCTCTCCGCCCACGGCGACGCCGGCGAGGCGGCCAAACTGGTCCGCGGCCTGGCGGAGAAGGGCGACCCGCTCTGCCGCGACATCTTTCAGGTTCAGGCCCGGGCTCTCGCCCTGTTCTTCGACGAGATGATCAACGTCTTCGATCCCGACGCGCTGATCGTGGGGGGCGGCATCGTCGAAACATCGGACGAGTTCCGCGCGTGGTTCATCGCCGAGATCCGTGCCGGCATGCCGACACAGCGGGAGGAGCAGGCCGATTTGCCGATCCACGTGATGCCCAGCGGCGATTCCGCCGGCGCCCGCGGTGCGGCGATCGACGCGGCCCGCATGGTTCGCGAACGCGGGCTCTGAGCCTCCTGTCGGGAAGCCCCAAGCGCGAGCGCGGGGCATGGGCCCTCCATCCCGATCCGCTCCGCGTGACCGTCAGGCCATCGGAAGCTGTGCGGCTGTCGCGGCGGCCCGCAGCTCCTTCGGGAGCGGGAAGTAGACGTCTTCCTGGCGGATCGTCCGCTCCTCGACGTCGGCCGTGAATCGCTCCTTGAGCCACGCGATGCAGTCCTGCACCACGCTCTCCGGAGCGCTCGCACCGGCCGTGATCACGACCGTCTCATCGCCCCGGAACCACGCCGGGTCGATCTCGTTGGCGCCGTCGATGAGGTAGGCCGCGATCCCGCGCTCGCGGGCCAGTTCGGCAAGTCGTTGGCTGTTGGAACTGTTTTGGCTGCCGAGCACGATCACGATCTCGGCCCCGTCCGAGAGCAGCCGCACGGCCTCCTGGCGATTCTGCGTGGCGTAGCAGATGTCGTCTTTGGGCGGACCCACGATCTGCGGAAATCGCTCCTTGAGCCGGGTGATGATCCGCGAGGCGTCGTCGACGGAGAGCGTCGTCTGCGTGAGGTAGGCGAGTTTGTCGTCGGGGCCGAACGGGAGCGAGTCGACGTCTTCGGGCGTCTCCACGAGTGTGAATGCATCGGGGGCCTGGCCGATCGTGCCGATCACCTCGTCGTGCCCTTCGTGTCCGATGAGCATGATCCGATGGCCCTGCTTCGCATACTTGATCGCCTCGAGATGCACCTTGGTGACCAGCGGGCAGGTGGCGTCGATGGCCCGCAGCCGTCGCTCGGCCGCGACGCGGCGGACCTCCGGGGCCACGCCGTGCGCCGAGAAGAGGAGCACGGCGCCTACGGGAACCTCGTCCACGGTGTTGACGAACACCGCTCCCTCGCGGACGAATCGATCGACCACATGCTTGTTGTGCACGATCTCGTGAAACACGTAGATCGGCGTGCCGTGGAGCCGGATCGCCGTCTCCAGGGTCTCGATGGCCATGTTCACGCCCGCGCAGAATCCGCGGGGGCTGGCGAGCAGGATCTTCATGGAGGTGACTCGGGGCGGGGGCGGCATCGACCGGACTGCCACCGGGGCCGTAAGGTACAACGTTTCCGTGGGCCACCGCATCCTAGTGGAGGTTGCGGTAGCCGGCCAGAGATGACGGTCGCCACGCGACAGCGCGGTGGTCTGGGAGCGAGAGCGATGAAGCCAGGGTCCGATGCCGCCGACGCCGCGACCGTGGGCGGCCAGGCCGCGCGGCGGGATCCGGCGGCATGGCGGCTGGCCGAGGTGCCCACGACGACCGACCTCGCAGTCGCGCAGGCATTTTGTCGCGAGGTCGCCCGCCGGCATTACGAAAACTTCACCGTGGCCACGCGGCTCGTCCCGCCCCGGCTCCGGCAGCATCTGGCCACGGTGTATGCCTTTGCCCGGTGGAGCGACGACCTCGCCGACGAGGCTGCCGATCCGGCGGAGGCGATCGCGAGCCTGGCAGCGTGGCGGCATGAGTTGGAGGAATGCTTTGCCGGCCGTCCGCGGCATCCCGTCATGGTCGCCGTCGCGCACACGGCCCGCCAGACCGGCCTCGCGATCGAACCCTTCGCCGATCTACTCGATGCCTTCGAGCAGGACCAGCGAAAGACCAGGTATGAGACCCGCGCCGAACTCGTCGACTACTGTCGCCGGTCGGCCGATCCCGTGGGCCGGATCGTGCTGGCGCTCGAGGGCTGCCGTGATCCGCAGCTCGTCACGATGTCCGACTCCATCTGCACCGGGCTGCAACTGGTCAACTTCTGGCAAGACCTGCGGCGGGACCGGCTCGCCGGCCGGGTGTACCTGCCCCAAGAAGACCTGCGGCGTCACGGCATCGGCGAGGAAGAGCTCGACGCATGCACATCGTCCGTCGCCCTGCGGCGACTGCTCGCCGACGAGGTGGCGTGGGCCCGCGAATGCTTTGCCGCCGGTGCGCCGCTGGCGGAGCGTGGCCCTCCGGTCCTCCGGCCGGCGATCGCGATGTTTCTCGGTGGCGGCCGGGCGGTGGCCGACGCCATCGAAAAAGCCGGGTTCGACACGCTCGTCCGCCGACCGACCGTGGGCCGATGGACGAAACTCAACCTCGCGGCCCGCGGCTGGTGGGCGACCCGAAGGAGCGGTTCATGAATACGCTCGCGGCCGACCATGCGGCGTGCGCGGAGGCGCTGAAGAAGTCGGGGTCGAGTTTCGCGCTGCCGATTCGCCTCCTGCCCGAGGCGAAGCGCCGCGGCACGACCGCGCTCTACGCGTTCTGCCGTATCGCCGACGACCTCGTCGATGATGCGGCCGATGAGGCGACGGCATCGTCGGGGCTCGCGGCCTTCTCCGCGGCCACGGAGGCGGCGCTTGCAGGCCACGCCGTCGAGGATCCCGTGCTGCGGGCGGTTGCCGACACGGTGCGCCGGTTCGCCATTCCGGCAACGTGCCTCCGCGACATTCTCGCCGGCGTGCGGATGGACCTCACGCAGCGGCGTTACGCGACGTTCGGCGATCTCGAACGCTACTGCAGCCGCGTGGCGAGCGCCGTCGGCGTGGCCGCGATCCACGTCTGGGGTTACACCGACCCGGAGGCGATCGTCCTGTCGCACGACTGCGGCATCGCCTTCCAACTCACCAACATCCTCCGCGACATCCCCGAGGATCTCGGCCGCGAGCGGATCTACCTGCCGCACGAAGACTTCGCCGCCTGCGGCTGCATGGAAGACGACCTCGTGGCGGGGCGGCTGGGGCCGGGATTCACGAGACTCGCGGCACTCGAGGTCGAGCGTGCCGCCGGCTTCTACGCGCGGGCGGCGGCGATCGACGGCATGCTCTCCACCGACGGCCGCGGTGTCTTTCGCGCGATGTTCGGCCTTTACCGGTCGATGCTGGCCGCCGTGCGGCGGACCGGTCCGGGCATCTTCACGAGCCGGGTCAGACCCTCGCGGCCGCGGCTGCTGGCGGCGGCCGCCGCGACGCTCCTCTGTGGCACCCGGAGTCTCCGATGAATCAAACCGCGCCGCTACCGGTCGCGCAGGGGCCGCGGGTCGTCGTCGTGGGCGGCGGGCTCGCCGGATTGGCCGCGGCGGCCGCGCTCCTCGATGCAGGGCTTGCGGTGACGATTCTGGAGGGCCGCCGACGTGCCGGTGGGCGGGCGGCGTCATTCGACGACCCGGTGTCGGGCGGGCTCGTCGATGCCTGTCAGCACGTGGCCATGGGTTGCTGCACCAACTTTCTCGACCTCTGCCGCCGCGCCGGGATCGACCACGCGCTGCGATGCGACCGCACGCTCTGGTTCATCGGCCCGGATGGCGACCGCAGCCGCTGCACGCCGTCGCGGTGGCTGCCGGCCCCGCTCCATCTGGCTCCCCTGCTCTTCGGCATGCGACACTTCTCGCTGCGTGAGAAGGCAGCCCTCGCCGCAGGCATGCTCCGGCTGGCACGGGTGCGGCCGCGACAGACCGCTGACACCCGGACGGCCCTCGGATGGCTGCGAGCCGCGGGTCAGCCGCCGCGGGTGATCGAGCTCTTCTGGCAGCCGGTGATCGAAAGCGCCTTGGGTGAATCGATCGATCTCGTCAGTGTCGCCGCCGCTCGGAAGGTGGCGGTGGACGGATTTCTTGCCCACCGAGACGCCGCCGATCTCGTCGTGCCGACCGAGCCGCTCGGCATTCTCTTTGGCGAGCGGCTCGTGGCCTGGCTTGCGTCACGCGGGGCGACCGTGCGGACGGCCGCGGCGGCGTCGGCGATCGAGCGGGATACCGAAGGCCTTGTCGTGGCGGTCCGCTGCGGTGACGAGCAGGTGCCCTGCGATGCGGTCGTGCTGGCGGTGCCCTGGAAGGCCGCCGGCCGGCTCGTGCCCGATCTGGTGGCCGCGGACGACGACCGCTTCGCCGGCTCGCCGATCACGGCGGTCCATCTCTGGTTCGACCGCGGCATCGTCGACCTGCCGCACGCGGTCTTGGTGGGCCGCGTGTCGCAGTGGGTGTTTCGCGGTGAAGACCACGCCGGCGACGGCGCTTCGGCCCCGGGCTACTGCCAGGTCGTGATCAGCGCGTCCCGCGGACTCATGGGGGGCGATCGCGAGGCTGTCGTGACCGCCGTCGTCGCCGAGCTTCGGGAGATCTTCCCCGCCGCGCGAGACGCCACGCTGATCGAGGCCCGGGTCGTCACCGATCCCACCGCGGTGCTCTCGGTACGGCCGGGCGTCGAGTCGCTGCGGCCCGGGCCGGCGACCGCCGCGGCCAACCTCTTCCTCGCGGGCGACTGGACCGACACCGGGTGGCCTTCCACCATGGAGGGCGCCATTCGCAGCGGCCGCGCGGCTGCCGACGCCGTGGCTGCGTCGCTGGGCCGACGACTCACGAGCCTCACGGGGGATCTGCCGAAGAACCTGCTGGTGAGACTCGTGTCGGCGGGGATCTTCATGGCGGTCGTCATCCTCGCTGGCCTGACGGCGCATCGACGGTCATTCGCCGCGGAGCCGCGGGCGACCCATAACCAGGGTGCCGCCCTGCCCGAGCCGATCCGTCGTGCGCTGGAGCTGCCCGAAAAGTATCGAGGCCTCGTCGCTCGAGAACGGCTCGACTGGAAATGGTTGTCTCAGGGAGATGCGTGGTATCGGGTGGCCACCGGAAAGAATGCCTTCGAGTTTTATTGGGTCGATTGCGAGCGAGGAACTCGCCGGCCGCTGGTCGATCGACAGAAACTCGCGCTGAATCTCGCGAAGACCAGCGGAGTGGCTCAGGATGCCGCGGCACTCGAGTGGGATGGTCTTTCGGTGGAGCACAGCGCTGGCTCGTGGGAGTCGGTGCGGGTGGCGTTCCGCACAGGAGGCAGGCGGTGGCTGTACGAACCTGCTGCCGATCGGTTGACCGAAGTCGCTGGCGGAGGCCCCGGGGGATTCGTGGCCCAGCCGACGCCGAAGTCCCGAGCAGGTCGCCCGCGACGATCGGCTCGCAATCCTTCCAGCGAGTCGCCCGATGGACGTTGGCGGATCGAGCTTCGCGATGAGAAGGCGTGGCTGGTGCCGACCGGTTCAGAAGACCGTCACGCGATGCACGCGATCGAACTTCCAGGGCAGGAGCCGAACCAGCCGCTGCTCCGCGGCCCCTTTCAATGGTCCCCCGACAGCACCCACGTCGTCGGCTGGGCCAGGGTGCCGGGCGAGCGACGCAGGATCACGCTGATCGACTCGCGGCCCGACGACCAGCTGCAGCCGAAACGACGTGAAGTGCCCTACGACAAGCCGGGGGACCGGATCGAGATCGCCTGGCCACGACTCTTCGAGATCGGCGCCGCATCGGCCAAGGCGATCCCGATCGCCACCGATCGATGTGCCAATCCGTGGAGCATCGAAGAGCTCGAATGGGCGGCCGATGGCGGGCGATTGACCTTCTGGTACATCGAGCGCGGGCACCAGTGTGTTCGTTGGCTGGCGGTCGATGCCGCTTCCGGGCATGTCTCGGTGCTGATCGAAGAGACCAGTCCGACCTTCATCGACTACGCCCACAAGATGGAGCGCAGGAAGCTGGAGTCCAGCGCCGAGCTCATCTGGATGAGCGAGCGGAGCGGCTGGTGCCATCTGGATCTGCACGATGCGACGACCGGCGCTCGCAAGCATCCGATCACCTCGGGCCCGTGGGTGGTCCGCGGGATCGAACGGATCGACGAGGCATCCGGGCAGCTGTGGATCTCGGCGGGTGGTTTCCATCCCGGCGAGGATCCGTACCACCGGCATCTGGTGCGCGTCGGGATGGATGGTTCGGATCCCGTGCCGATCACGCAAGGAGACGGAGATCACGAATGGAACTTCTCGGACGATGGCCGATTCATTCTCGATCGTTGCAGTCGTGTCGATCTTCCTCCCGTCCATCGATTGATCGACGCGCATAGCGGACGGGTGATAATCGAACTGGAGCAGGCGGACTGGTCGGCGCTGCTCGCGGCGGGTTGGCAGGCTCCTGTGCGATTCGTCGCCAAGGGGCGTGATGGGAAAACCGACATCCATGGAATCATTCACCGGCCCAGCGGTTTCCGGGAAGGCGAAAAGTATCCGGTGATCGAGCAGATCTATGCCGGGCCGCAGGAGGCCCATGTCCCCAAGGACTTCGGGCTGCATGTGTCGGCCCGGCAGTTAGCGGAGCTTGGTTTCATCGTGGTGCAGATCGATGGCATGGGGACGAGCCACCGCAGCAAGGCCTTTCACGATGTCTGTTGGAAAAATCTGGCCGACGCTGGATTCCCCGACCGCCGGGTGTGGATGGAGGCAGCCGCCCGGCAATTCCCTTCCATGGATCTCTCCCGTGTCGGCATCACGGGCGGGTCGGCGGGCGGGCAGAACGCCCTCGGGGCGCTGCTCTTCCACGGCGATTTCTACGATGTCGCCGTCGCCGACTCCGGCTGCCACGATAATCGGCTCGACAAAATCTGGTGGAATGAACTCTGGATGGGCTGGCCGGTCGGGGAGCACTACGCCGCCCAGAGCAACGTGGTCAACGCTCATCGCTTGCAGGGGCAGCTGCTGCTGATCGTCGGGGAACTCGACGACAACGTCGACCCGGCATCGACGCTCCAGGTGGTCGATGCTCTGATCGCCGCCGACAAGGATTTCGATCTCCTCTGGATGCCGGGGCTCGGCCATGGAGCCGGGAGCAGCGATTACGGGTGCCGGCGGACGTGGGAGTTCTTTCTTCGCCATCTCAAACCGGAATCCGTCGGCGACTGATACGGCTCCCACTGAAGCCTCGCCGGTCAGGGCTCGATGTCCTGCCGATTGGGTTTTCTGGTGGTGAACGCCGGTTGGTAATGGATCGGGCACGAGCAGCCCCTTGCGCGACCGCGGCGTATACGGACCGCCTCGAGACGGTGCTGGAGTGGCCCTCGGCGCTGCCTCCAATCAGGAAGCCCCAAGCGCGACCGCGGGGTATACGCCCTCCATCCCGTTTCGTTCCTCGGTACCCTCACGCTCAGCCGCCCGGATACCCGTCGCTCGCGCTCCGGGCTTCCCGAGCCCGCAAAAAGCTCAAGAGGCGAAGCGGACCCATCGCCGGCTCCGTCAGGCAGACGTCCGTTCAATCCATGCAACGCGATGGTGCACGCGCGAGGCTCACGTGTGACCCGTATGACGCGACCGGCAGTTCCGGCAGGTCTGCACCTGCGGCTCGCGTCAGGAGGGTGACGACGGGATGGGAAGCATCTTCACGAGCTCGACGAGTGCGGCCGCGAGCGTCTTTCCATCGACGACGGCATGCTCCCAGAGTCGCCACAGGTCGACGGCAGCCCGGGGCCGCCTGCCGATGGCGCCGACCGCGGCACCGAGCCTGCGGAGCGACGACTGCGGAGCGGCCAGCGTGGCCACCTCGCGGGGCAACTCCTGCGAGGCATCGTCCGAGACCACGCGGACCGAAGCGCAATCGATGCCCGCAGATCGGGCGACGCTTGCCACCGCGTAGGTCTCCATGTCGACCAGCTGCGCACCGAACCGGGTCGCAAGCAGACGCTTCGCCGCCGCGGTCGCGGCCACGTTCGACACGGTGACGATCGACACGGCGGCCGTGCGTGATTCAGCCACGATACCGATCTGCGCGAGCGGAATCGGGGGCCTGTCCATCTCGGTCAGGCTCGCGCCGGGCCGCACGACGCTGCCGCGGGGCAGCGCCGGGTCGAGGCCGCCGGCGAATCCCGCACTGATCAGCAGGCGCGGGCGGTGGCCATCGACGAGCAGACGAGTGGCGGCAGCCGCGGCGTCGGCCCCGACGCCCGCCACGCACCAGGCCACCCGGCGGCCGGTCACGGTCCCCTGATGAAACCTTCCGGTGGCGGCCCGGATCTCGACGCGGTCGGTGACAAGCCGTTCGAAGGCGTCGGCCTCGATCGGCACCGCGAAGACGACGCCCGCGTCGCAGCCGGCAGCCGACGGCAGGCCGGCGGTGCTCGATGGGTCGGGATCTCTCATGGGGACGGACCAGCGCGGGCATCCGTCGGCATGCCCTGGATCACCACCAGCCGCAGCGGCGGACCAGGTTGAGCGGATTCCACCAGCATAGCCGGTCGCCGCCGGAGCAGGACGCGCAGTCGCACGGCTCGGCTGCCACCATCTGCACCTCATACTTCGGCACCCGTTCGACCGTCTCGGGGCCATCGGTCTTATAGAACCGCTTTTTGACGATCACGTCGCCGCAGGGGGGGCTGCAACGGCACTCGGGCTCCGGCGCATGCCAGGAATCTCGGCCGCGGACGCAGGCGTATTCGCACTTCATCGAGTATTTCGGCTTCGAGGACTTCTTCTCGTCCCAGGTCGCCTTGCAGGCGGGCACGCACTGCTGGCACACGGTCGTGTCGGTGCATGTCGTGCAGCCGTGCAGCCCGTGGCCGGAATGGGCCACTCGCGAGACGGCCGCGCCGACAAGAGCCACAGCGGCTGCGGTGAAGACCAGGATGATGCGTCGCATCGGGAGACTCCTGCGATGGAGGCGGTGGTTCAGAAGTCGAAGGCCAGCCGGGTGCCCAAGCCGTGAATCCAGCCGCTGCCGTCGTAGCTCGGCGACGGCACGACGACGCCGTTGACCTTGTTGAAGGGCGTGCTCTGGAAGTCGCGATAGGTGAAGTCGTAGTTGAAATAGACGCGGGCGTTGGGATTGAGCAGCCAGTTGAGGCCGAGCGTCATGCCGTTGAGCACGCCGCCATTCACCTGGCCGTCGCTGAGGCAGAGGTAGTTGTAGCGCATGCCCACCTGCCAGGCGCCCTCGCTCAGGTTGAGCCGCCGGCCGGAGCCGCCGCCGCGGACGGCGTAGAAGTTGTTGTGCGGGACGGGACGGTCGAAGCGATATTCCATCTTCGAGTAGGTGCGGCTCTCGCCCGTGAGGAAATAGAGCACCTCGGCATAGCCGCCCTGGTAGAAGACGGTGCCGACATTCGTGCCGGGGGCCGGTTGATAGCCGTTGGTGACGAGCGGGCCCGCGCTCGTCGTCCGCGTGTTGTAGAGCCACGAGCCGAAGTACTCCGACTGGAACGACCACGGGCCGTTGTTGCCCACCAGTTCGAGGCCGAGCATATTTTGCCAGGTGCCCTGCAGCAGCCCGGAGTCGGCATAGATCGAGTTGAGCGGACCGGGGGGGCCGTTTCGCAGCGAGCCGCGGCTGCGGAACCGGACCGCGTCGATGGGATCGCTGTTGGGCAGTCCCGTCGTCCTGTCGAACGACGTGTACTGCCGGCGCGGCTCCATCGTCCTTCCCGAGATCGCCGTGTGGAGCAGTTTGCGGCCTTCGTCCTCGTAGATCGGGAGCCAGACGAGCCGGCCGACCGTCATGCTGCCGCCGCTGGAGTTGGAGAAGCCGAAGGGATTGCTCGTGTTCTTGAACTCGCCGATCTGCCAGCCGATGTCCCCCTCTTCGTTGCTGTTCATCACCTGGATGCCCGGGAGGAAGCCGTTGTTGAACGGGCCCTCGAAGGCATCCTGGCTGAACGACCGCTCCATAAAGTTGAGCCAGCGGCTGCTCGTCAGATGTTCGTAGCCGAACGGGTCTTTCTGGTTGCCGACGCGGACGGTGCCCAGAATGGGGACCTCGCGAATCTGTAGCCAGAGGTCGGTGACGGCGGTCACCGGACCGGAGTCGCGCTCCGTCGGAAAGACTTCGTTGTTGATGTTGAGCTGGTTGACGAAGTCGTATTCGCAGGCCCAATCGTAGAACTCATACATCCGGCCTTCGATGCGGAGGCGGGCACGACGCAACGCCACCGTGTCGGCGAGCTCGGGGTCGAGGCCGCCCTGAGTCGGCGGCTGATTGGGGCCGGGAGCGGCCGAGAACGCCACGGCATCGACCTGCGTGCGACCGCCGATCTTGACGCGGAAATCCTTGTTGGCCGACTCGGCCTGAAAGGAGTTGGCCCACTTCGACTTGTAGGCCGTGTCGGTGCCGATCTCGTAGGGCTCAGCGGGCTTCTTGTCTTCTTTCTTGCCGTCCGTTTTTCCTTCAGACCCGCCGTCTTTGCCGGCCTTCGCCTTGTCGGGAGCGGGCAGAGGCTCGGGCGCGGCCTTCTGTTCCAGTTCCTTCAGCCGCGTCTCGAGCGCCGTAATCCGTTGCCGCTCCGCGGTGACGGCCGCCGACACCTCGGCGAATGAACCGAAATCGGTGGCCACGCTCTCGAGCGCGAGAGGCTGGCTGTCGTTCGCGTCGCCAAGGACCAGGAGCTCGGCGGCTCGGGGAGTCACCGGGTTGCCGCACCACGCGGCGGCGGCAAACGCGAGCCACGCTCCGAGACGGTGACTTCCGCTGAGGGGCATGAGGCGGGCTCCAAGCATCGCAAGTTCCGCAGGCTGCCTCGCTTTCGCGGGCCGGCGATGCGGAACGATCGCTCTCACCGGAGTTATCGGAAGAGTCGGCAAGCCGCTTGATGAGGAATCGGCGTTGCCCCGAAGTTCACAACTGCCGGAAAGAAACAGAGTCTGCCATGCCGGAGGCCGTGGGCTGGGCGGGGCGAGAGCCAGCGCTTGCGGCAGGCTGCGGAGGTTGCGGGGGAGAGCGAGGACGGCCTGCTTGGGGTGGCGCCGGGAGTCTCACGGTGACGGTCGTTCCCTCGGCGACACGGCTCGCCATCACGATCGTGCCGCCGTACGACTCGATGATCGACTTGCAGATTGCCAGCCCCAGACCGCCGCTTCTCGCGGTGCCGCCGTGGCTGCGTGCGTGATCGGCTTTGTAGAACCGGTCGAAGATGTGGGCCAGATCCTGGGCCGCGATGCCCACGCCGGTGTCGGTCACGGTCAGCACGGCGTCGCCCGTGATCGGAGCCTCGGCCACCCGCACTTCGACGCGGCCTCCCGCGGGCGTGAAGCGAATCGCGTTGTCGAGCAGGTTGCTCGCCACCCTCCGGAAGTCGTCGGCTTTCCCCGGCGCCATCACCGACTTGCCCGCGAGCAGTGTCAGGCTCACGCCCTTGTCCTCCGCGGCCCCCGCGAACATGCCCGTCGACTGGACCGCGATTGCCGTGATGTCCTGCGCGTCCAGATTCACGGGAGCACCATCCGCGCCGGTCTCGGCGAGGATCAGTAGGTCGTTCGTGATTTTCGCGAGGTGGCGGGCCGCTTCGAGAATGTCGGTCAATGTCTCCTGCCGCTCGGGGGCGGCGTCGCCCTGAGAGACGGCGACTTCGAGCGAGCTTTGCAGCGCGGCCAGCGGCCCACGCAGTTCGTGGGCGGCGTCGGCCACAAACTGCTCCTGCCGATCGACGTGTGTCGCGACCGAATCGAGCAGGCCGTTGATGGTTTGGGAAAGGCGGTCGAGTTCGTCCTGTGTGCCGCGGACGAGCAGCCGGTCGCCGAGTCGCGTCGGCTTGAGCAGTTCGGCGGTCCGCAGGATGTTCGCCACCGGCCGCGTCGCCCGCACGGCGAGCCAGTAGGCCATCAGGGGCGTGAGCAGCGACAGCCCTCCGCCGACGGTGAGGAGTATCCGCAGCAAGCCGCTCAGGCTCTCGTCGAGGCCGGTCGTGTAGGTTCCCAGCCGCACGTGGTAGGCCGGCTGACCGGCGCGCGGAATCCGCAGCCGGAGGTAGCGATACTGGCCGAGTTGTACCGTGTTCTCCTCGCGGTCGAGCTTTGCCGGCGGGAATGCGGCCACGGCCTCGGGGCAATGATCGCTCGTCCACACAGACCTGCCGTCTTCGGTGAGGAGATGCATGAACCAGCCGCGCTCCTCGTGGCTCTCGGCCTTACGGCGCATCTCCGCGACGACCGCGCTTTCGTCGAGGTCGCGGATGGCGAGCACGACTTCCCGGGCGGCGGCCCGCAGTTCGGCGTCGGTGTCGGCGTAGAGCACGGACTTGGCGGCGACCCTCACGGCGACGAGCGTGGCCGAGGTCATCAACAGCACGACCGCCGCATTCCAGATCGTCAACCGGGTGCGAAGACTGGTCGCCCGGAGTCGCTCAGTCAGTCGCGAGAGCATATCCACGTCCTCGAATGGTGCGGATCATCGACGCATCGCGGCCTTTGTCGATCTTGCCGCGGAGTCGGTTGATGTGCACTTCGATCACGTTCGTCGGGCCGTCCCAGTCGAATCCCCACACGTGCTCGCAGAGCATCTTTCGTGTCACCACCTGACCGCTGTACCGCATCAACAGTTCGAGGATGCTCAGCTCGGTGGGGGTGAGGTCGACTGTCCGGTCGTCGAGAGTGGCCCGCTTGTTCGACAGGTTGAGTTCCAGCCCGCCCACGGTGAGCGTCATGGCCGGCTTGTCGGCAGTGCGTCGGTGGACCGCCTCGATCCGGGCAAGCAGTTCGTCCATCGCGAACGGCTTCACGAGATAGTCGTCGGCCCCCGCCTCGAACGCCTCGAGCTTGTCGGGCACGAGCCCCCGGGCCGTGAGCACGATGACAGGCGTGCGCACCCCCTGCTTCCGGGCCGCCCGCAGCACCTCGAGCCCGTCCGCGCCGGGGAGCATGAGGTCGAGCACGACCAGGTCGCTGGCGAGGATGGCCTGGTCGCGGATGGCCGCGTCGCCTTCGGCAATCCAGTGGCATTCGTGTCCCGCGTCACGGATGGCCGTCGAGACGGCCTTGGCGATGATGGGGTCGTCCTCGACGATGGAGACCTGCATGACGGATTTCCCCAGGAGGCACCGACGCGTCTGCCGGACGGCACGCTCGCCCGCCGACTCTCTGAGCATACCGCGCCCGCGCCGCGGCTACTCCCACTCGATCGTGGCTGGCGGTTTCGACGAAATGTCGTAGACCACGCGATTCACGCCGCGAACCTCGTTGATCACACGGGTCGAAATCCGGGCCAGCACCTCGTACGGAAGGTGGCTCCAGTCGGCGGTCATGAAGTCCTCCGTCTCGACCGCCCGCACGGCGAGGACGTCGTCGTAGGTGCGGGCGTCGCCCATCACGCCGACGCTCTGCACCGGGAGCAGCACCGCGAATGCCTGGGCCACCTGCCGCATCAGCCCGGCCCGGTCGAGTTCCTCGAGCACGATCGCATCGGCCTCGCGGAGCGTGTCGAGCCTGGGCCTGGTCACTTCACCGATGCACCGCACCGCCAGACCGGGCCCCGGAAAGGGGTGCCGCCAGACGATTCGCTCCGGCAGGCCGAGTTGCAGGCCGAGTTGTCTGACCTCGTCCTTGAAGAGATCGCGGAGTGGTTCGATCAACTCGAACTGCAGGTCGTCCGGAAGTCCGCCGACGTTGTGGTGCAGCTTGATCGTGGCCGCGGGCCCGTCGGCCGCCGCGCCGCTTTCGATGACGTCGGGGTAGAGGGTGCCCTGGGCGAGAAACTTCGCGCCCTCGATCCTGGCAGCTTCCGCGGCAAAGCAGTCGACGAAGGCCTTGCCGATCCGCCGTCGTTTTTCCTGGGGTTCGGTCACGCCGGCAAGCGCCCCGAGAAACAGGTCCTCCGCCGGGACGACATGCAGGTCGGTCTTGAAGTGCTGCGTGAACTCCTCGATGACGGCCGCCGCCTCACCTTTCCGGAGCAGGCCGTTGTCCACGAGGATGCAGGAGAGTTGGTCGCCGATGGCCCGGCTGAGCAGTGCCGCCACGACCGCCGAGTCAACGCCGCCCGACAGGCCGCAGATCACGCGGTCGTTCCCCACACGCTCCCGCAGTTTGGTGATCATCGACGCGGCGAAGTCGTCGAGCCGCCAGGCGCCGGAGCAGCCGCATACCCGTGTGAGAAAGTTGCCGAGGATCGCGCCGCCCGCGGGGGTGTGGGTGACCTCGGGATGGAACTGCAGGCCGAACACGGGCAGGGTCGTGTGCCGCACCGCTGCGAGCGGGCAGGTGGCAGTGCGGGCCAGCGGCACGAAATCGGCCGACAACCCGTCGACCTGGTCGCCGTGGCTCATCCAGACCTCGGTCCGCGCATGCACGCCGGCGAAGAGCGAGTCGGCCTCCAGCACCTCGCAGGTCGAGCGGCCATACTCCCGGGCCTCGGCCTTTCCCACGCGGCCGCCGAGGGCGTCGCAGGCGAGCTGCATGCCGTAGCAGATCCCGAGCACGGGAATGCCGAGCCGGAACAGCTTGGGATCACACCTTGGCGCTCCGTCTTCGTAGACGCTCGCCGGGCCGCCGGAGAGGATGATCCCGCGGGGGGCCAGCGCGCGGATCCGCTCCGCGTCGATGTCGTGGCGGACGATCTCGCAGTAGACGTGCTGCTCACGCACCCGCCGTGCGATCAGCTGGGCGTATTGCGAACCGAAGTCGAGAACGATGACTCGTTCCGACTGCTGGGGGCTGGCGGGAGACGTCGTCGGGGCGGGCGTGGTCGCGGAGGTCGCCGCGGCGGCGGGGCGTGTCATGGCGTGGAGTCGGCTCTGGAAAAACAGCGGAGTATAAGCGGGGGACCGGGTCCGACGCGACGCTCCCGCGGCAATCCGGGGCGGAAGGGCGTGCCGGGCGGCGGTCGGCCTTGCTATAGTGCCGCCCATGCTCACACTCGTGACCAACGACGACGGCCTCTTCGCACCCGGGATCGCCGCGTTGGCGGACGCCCTGCGGAGCCTTGGCGACGTGAGTGTCGTGGCGCCCGCGACCGAGCAGAGCGGTGTGGGGCACGCGATCACGTTTCTGACGCCGCTCACCGCGAAGGAGATTTTCGACGGCGACCGCCGCCGTGGTTGGGCCGTCGACGGCAGCCCAGCCGACGCGGTCAAACTCGGCATCGCGGAGTTCTGTCCGCGGCGTCCCGACCTCGTCGTCAGCGGCATCAACAGCGGTTTGAACGCCGGGATCAACGTGCTCTATTCGGGCACGGTGGCCGCCGCGATCGAAGGTGCATTCTTCGGGATCACGAGCATCGCCGTGTCTCTCGAGTGGGATGAACATGCCAACTACGCCCGCGCCGCCGAGATCGCGATCGACGTGATCCGCGGCCTCTTGGACCGCAAGCCGGCGGCCGGCAGCCTCTTCAACATCAACATTCCGACCCGCGCGCTGCACGGGCCAGCCGAGTTGCGAGTCGTGCCGATGTCCGTGTCGCGGTACGGCGAGGCATTCGAGCGCCGGGTCGATCCGCGTGGCCGCGCCTACTATTGGGCCAGTAACGACCCGCCACCCCCACCGTCGCCGATCGAGTCCGATGTGACCGCGCTCGCCGCGGGAGCCGTCACACTCACGCCGCTCCACTACGACCTCACCCACCGTGCCGGTCTCGACGACCTCGCCGCCGGTCGGTGGCGGATCGGCTAGAGCGCATCCCACTTTGGTGGATCGCCCGCTCGGTGGCGGCAAAAGTCGCCGCCTCCTCCGCCTCCCCGTCAGGAAGCCCCAAGCGCCAGCGCGGGGAATACGTCCACCACGTCTGACGGCTCCTCGCCATCAATACGGTCGCGCCCCGGATACCCGTCGCTCGCGCTCCGGGCTTCCCCGGCAACGGACACCATCGAGTATCCGAAAGGGGCTGCCCGTGCCCCGAGAGCCGGGCTCGGCGGCCAGCGAAGCCAGGATGGCGAAGCGCAGCCGGCGTGCAGAGAGCGGAGGCCACGAGGGCCGTAGCGAACGTCCGGCTCTCGGGGCACGGGCAGCCCCGAGCCACCACTCGGGCCCCCATCAGCCCTTTATCAGCCCTTCATCAGCAACATGATGCCGAGGCCAATCGCGAGCGCGATGCCGATGCCGATCGCGATCCAGAGGCCCAGCGGTAGGCCGGCGATGTTTTTCGGCGGCTTGGTCGCCGGCCTCGGCTTTGATGCCGGACTGCCCACGGCGGATTTGGTGGTATCGATCAGAATCGGCGCTGCACCACCGGGCCCGGTCGCCGCGCGGGGTTCAATGCGGGTGAACGACGGCTGCGCACGGGCGATGCTCGATGGAGATGGCGTGGCGGGCAGACTGCCAGAGCCGCTGGTGGAGGACGGGGCTGGAGCGAAGGGAAAAATGCCACTCGATGCGTTGCTGCTGCCGGGGCCGCTTCTGACGACGACCCCCGGGGCAGCGGCACCGCTCACCGCCCTGCGAGGCAACGCCCGCCGCGGCCCTTCCGGCTTCGGTCCGGCGGCCGCGTCGGCGGTGTTGGCGAGCCACGCGGCGAGAGCATCGGCCACCTCCCGTGCCGACTGTGGCCGGCCGTCGGGATGCTTCTCCAGCATTCGAAAGTAGAGCTCGGTGATCGCGACCGGCACATCGGGCCGCTCATCGAGGAGGTTGGGCGGCGGCTTGTGGAGGTGCGCCTGGAGGCGGTCGGCGAGTTTTCCGGAGGCGAAGGGAGCCTTGCCGACGAGCAGGTAGTAAAGCGTGCAGCCGAGGGAATAGATGTCGGATCGGCGATCGGCTTTGTGGCTGTCGGTCGCCTGCTCCGGGGCGAGATAATCGGCGGTGCCCAGCACCTTCTCGTCGTGCTCGCGGGTCAGCGAGCCGTCCTCGTCGCCGCCGGCCAAGGCGAGCCCGAGATCGAGGATCTTCACCGTGCCGCGGCCGTCGACAATCAGGTTGGCCGGCTTGATATCCCGGTGAACGAGCCCTTCCTCGTGGGCGTGCTGGAGGCCGGCGGCGGCCTGGCGGATGGAGTCGGCGGCCTCGCGCACGCTCAGCGGCCCGTCGCGCTTGACCTTCGCGTGGAGGTCGATGCCATCGACATACTCCATGGCGATGTAGTGGATCGCGCCGGCCGTATCGAGGTCGAACGTGCGGACGATGTTCGGGTGACTGAGCCGCGCCGACTGCCTGGCCTCGCGTTCGAAGCGGGCGAGGTAGGAGGTCTGGTCGACCCGCTTCACCGGCAACACCTTGATGGCGACCTTGCTGCGGAGCGTGGCGTGCTCGGCGAGATAGACGCTGCTCATCCCCCCTGCCCCGAGCAGCCGCAAGAGTTTGTATTTGCCGAGCGTGAAGCCCTTGTGACGCCCCTTGAGCAGCTGCTCGATCTGCCACTGCGTGAGCAGGCCGGATTCCGTCAACGCCGCCAGCATGGGCTCGGGAGGCGGTCCCGCGTGTCCGATCCAAGGCTCGACCGCCGCCATCAGCCGGTCCTCCTCCACCAGCCCGCTGCGGCGGACCACCTGGAGAAACTCGTCGACGCTCTGGACCAAGCCTGCCATGTGATGCACATTCGGGAAGGCGCGTGGCGACACGCTGAAACCTTCCTTTATCGTACTCCAAAGATGCCTTTTGTGTTGTATTCGCGTCGCGGGTGCCACCTCTGCGAACAGGCCGAAGACATGCTCTCTTTCCACGGCTTGGCCGCGGCCGTCATCGATGTGGATGCGGACGGCTCGGCCGGGGCGCGATTCGGCCTGCGGGTGCCCGTGCTCGAGATCGACGGCGTCGTGGCGTTGGAGGGCCGCTTCGACGAGCGCGAACTCGTCCGCGTGCTCGCAGTCGCGCGACGATCAGAGGCCTAGCGGCAGGCCGCGACGGGTGAGCTGGTCGGTGAGCACGTGGGCCGCCGTGAAAAGTTCGGCGTCCCAGCCGGCGGCCCGGGCCGCCGCAACGTGCTCGGTCAGGTCGTCGCAGAAAAAGATCCGCGCGGGCTCGACGCCCGCCCGAGAGGCGGCGAACTCGTAGATCCCGCGGTCGGGCTTCGCCATGCGCACCTCGTGGCTGAGCACGATCTCGCGGAAGGTTCCGGGCACGATGCCGTAGTCACCCGAGGCGAGAAACCGCCAGTGCGGGTCGCACGTGTTGGAGAGGATGCCGAGCGGGATGCCCGCCCGGTTGCAGGCCGCGATGACGGGGAGCATCGCGACGTTGAGGTCGAACATGTCGCTCGTCGCCCGGGCCAGCCTGCCCGGGTCGGGCCGGGTGCCGGTGCGCCGGGAAAACTCGGCGTGAAACTCCCCCCAGCCGATGTCGCCGCGCTCCAGCGCCTGCTGCAGGCCACCATCCATGACGGCGTCGCGAACCCGCGCCGCATCGACGCCGCTTGCCTCCGCCATCTGCCGAAAGGCCCGCTCACGGTCGAAAAAGAAGACGACGTTTCCGAGATCGAAATAGATGAAGTCGGGAGGCATTTCGGGGCGGTGTGACGGTGGCGGGAGCGGCGGCTTTCAAGCGTGGGATCAGCATACTATCCTGCGGCAGTCGCCCGTGGACCGGCCTGGGCCGGCGAGCGACCAGACACCGCCCCATCGCAAGGAACACCGCGACATGCCCCCGCTGAACCGCTACAGCTCCCGGATCACCCAGCCGCGTTCGCAGGGGGCCTCGCAGGCCATGCTTCTCGGCACCGGTCTCGAGCCGGCCGATCTCGACAAGCCGCAGATCGGTATCGCGAGCATGTGGTACGAGGGCAACACCTGCAACATGCACCTCGACCGCCTTGCCGCCAAGGTTCGCGAAGGCGTGCTCGCTTCCGGCATGGTGGGGATGCGGTTCAACACCATCGGCGTCAGTGACGGCATCTCGATGGGCACCGACGGCATGAGCTTCTCGCTCCCGTCCCGCGACATCATCGCCGACTCGATCGAGACCGTGATGCAGGCCCAGTGGTATGACGCCCTCGTGGCCATCCCCGGCTGCGACAAGAACATGCCCGGGTGCCTGATCGCGATGGGCCGGCTCAACCGCCCCGCCCTCATGGTCTACGGTGGCACGATCAAGCCCGGCCATCTCGCCGACGGCTCGACGCTCGACATTGTCTCGGCCTTCCAGTGCTACGGCGAATACGTGGCCGGACGGATCGACGACTCGCGGCGTGGCGACATCGTCCGTCATGCCTGTCCCGGTGCCGGCGCCTGCGGCGGGATGTACACGGCCAACACCATGGCCACGGCGATCGAGGCCTTGGGCATGGCCCTTCCCGACAGCGCCTCCATCCCCGCGGAGCATCCCGCGAAAGCCGAGGAGTGCGTCCGGGCCGCGGCGGCCGTCCGCCACCTGCTCGAGATCGACCTCAAGCCCCGCGACATCATGACCCGCCGCGCCTTCGAAAACGCGATCGTCACGATCATGGCGCTCGGCGGCTCGACCAATGCCGTGCTCCACCTGATCGCGATGGCCCGCAGCGTCGAGGTCGAGCTCACCCCCGCCGATTTCCAGAAGACGGCCCGCCGGATCCCCTACCTCGCCGACCTGAAGCCGAGCGGCAAGTTCGTGCAGGAGGATCTCCACACCATCGGCGGCACCAGCGGCCTGATGAAGTATCTCCTCGACAAGGGGCTGATGGACGGCGACTGCATGACCGTCACCGGCAAGACGCTGGCCGAGAATCTCGCGACGAGCAAGGGGCTCGCCGCCGGCCAGAAGATCATCCACCCCGTCGAGAGCCCGCTCAAGAAGACGGGCCACATCACGATCCTCCACGGCAATCTCGCGCCCGACTCGGCCGTGGCGAAGATCACCGGCAAGGAAGGCTCACGGTTCAGCGGCCCGGCTCGTGTGTTCGACAGCGAGGAGGCGATGCTCGCGGCGCTCGAGCAGGGCGCCATCAAGCGCGGCGACGTGGTGATCATCCGCTACGAGGGCCCGAAGGGCGGCCCAGGCATGCCGGAGATGCTCACGCCCACCTCGGCCCTCGTGGGAGCCGGCCTCGGCAACGACGTGGCCCTGATCACCGACGGACGGTTCTCGGGTGGCTCGCACGGCTTCATCGTGGGGCACGTGGTGCCCGAGGCGCAGGAAGGCGGCCCGATCGCGCTGGTGAAGGACGGCGACATGGTGGTGATCGACGCCGATACCGCCTCGATCGACGCGGAAGTCACGCCCGAGGAGTTCGCCCGCCGCCGGGCGGAATGGAAGGCGCCGCCCCTCAAGGCCACGCGGGGCATCCTCGCGAAGTACATCCGCTGCGTGGCGCCGGCGTCGCGAGGCTGCGTCACGGACGAATAGGGAGCGGCTTCAGACGCGGAGCGCTGTGGGCAGGCGCAGTTGGTCGTTGCCGGGGCTTGCGTGGGTCGGGGCTGCCCGTGCCCCAAGAGCCGGACGTTGGCTTCGGGGAACCCGGCCCACCGCGCTCTGCAACCCGGCCATCCTGGCTGCGCTGGCCGCCGAGCCCGGCTCTTGGGGCACGGGCAGCCCCTTCCGGGTACTCGATGGTGTCCGTTGCCGGGGAAGCCCGGAGCGCGAGCGACGGGTAGACGGGTGGCTACCCGTGAGGATGGTGCGGAGCGGGTTGGCGTGGAGGGCGTATTCCCCGCGCTGGCGCTTGGGGCTTCCCGACAAAGAGCCGTGGCATCGGGTGCCTGGGAAGCCCGGCTGTTATCTGGGGATCGGAAGCGTCTCGATGGGCACGGGAGGCCCGGGTGCGATCGCGGCGCCCGGCGGGAGCTGCTCGGGCCTGATCGGGGCGCCGTAGACGGGGCCCCGGGGCACTGGCGGGGCTGAGGGCGGAGCAACCGCGCCGGCTGCGGCGTCGGGGGGCTGGTAGTAGGGCTCGACCTGCGGCTGCGGCTGCACGCCGAGTTTCTCGAGCACGCGGGAGAGCATCTTTTGCTCGAGGAGCGGATCGCGGCCCATCGGGATCCAGCCGAGGTTGGGCGTGGGGCTGGCGACGGGCCGGGGCTGGTCGCCCACCTGCTGGCCGAGCGTGGGAAGCGGCGTGCCGTAGCGGTAGAGCGAGTCGTCGTTGCGGAACGAGGCGCCGCCGGTCGTGGCCTGCATCGGCCGCGGAAGGTTTTCGAGTTCCTTGTTCACCACCACCTCGACTCGCCAGCCGGTGGCGTCGGGCGTGAGCCGCATGGTGGCGATTCGGCGAATCGACTGCAGCGTCGACTCCCACCGCTCGCCCCAGCCGACGGAGTCGCCCCGCCAGGGCTCGAGGACCGTGGCGCCGGTCTGCGGAAAGGTGTCGATGCGGCCTTCGGTCGGCACTCCGTTGGCAAACACGACCCGCTGCTCAGCCTGCACCTTGAAGAAGTCGTCGGTCACATCGACCATCTTCGTCCAGACGAGTTCGGCATCGAGCGGCGGAATCATCACGGCGTTGCGGGGCGCGGGGGGCGGTCCGGGAAGCACGGGGCCGCCGGGGCCGATGATCGCGCCTTCGGGCAACGGGGCAAAGGGGTTGGGCTGCCCCGGCACCGCGGCGGGAGGGCCCGGGAGCAACTCCTGCGCACTGGAGACGACGCCCGTCACGCAGGCGATGGCCAGCACGAGGAGGGCGATGCGGCGCGACATGCGGGGGCCTAGGCGGGATCGGACTCCGGCCGTGACAGACACCGGCCGCTCGGGCGGCATGGTCGCGAATCGGCCCTGCCCCCTCAATGCCAGTTCGGCCCGCAAAAAGCGGGGCTCATGCGGCCGGGCGGCGGGCAGAACACCGGCCGGGGCCGCTCAGCAGGCGCCGATGCGGGCGGCGAGTTCCTCGAACTGCCGGGCATGGCGGGCATGCGACGTGTGGAGATGCTCGCCTTGGGAGATGAACCGGATGCGGTCGTTCCGCTCGACGCCGCTTTCCCGGAGGATCCGCTCGAACGGCAGCCGTGACTGGGCGTAGACGACGAGGAGCTTGTGCTCGTCGAGCTGCACCTCGAGGGAGAGTTCCGGATGCAGCACGGCGATCGACGTGCAGCCGTCGTTGAGCAGCAGGTCTTCGTATTCCCAGAGCATGCTCTCGAGCACGAGCCTCTCGACGCCTTCGCGGGTCAGTTCGCGGCGGACGTCCTTGGAATCGTGCGACGATTCGAGGACGACGTCGCAGGTGTCGCCGAGCGGTTCGATCAGTTCCAGAAACGTGGAAAACAGATCCTCGCTGGAGACGGCGGCGATCACGGCGGGCATCCGGCCGCCGGTGCGCGGGTCGACGTAGGCATCGTGTCGGAAGCCGGCCTGCGGCACGACGTCGAGATGCCAGCCGGGGCGAACCGCCTCGGTGAGCGTGAACCGGCCGTAGCGGCTGCGGGCAAGGTGGGCGTCCATCGCCGCCTGGTCGGGCTGCGCGGCCGCGGTCTGGGGAGCGGTCACGGCGCGGAGCAGTGAGGTGGCGGGAAGCGTCGGGCTGGAGTCTTCGTGGAGGCGCATGATGAACCGCGTGGTGACGAGGGGTGCCCCGGCGGGTGCCGGATTCGAAGGGCACCACAAACCTAGGACACGCTTTCGCGCCGTGCGGACCCGCCTGCCAACCCGCCGCAAACCCGGCCGCGACGGGCTTTGGAACGGCGGGACGTTGCCCTCCGGGGCGTCCAGAGCCCATAATGCCGGGCTTTTCCAGCACAAGGAGCCCTGGCCTCATGGACGGGAAAATCGTCGCTACCGGAATCACCTTCGACGACGTGCTGTTGGTGCCGAGGCATTCGGCCGTCGTGCCCGCCGAGGTGGACGTCAGCACCCGCCTGACCCGCGGTATCTCGCTCAAGATCCCGATCATCAGCTCCCCGATGGACACGGTCACGGAGAGCGAGATGGCGATCGCCCTGGCCCAGGAAGGCGGCCTCGGGGTGATCCATAAAAACCTCTCGATCGACCGGCAGGCCGAGGAGGTCGACAAGGTCAAGCGGACCGCCAACGGGATCATCATGGATCCCGTCACGCTCCCCCCGTCGGCCACGGTCGCCCGGGCCCGCGAGGTGATGGATCAATACAACATCTCGGGCGTGCCGATCACGGCCGACGGCCGTCGCCTCGTGGGCATCATCACCCGGCGCGACCTCCGCTTTCTGGAGAGTGGCGAGACGCCGATCGCGGAGATCATGACGAAGTCGGGGCTCGTCACGGCGACCGGCAACGTGTCGCTCGACGAGGCCGAGAAGATCCTGATGGCCAACAAGGTCGAGAAGCTCCTGCTCGTCGATGCGGTGGGCGTGCTCACCGGGCTGATCACGATCAAGGACATCGACATGATGAAGCGGTTTCCCAACGCCTGCAAAGACCGGCAGGGCCGGCTGCGGGTCGGGGCGGCGGTGGGGGTCTTCGACTACGAACGGGCGGCGAGCCTGATCGCCAAGGGGGTCGACATGCTGGTCGTGGACAGCGCCCATGGCCATTCGTCGAACGTGATCGAGACTGTCGCGGCCATCAAGAAGCGGTGGGAGATCGAGGTGGTGGCGGGCAACGTGGCCACCCGCGAAGGCTGTCGCGATCTGATCAAGGCCGGGGCGGATGGCGTCAAAGTCGGGATCGGCCCCGGATCGATCTGCACGACGCGGGTCATCTCCGGCGTCGGCGTTCCTCAGATCACGGCGGTCTGGGAGGCATCGCAGGAGGCCGCCGCTGCCGGCGTGCCCGTGATCGCCGACGGCGGCATCCGCTACTCGGGCGACATCACCAAGGCGATCGCCGCGGGTGCACACTGTTGCATGCTCGGCGGGCTGCTCGCCGGCGTGGCAGAAAGCCCCGGCCAAACCGTCCTCTACCTCGGCCGCACCTTCAAGGCCTACCGTGGGATGGGATCGCTCGGGGCGATGGTTCAGGGTTCGAGCGAACGCTACCGGCAGAAGGCGTCAGGCCGCGGCGGCGACAAACTGGTGCCGGAAGGAGTCGAGGGACGGGTGCCCTTCAAGGGACCGTTGAGCGTGTTCGTCTACCAGCTCGTGGGCGGCCTCCGGGCCGGCATGGGCTACTGTGGCACGCGGACGATCGAGGAGCTCCGGTCCGACTCGCGGTTTATCCAGGTGACCTCGGCCAGTGTTCGCGAGAGCCATCCTCACGACATCGTGATCACGCAGGAAGCTCCCAACTACACCGCCGAGCACGCCAAGCCCGAGTGATCCGCGGGGCGTTCGCACCGGCAGACCCCGGGAAACCGACCCGGGGATTTGGGGCGGGCGGGCGAACTGCAGTGGTCCTGACACGGCAGCCGGTATGGTCGTCAAAGTCGCGCGGGGCATTGCGCCGATCTTCCGGAAGACGTCTTCGTCGCCGCTTCACCTCGGACGCTGTCGCCATGATCCGTGCATCCTTCGGGAAGGCTGTCTCTGCGTTTGGGCCGCGCTGGTCCGTGTGGTCGGTAAGCTGCGTGGCGGTGGCGATCGCCGCGCCGGTCGTCGCGGAGGATTGGCGGACGTTCCTCAAGTTTCCTGAACGGGCTGCTGACAAAGCCCGCTGCGACGCGATGCTCTGTGCCGTCGCACCCGTCCTCGGCGAGGCCGAGGAGGAGCCGGTGCCGACGGAACCCGCCGTGGAGAAGCCGGACGACGCGATCACGCTCGCCCAGGTGTCGCCCGATACAGCGTCCGCCACGACGGCGGCCGAGGCGAAGGATCCGGACGACGGGCCCGCCAGCCAGGAGCCGTGTGTCGAGGAACGCGGCGACTGCCGCGAGGCGCTCGAGAGACTTCGCGCCGATGCGATCGCCGGCATCGACCTCGACATCCGGGTGGGCGGCCGGCCGGGCAATGACTACCCGTGCGAGTGCCGCCTCGAAGGAGAGACGTTCGAGCCGCGGCGCTTCGCCACGACGATGTTCACCTGGAAGGCGGCGGGCTACTGCCACAAGCCGCTCTACTTCGAGGACTGGGAACTCGAGCGCTACGGCCACTCGCGCGGCCCGCTCGCCGATCCCTTCCTCTCGGCCGCGCACTTCTTCATCACGCTGCCCATCCTGCCCTACAAGATGGGCGTCGAACTTCCCTGGGAGTGCGTCTATCCGCTCGGCTACTACCGTCCGGGCAGTTGTGCTCCCTGGACGATTCCCGCGATCCCGATCAGCTGCCGCGGCATGGCCGTCCAGGCGGCCACCGTCACGGGGCTCGTATTTCTGTTGCCTTGATGCGTCCGCTCATCCTTGCTGATGGCCCGACCGGGGGGCGGTGGCTCCCCGGAACGTGAGTTGGGCGGGAATCGGCAGCCGGAGGAGCGACCTCGGCAGGTCGTCGTGGCGACCCACCACGATCAGCGTGTCGAGTGGCTCGAGTACCGATGTCGGGTGCGGGCTTCGCCTGATTTCCCCATCGGCCTTGCGGATCGCCACGATCACGACCGCCGACTGTCGGAGATCGACGTCGGCGAGCGTGGAGCCCGCCAGCTCCGACTCGGGTTGGATCGTGATCTGGCCGATCTCCATGCCGATGTCGAGGAGCTGCTCGTTGAGCTGCCCCATGCTGTCCGCGTCGCCCAGGAGGGTCTCCGCCGAGGGGTGCGTGATCATCCGGGCGATGCGGTTGGCTCCCGCCGCCGCCGGGAGCACGACCCGCGTGGCTCCCGAGCGCAGGAGCTTCCGCTCCGTGTCGGGCCGCTCGCCGCGGGCGATGATCTCCACCGTCCCGCTCAACTCGCGGGCCGACAGCGTGACGAACACGTTGGCGGCATCGTCAGGCAGCACCACCGCCACGACCCGTGCGGTGTCGATGTGCGCCCGGCGGAGCGTCTGCTCTTCCGCCGCGTCTCCCATCACGACGGGATACCCCTGCGACTCGGCCAGCGTGAGCCGGCCTGCATCGGCGTCGATCACCACCAGCGGCATGCCCGCCGCCGTGAGATCCCGGCAGAGAATCTGGCCCACACGTCCGAAGCCGCACACGATCGCGTGGCCGCGGAGTTCGTCGATCAGTTGGTTCATGCGATGTTTCCCCAGCGCTTCACGGATTCTCCCCTCGGCCATGATTTCGACGAGCCCGCCCACCACCCACAGCCCGGCCGAACAGCCGGCGATGATCACGCCGATCGTGAACACCTTCAGCCACGGTTTGTCGAGCGGGTGCACCTCTCCATACCCGACGCCGAAGATCGTGATCACGACCATGTAGACCGCATCGACGACGGGCCAGCCGGCAAGGACGTAGCCGGTGACGGCGATCGTGACGATGCCAGCCAGCATGAGCAGGCCGGTCGTGACGCGACGCAGGGGCGACGCCATCGCGTCGGAGCTGACGGTCGGCGTGAACAGGGCGTCTGCGGGCGAACTCATAATTTCGGCCGCGAGCCAGGCCGGCAGGCGGGTGAAGGGGGCGGGCAACGACCAGCGGGATCGCGAGACAGTGGTCTTCTCGCGCCCCGGCTGTCGGTCTGATCGAGCGAACCGCCCTCGCTCCAACGAGCACGAGTCTCGGGGGTGAGGCGGGCCCGGTCAAGGGACCAGCTCGCAGAGAGAGGTGCCAGCCACCAAATCTGAGGAAGCTGCGTTTCTGCGTTTTCCTGTTTGCCCAGATTTGGTGGCTGGCACCTTTTCTATCTGTCCGTGGCCAGTGCCCGCACCTGCTCGTCGGTGAGGGCTTCCTTGTAGATCCGCACGTCGTCGATCACGCCGTCCATAAACTCTCCCGCTCCGGTGTCGCCGATGCGCAGCGTCCGCCTCGGCTGCATGAGCTTCGGCTGGCCCATGAAGGGAATCGTCTTCTTGCGGTCGCCGTCGAGATAGAGCCGGCATTGCTTCGCGGCGTCGTCGATCACGAACGTCACGAGATACCATCGCTCCAGTTCGAGATCACCCCCCTGCCCGTTCGTGCCGACGTCGTTCTTGTAAAAGTTCACTTTCGTCTCGATCCACCTGCTGCCGTCGCCGATGTCGCCGTGCACCTTGTCAGTGTTGACCTTCACATCGAAGAGCGGAGCACCGCCCGTCCTCGTGCCCAGGATACCGGAGTAGGTGGGCGGCTTCGTGAGCCAGACCCACGCCGAGACGGTGAACGTGGAAAGCTCCAAGTCGGAAGCATGGGAAACGCTCACATGATCCTTGCGGCTGCGATCGAAGAGCAGACCTTTCCCAAACTTGCCGGCATGCGGCACGGCTCCCTGCACGGTCCCATGGTGGCCACCCGCCGAATCCCGTCCCTCGGCCCCCGCCTCGTCGAATGTCCAATGGGCGACGGGCTGGGGTAGATCGGCGTGGGCACGAGCGGCCAGAGCGGCAACGACAAATCCCCAGAGTGCAACCAGATGCAGTCCAGTGCCCCGCCTCATCGTGCAACTTCCTTCATAGATGAAACTCGTGAATCACTGGCAGTTTACCGTCTGTGTTCGATCTCGACGGCCGTCGAGGCCGAAGCGTCACAAAGCTCCAATGCCACCACCCCACGTCGGCAAAACTGCGGAGGGGGTTCCACCCGTCCAGCGGTGCGGTGTCTGGTAGGATTTTGCGTGTCATGAGGCTGTATTCGCTCGTCATTGTGGGGCTGGCAGGAACGCTCGGCTGGACCGGTTGGGCGTCCTCGTGCGCGGTCGCAGGCGACACGCCTCCACCCGCTGCGACGCTCGACCACGTCGTCGCCGACAATCACACGATTACCCCGTCTGGCAAGCGGGGGACGGAGGACGTCTACGAGCTGCCCGCCCGCCCTGGGCGGCTGCTCCTGTCGTTCGGCGATGCGGAGCGGCTCGGCCGGACGCCGGTGCAGCTGCGGTATCGGCTCGATGGCCGCGATGACGACTGGCGGGATCCCGACCACGGCCTGATGCGGTTTCAGTTGCGGTTCATCGATGCCAATAACCAACTGGTCGATGGCGATGAGAGTTGGACCAAAGGCCGCTCGCCGGGCTGGACCGGGCAGATTGAGACCTCGCCGTTTCAGCACCGCAGCAAGCGGATCACGGTGCCGCCCCGAGCTGCGAAGCTGATGCTGTGGCTGATCTCGGCCGGGCCTGAGGAGACGACGGGCGTGCGAGTGTTCGAGTCAATTCGGATTTCGGTCGTCGATAAAGACGGCACGCCGGATCGTGAGATCTACCAGAGTGACTTCGAGACCGGCGAAGACCTCGACAATCCGTTCGGCGTGCCCAAGGACTGGGAACGTGACGGAACGAAGCCCGGAGTCGGCCGAGTCGTACGACTCCCGGGCCCCCCCGCGCGTCACGCCCTCGCGCTCATCGACGAGGATCCAAGTGGCCTCGGCGGCTGGATCACGTCGTCTGCGGGATCGCCGGCGGTCACCTCCGGTGACGAACTGCTTGTCGAATGGAGCGAGCTTTATGCAGTCGGCGAAGGGGGAGCAGCGTCGGTGGCGTACGACGACCTTGCCTCCGGTGAGTATCGGTTTCGGATCAGTGAATGCTCGCATCTCGGCGTGCCGCAAGGGCCCGAATACACCGCCGTGATCCAGGTGCCACCGCCGGTCTGGGCTCGGCCGTGGTTCTGGGCCGCTTCAGCCGCTGGCACCACCGGTCTGTTTGCCTTGTTCATCCGCCAGGTGTCGCGGCAACGCACGCAACGGCAACTCGCGATCGCCGAGCAGCAGCGGATGATTGCAGCCGACCGGATGCGAATCGCCCAAGACCTGCACGACGACCTCGGTGCCAATCTCACGCGGATCGGCATGCTCAGCGATCTCGTCCGCAGCCCGGCAATCACGGCCGACGAGAGCCGCCGCTATCTCGACCAGATCTTCGAAAACGCCACTGGCCTGGCCAAACACCTCAACGAAATCGTGTGGGCGATCAGCCCCCACAACGATGCCGTCGAACCTTTCTCGGCGTATCTCTGTAAATACGCCCAGGATTTCGTGGCCTCGAGCGGCGGTCGCTGTCGGATCGATCTGCCCGACAGGCTCCCCGACGTGCCGCTCCCATCGAACATCCGGCACAACCTCTTCCTGGCCGCGAAGGAAGCCCTGCACAACGCCGTCAAGCACTCCCGGGCAGCCACGATCGTCCTCCGACTCGGAGTGGTGGATGGCCGGCTAACAATCGTCGTCGAAGACGATGGCTGCGGAATCCCCGCGGCCGCAACGCGGGAGGCGTCCGGCGGCAAGGGCTTTGCCAACATGCAGCGCCGGATGCAGCAGGTTGGCGGCACGTTCTCCTGCGAAAGCCGCCCCGGCAAGGGCACGTCCATCCGTCTCTCCGTCCCGGTTTCCACATCCTGAGCATCACGCTGAGGCCTGTTCGCCATGACCAAATCCGCATCAATCGCCGCTCCGCCCCGCTCCGATGCTCGGAAGCTGATCCGCGTCGGTATCGTCGATGACGACAAGGCCACCCGTCAGGCTCTCGCCGGATTTCTTCAGTCCGATCCCGAGATCGAATGCGTGGGCACGTTCGGGTCGGCCGAGGAGGCAGTCCGCGACCTGCCAACGCAGCTGCCCGACGCCGTGATCATGGACGTCAATCTGCCGAAGATGGACGGGGTGCAGTGCGTTCGCGAATTGGTCGCAAAGCTGCCGCAGGTGCAAATCGTGATGCTCACGGTCTATGACAACACCGACGTCATCTTCCAGTCACTGGCGGCGGGGGCGAAGGGCTACCTGCTCAAGCCTATCCGTGCGGCCCAGCTGCTCGCGGCCGTCCGCGACGTGATCGGTGGCGGAGCACCCCTGACGAGCAACATCGCCCGCAAACTCGTCCAGGCCTTCGCCGAGCCGGCCACGCAGCCGGCAAAGGCAGCCACTCGCGAGGCCGATGCCCAGCGGGAGGCCGTCGAGGCCACCCTCTCACCACGCGAACGTGAGGTGCTTGACCTCCTGGCCCGGGGCTACCTCTACAAGGAGATCGCCAAGCACTTCAACGTGAGCTATTCCACGGTCCACACCCACATCGAGCGGATCTACCACAAGCTCCATGTTCGCTCTCGGGCCCAGGCGGTCGCGAAGATCTACGGGCCGAAAACCTGAATCCGCCGTTGCGGCTGTCGAAGGGGCAGTGCGCCATCACGGCTTCGACGTGTTCTTGGCCTTGGTGAATGTGAGCAGCCGCGTTTACGGCAGTGCTTCCAGCAGGTCGGCCGCGCGGATCGTACCATAGGCTTGCCACACGGCGAGCGTGATCTCGTTGGTCACGAACCGCGTACTGCCGTCGCCGAGAACCGCGGAGACGCCGCCGGGATGAAGACTGCGGGCAGAGTTCCAGCCATCCGGTATCGGCCATGATACGCAAGGTCCGGGATAGGTCGCCGACTGCGGCCCCAGGCAACGGCAGTAATCCGTTCCTGAGTTCGGCGTGGACTTCGTCATGAACGTCGGGCCTCCCGCAGTGTTGTTCAACATGAATCCCCGCATGTCGTTGTCGGTATCGTTGGCTGCCATCACGGTCTCCGACATAAAGATTGTGTTCGAGAGCCCATCGCGGAAAGCGGCGGCGGCATTGCCGGGTTCACGGCGGCTCTCGATCTGACTGAACGTGGGATTGTTCGACTGGTAGTCGCTAAAAGGCGCCTTCACATACTGGGGCTCGCTTTGGAGAAAGTTTGCATTGCCCCAATTGCAGACGTAGTTCCCGCGTGCCATCCAATAGATGTTGGCTCGCCAGGCACCCGCCCGGTCGCTCGGGCAGTAGTACATCGGGACACGCGCATCGACGGCCTTCTGGTTTGCCGGGTCCCAAAATGGTTTTTGCAGGTCGTATTGCCCAAGCACGTTCTGCGCGTCGATGTAAGGCCACAATGAGACCACGAACGTGCGACGGTCGCGGGTGGGATCCGATTGAGCACCGCCGTAGGAAATCGACCCCGGCGGAAATCGGCCGTTGCTTGTCTCGTACTGCTGCATTGCGAGGCCCCATTGCCGCATAGTACTGAGACATTGCGTGCGCCGGGAACTCTCGCGAGCCGACTGCACGGCCGGCATGAGCAGTCCCACGAGTACGCAGATAATCCCGATGACCACCAGCAGCTCGATCAACGTAAATCCGGTGCGGCGATTCATCGTGATGCTCGTAACAGCTGCCTTCGCAGGCTCCATGCCGCGGCCGCGATGCCTATGCTTGCCAGCGCGACCGCTCCTGGCTCCGGCACGATCACGAACTGCGTGACGCTGCCGGTCACGCTGCCCACCGAGCCACCGAAATCCTTCGTGCCGTAGCTCGTCTGGAGCGTCACTCCGGTGATGCCCGTGATGGTCGTGATGTCAACGTAATTCACACCGCCGAACGAGCGGGTGCCTGCCCCCGTGGTCTTCGCCCAGTAGCTGAACGACCCCTTGCCATCGAGGGTCGCGAGCAGGTCCACCGCCGACAGGCCGGTAAAGAAGCCGCCCTCGTAGATCTGGCCGTTGGCGATCGAATCGACGTTGAAGTAGACGTCGATCACGTTGCCGGCGGTGAACGTGCCCGTCGCAAAAGGAGCGGAGCCGTTCGTGAGCCGCAGGACGTCGTTCACGCTCGCCGACGCACTCGTGTAGGTCGGCGCGAGGCCCGTGAACTCGAAGGCCGCATCGAGACCGGCCGAAGAATTGAACTGGCCCGCGGTGAGGATGCCAGGCGAGTTGCCCGGGCTGACAAGGCCGGCGCCGGTGATGGCCCCGGCGATCGAGCCCGACCCGCCGAGCGTGGCGTTTGACGCCACGGTGACGGCGGAGGCGCTCGTCAAGCTGCCGTTGACGGCGAGCGTGCCGGCCGTGACGTCGGTGGCGCCCGTGTAGCCGTTTGATCCGGAGAGCACGAGCGAGCCGACCCCCAGCTTTTCGAGGCCGGAGCTGCCGAGGATCCCGGCCTTGATCTCGTGGAGGCCGCCCGCTTCGACCTCGATCGTCGGCTTGCCGCTCGACGCCGCGAGCGTGAGCGAGCCGCCCGAGCCCTGGTCGAGCACGTAGCGGTTGGCCGTGTTGGAGATGACGAGGGCCGCGAGGCTCGGCGTGGCGCCGTTGAGCAGGATCGTTGAGGTGCCGGTCTGCGAACCGGCGAAGATCGCCCGGTCGGTGTTCGTGTAGTCGGCGAACGTGCCGGGCGCCGCCCCGACACCGCCCGTGCTCGTCCAGTTGCTGCTCGCGCTCGTGCCCCACGAGCCGCCGCCGGCCATGGTCCAGGTGCCGGTGCCGCTGAAGACGCTCACCGAGTAGGGGAGATTGGTCGTGCCCGGCAACTGGCCCGGAAGCGGCCCGCCGGTTTCAGCGCTCGAGTTCGTGAGCGTGATCGTGCCGGAGATCGCCCCGGCCGTGCCGAAGCTGCCGGCGACGGCGCGGCTCGAACCGCCGCTGCCGTCGAACACGAAGCCGCTGCTGCCGCTGACGATCAGCCCGCCGCCGGAGCCGTTGGCAACCCTGATCCGCGTGAAATTGTCGTCCAATCCCGCGCTCGTGAAGGTCGAGGTGACCGTGCCCGAGGCGCCCAGGTGGACGAGGCCGAAGTTCACAGCGGAGGCCGTCACGACGCGGTTGTCGACCACGGCGCCAGCCACGGTGAACGTGCCGGCCGCGTTGTTGGCAATGCCGGTGTTCGTGAACGAGACCGTGCCGCTGCGGGCGCCGGTCGCGGCGGTGCTCGCGTAGCCGACCGAGATCGCCTGCGTCCCGGAGCCGGCGAGCGTGCCCGTGCTGCTGCCGATGAGCGAAAGGGCCGCCGATGGGGAGAGCGAATAGTCGGTGGCGTCCGGGCCGCTGTTGGTCAGGTTCACCGACATGGTCGTGCCCTGGTTTTGCATCACGCGGAAGCCGGTCACGCTCGACGTCGATGAGGTGAGCGAGCTGATCGTGTTGTAGGCGAGTACGAGCGACTGGTTGCTGCCGCTGCCGACTTGCGAGATCATGAACGAGCCCGACGAGGTGTTCGAGAAGGCCGAGCGGTCGAGCGTGAACTTGTTCGCCGCAAAACCCGTGATCCCGTTCGACGACGACAGGATCGTCCACGAGCCCGCCTTCGTCGCCGAGAAGTTGGCCGCACTGCCCGCGGCGGTGCCGGAGAGCGACGTGATCGCGATCTTGAACGTGGTGCCGCTGGTGGCGTTGATCACGAGGCCGCTGCCGCCAGACACGTTGATCAGGTCCCAGCCGGTGCCGGCCGTGCTCGTGGCGTCGTTGACCTCCCAGAGATACGTGCCCGCCGGATCCCACGTGAGGCCTCTCGTGTAGGCCTGGATGCCGGGAGAGTTGCCCGGGGAGAGGATGTCGCCGGTTCCGACCGTCACGGCCGTGCCGATCGTGCCCGTGCCGGAGATCGTGCCCTGCGTGAACGTGATCGGCTGCGTGAGGGGCGTGGCCGAGTTGTACTTCAGCTCAGCGTCGGAGCCGTTGATCGTGATCCCGCTCGTGGAGTTGATCCGGCCATTCGAGGCGATCACGAGACGGCCCCCGGTGATCGACGTCGTCCCGGTGTAGCCGTTCGAGCCGGAGAGTGTGAGCGCCCCTGCGCCCGACTTCGTCAGGCCGCCAGAGCCGGAGATCGTGCCGGAGAGTGTCTGGCCCGTGGAAGTGGCGATTGCCAGCCCAGCGCCGCTGGCAACGGAGATCGCGCTCGAATAGGTGCCCGTTCCAAGTGCGCCTGCACCGCCGACCTGGAGCGTGCCGGAAGAGATCGTGATGCCGCCGGTGAACGTGCTTGTACCGGTGAGAGCCAGAACGCCGGATCCTGCTTTCGTCAGACCAAAGCCGACCCCAGCGATGGGTCCGCCGACGGTCAGTGTGCCTGCCGACACCGTCACAGAACGGCTTGCTCCGAGTGTGACAGCACCGGAACCGAGGTTGAGGTCATTCGGTCCAGCGAAAGTGAAATCGGCGCTCCAGGACTGGGCGTTGTTGTTCGACAGGGTGATGGCTGAACCGGACGAATTGCCGATCGTGCCGCCAGTGATCGTAAAACCGCCGGCGCCGGCGGCCGTCGTGCTGTTGAGATCGAGTTGGCCGGCGGAAAGAGTCAGGCCGCCGGGGAACGTGTTGGAACCCGAAAGCACCATCCGGCCGGCCCCGGCCTTGACGAGGTTGCCGCCGTTGTTGCTACTGCCTTGCGTATCGGTCGCTACAGCGTCGGTAATCGGCCCGCTGACGAGCAGGTCGATGCCGTCGGCCGTGGAGCCGCTTGCGACGTCAAATGTGAGTGTGCCGCTCGTACTCAACCGCAATGAGATGCCGCCCGAGAGCGTCGAGCGGGCGGAACTCGCGAGGGTCTGGAGCGTCGGGGTGAGCGTGTTCGCGTTGTACCAGGCGAACGAGACGCCGCCGACCGTGCCGCCGGTGAGCGTGATCGTGTTGGCCGCGAGGCCGGCACTACTATTTACATTCGTGAAGTTGAGCAGGCCGCTATTGATCGTGATCGACGTGACGGAGGTACCCGAGTACGCGGCGCCGGACCGCGTGCCACCATACCCGAGTGACCATCCCCCGGCGTTCGCGTTGACGGCGGCTCCGGAATTGACGGTCAGACTGCCACGGATGTTGCCGTTGGCGGCGCCAGTGCCCAGCGTCAGCGTACCGCCGTTAACAATCGTGCCGCCGGAGTAGGTGTTCTGGACGTTGCCCAGCGTGAGCGTGCCGGCGCCCGACTTCGTCAGACCGCCGGCCCCGGAGATCGTGCCGGAGAGCGTCGTGCTTCCAGAGCCGGCGAAGGTGAGGCCGAAGCCGCCGTTTGTGATGGCAGCGCTCGCCGTCAACAGGCTTGCTGAGTTATTCGTCCACGACTGGGCCGTTCCGAGCGTGATGGGGCTCGCAAGCGTGACGGCGCCCGCGCCCGCGTTCATCATAAGGCCGCCACTGCCGAGCGTGAGTGTCTGCCCCGACGTCCCGAGTGTGTAGGTGCCGCTGAACGAATTAAATGCGAGTGAGGCAGCGGTCGTGGTCGCCGAAAGCGTGACCGCGCCACCAGTGCCACCCACGCCAAAGACGGCGTCGTCGCCCGAGGTCCACGAGACATTCGATGTGCCATTCCACCATTGGCTCGCTCCGAGCCAGGCGCCGGCGCCGTCAGTCACGCTGGCAGCCGTCCCGTTTGCGTCCCACGTGACGGTGGCGGCGGGGGTGGTGCACGGCCAAGCGGCCATCGTGATCGTCAAGGCTAGCGATACGATCTCTCTCCGCCAAATGGGTTGGAGGGCGGCTTCATTCGTCATGGAAACGGCTTCTTGTCCAACCCTAACCATGCGGAGGAAGGCAAGCGGCACGCACGAGTTCGTGGATTGCAGTCGGTAACGTCCCATACACGTGTCTCCGAGCACGCGGCAAAATCGGTGGGTGTTCCCCGTTCCTCGGAAAGATAGGTCACCGGTGAGCGAAGCAAAATCGGCAAATCTGCCGACGGACCAACTGTCGAAGTAGAAGTTGCCTCCTCAGCAGAATCTGTGGGTGAACGCAGGCTCGGGTAACCGCCCGAGCACATGAAAGAGCGCGATTTCGATGCCCCGCGGCGTCCGGAAGCCGAACGCTTTTCTGGTGGTCAGTTTTGCTTTGCCGTTGAATCCCTCGACAACGCCCGACGAGATGGTGCCCCGAGCCCGGAACCAGTTGAGGATCAGATGCCGATGACGCCGCAGGCTCCTGGCGATCTTCTTCATCGGGCCGATCCGGCTTCGCATGGTGCGGCTGCACCAGGCGTCGAGGAACTTCATCGCCCACTCGGGGCTCGTGTACTCCCAGAACCGCTGGAAGTCCTCGCGAAGCAGATGAGCCCGGACGCTCTTGAGGTTGTACTGCAGGATCTCCTTGAGCCTGACCTCCTGATGCTCCGTGAGGTTCTCCGGTCGCTTGAGCAGGCACCATCGGGTCTTCGTGAGGATCGGCTCGTAGCCGTCCCGCCGCAGCTGGGTGACCTCGGCACGCCTGACCTCGTCGAGGGCCATGTTCATGTTCCGTATGATGTGGAATCGGTCGAGGACGTGCAGGGCGGCCGGAATCTGCTCTGCGATCACCTTGAGGTAAGGCTTCCACATGTCGCTGCAGACGAAGCGGATGCCCTGCCGCACCTCGGCGGTGAGCGATGTGAAGAAGCCCCGCAGGCTCTGCTCGGTCCGCTCCTGGGCCACCCACAGCAGTCGCTTCATTCCGTCGATCTGATAGACGAGCGTGAGATAGGTGTGGCCACTTCGCCACTGGATCTCATCGACGCCGATGGCCTCGATGCCCGAGAGATCCCGATGGGCGAGGCCCCATTCGACGGCATGTTTTACCGAGCGAAACACGTTGTCCCAGGTCGTGTTGAATACGTCGGCGGTCTCTTTCCACGAGAGCCGCTTGGCCCAGCGGGCCAGGAACCAGCGGTAACTGGTCGTGAGATGCTCCTTGCCCTCGCCCCACGGCACGCGTTCGACGGTCACGCCGCACTCCGGGCAGTCGACCCGTCGCATCGCGTAGACGAAGAACACCGCGATGTTCCATAGCGGCACGAACTGAAACCGTCGTGGCGCAAGCCGGTCGTAGCCCGGCCGCTTCTTGCCGCATCCCGAGCAGATCGCCCGGCTGTTGGCCCGGGGCTCGATCTCGACCTCGAGTTCCGAATCGACCAAGCCGTCCACGAATCGAACCTGCCTGTAGACGAAACACTTGTGCCGCTCAACGCGGTTGAGAATACTCTTGAGATGCATCCTGCGGTGGCTCCGGCAAAGGGGCTGACTAAGCAACCGCATCTTTACCGCATGACGCCGCAGGATGCTTCTTTCTCTCCATGGTCCGCCCGGCAGGGACGTGCTTCCGGGCGGCGGAACGCCGCCGCCTGCGGGCTGCCGCCGCGAGGCGGCGGGCCGCATCAGACCGTCGAGGCGGTGATGCCTTGCTCGAGATCGCCCACGCCCCGACGCGTTGAGGGCTCGCCACGCTGTGCGATGACCACGCCGCTGCCCGCACTTCTCGGAGATCGTGCCCAGGCGTATTCAGAACCCGTTCTTACCCACAGATTCTGCTGAAGACCCTAAAATTTCGGGGTGTTCTCCGGCCGCACGCTGGTTTCGGCGATCGTTGCGCCGGCTGTGCGGGCTGACGACGCTCCGGGGCTGAGGACCGGGCTCTGCGTAGCCGCCGCGTCGGCAGTTCTGACGACTGGTGATAGCCCTGGGGCCGCCGCACGATTGCAAGGGTGGCAACGAACAACGGCAACGCGGCCGGAAACCCGAGGCGTAAGCCGACGGTGGAGTTGAGGTTGTCCTGCCGTCGACGTCACGCCCACTCTCGACACGCCGCCCAACGCCCTCTCGGCTCACGCCTCTGGCTTCCGGCAACGGTAGTGGGATGTCATGTGTTGTTGGAAACGTCAGTGGAAACGGAGCATCATGGATTTCATATTCTGCCGCCTCGCTGGCCTCTGTCACGCCACTGCAGTGTTGGTGCTCATCGCAGCGCTGCAGCAGGCTCACGGGCAGGTGGCTGTGTTCGTCGATCCCGACTGGGCGACGCTTTCGCGGAACGACGTGGTGCCGGCGCCGCTAATTGCCGACCTCCTCGCGAAGCACGTTGTGGTCACGAGGCTCTCGGCGGATGACCTCGGCAACCCGGTGAAGCTCGATGCCACGAAGTTGCCCGTGCTCGTGCTGCCGGAGACGGACGCGCTGCCCGAGGCAGCGATTCCTGCGCTGCAGGCCTTTCGCAAGGCAGGTGGCAGCCTCGTCTATTTTCGCGACCCCTTCGCGAAGGTCGCCGTGCGTGAACCCAAGCCAGCGCCGGGACAGCCGCGGTGGACGACGGCACCGGCGACCGAAGCTCAGCGCAACGAGGCCGCGGATCCGCTCCTGCTCCGCACGGCCGGCACGGTACGGCATGACCGGCCCTGCAGCCGCACCGTGCCTGCGAATCCGCTTGGCATCACGCAGGCGATGCTCGAGAGCAGCCTGCCGAACCAGCAGCGGCTTGATCCGAAGTCGTTACCGGCTGGCGATGAGCTGATCCCGCTCGTGATGGTCGAGCAGGAGGGCCAGGGCCCTGCCCTGCCGATCGCAGCGGCGATCCGGCGACGGTGCCCGCAGGCGAAGGGGGCATCTGATATCTGGCTCGGCCAGACCGTCTGGAATCTCGATGGTCGTGAGCGGTGGTTCGCCGAGCAACTGCTCGTCCGCGGCGTGCTCTGGTGTCTGCAGGAGCGGGGACTCAAGACCGCGGCCGACGTGGCGGCCGTCCACGCCTGGCTCGACGCGGTTCCCAAGCCGGCGCCGTTGCCTCGCGATCTCCCGATCACGCGCACGCCCCGCCCCTGGGGCGATTCACTCGTGCCGCGTTCGCCGCCGCCCGCCAAGCGGCTCGTGGCAGTCGATCTTTCGCGGCTGCCACTGGATGAACGAGCCGCACTCTGCTGCCTCCAGGGGCTCACGTCCCGCCGCCAGCCGTCGATCTGGCTGCTGCGTTCCGGCGGGCCTCACGACCAGGATCGCTTTTGGCTCGATCAGCACGTGCAACAGGGCCTGATCGAGGGCTACGACGTCATTCCCGACTGGACCACGCTCGTCCGCGAGCATGCTGCCGAGATCAAAGGCGCTATCATCGCCGACCTCGCCTGCGATCGCAGTGACGTGATCGCGATGAACGTCGCTGCCTGCGAGGACCTTCTGCTCTGCACACCCGCACTCGCCGAGAAGCTCGGCCTGCCTGTGAAGGTGGACCTCCGTGGCCGCTTCGCCACCTATCTCGACGGGATGGAGTGGGTCTGGGCCACCTACCGCGACCGGCTCTCGCGACACGCGCTCAACTACTTCCATCCCGCCCGGCTCGCCTGGGGCAACGTCGATCAGTGCTACCAGTGGCGGATCCCGATGGTCTGGACGGCGTACAAGGACGACGCCTTCGCGAAAGGAGCTGACCCGGCCCGCGAACACGACCTCGTTGCCCGAATGCTCGCCGCGCTGGACACGCATTCGATCGTAAATGGCTGGCCGTCGTTCGGTCCGCGGCTCGGTGTGGACGAATACATCGCCGTGATGCAGGCGACGCCCTACTCGCATGGCTATGTGCCCAGCGACGGCCTCGCCAACATGAGCGTGATGAGCGGAGTGACACCGCCCGAGGTCACGCGGCCCGCGCAGCCGCCGGCGCCACCCGTCGAGCCGGGGAAGATCTATCTGAGCCTCGTGATCTCCGACGGCGACAATCTCTCGCCGTGGATGGACTACTTCCGGCAGCATTACTTCGCCGCCGACACGCCCGACCTGCCGTTCGGCATAACGATCGGCCCGACGATTCGCGAGGCGATGCCGGCGGCGACCCGCTGGTATGCCGAGCACGCCGGGCCTGGCGTCGAGTTTCTCTGCGGCGTGAGCGGGGCGACGTATGTGAGCCCGGAAGTGTTTGCGACGCGGCTTACCGATCCGGAGGCCGCCTGGAAAATCTTCTTCGGTGACACCGCCCGCAGCATGCAAACCCTTGGGCTCAAGACGCTCAACGTCTCGCCGCGGGGTGAGCCGCTCGCCGATCGCTACGCCCGCGCGCTTCCCTTTTGCCACAGCATCATCAACAGCTGGAACCGACGCGGTGACGATCCCGATGCGCTCGTCGAGCAGCTGCCGTGTGGTATGCCCGCCTTCTGGAGCAGCACGCCGGGCATGCTTCGATTCGATCCGCCGGCCGCCCAAGACGGGGGCGCGGCGATGGCCCGGGCGTTTTACGGCGATCTCGACGTGTTGGTCGGCCGGCGGCTCGCTGACCGGGAGCCCGTGTTCGTCTCGAGCCTGCTGTCGTGCTGGGAGTGGAACAAGGAGCCACTGAAACAACTCGTTGCCCAGAAGCCCGACCACGTCGTGTTCGTCACGCCTGCGCAGCTCGCGGCGCTGGCGAAGCAAGCCCCACGGAAGCCCGAAGGCGAATGGATCGGGTTCAATCAGCCGGTCGAACGCCGGCTGCCTCCGACCGGTGCCGAAAGCCGGCTCGACTGGAAGGGCGTCGGCTGGTTCTGGACCGGCGAGGCGACGCGTGCGACCGATACGGCCGCCGCGGGCCGCCGCTCTTTCCGCTGGAACGTGCGGCTCCCCGAGCCCGGCGAATCTGCCATCCGCGCGGCGTGGGTGCAGCTCACCGGCGACGACCGGGCAGATCTGTATATCAACGGCCACCGACGGTGCGAGGCGACGGACTGGGCCAAGCCCGTCGAACGCGAGGTGACTGAGTATCTGCGGCCGGGAAACAACGTGCTCGGTATCGCCGGCAGCAATGGCGGAGGCGCCGCAGGCTGGGCCCTGAAGCTCGTCATCGAAATGGCCGACGGCCGTGTGCTCGAACTCTCGCCAGCGGTCGGCGACGTTCTCTGGACCGACGCTGCCGATCCCGAGGGGAAATGGGCGGCGCCCGAGACGAGCACGGCCGGGTGGAAGTCGGCAGTGCGGCTCGGCGACGTCGGCATCGCGCCGTGGGGAGCCGTAAAGCCCACCGGCTTCGTGCCTGGCAGCAACCAGCCGGCCCCGGCGCCGCTCCTGCGGAAGACGTTCACGGTCGAAAGAAAGGTGAAACGGGCGACGCTCCAGAGCAGCGGACTCGGCTGTCACGACGTGTTGTGCAATGGCACGAAGGTCGGCGACGCGGTGCTCGGCCCCGCCATGACGCAGTACGACAAAACCGTGCTCTATGTCGAGCACGACGTCACGAGCCTCGTGAAGCCGGGCCGCAATGCGGTCGGCGTGATGCTCGGCCACGGCTGGTTCGCGGAGACCGTGAACACGGCCTGGAACTTCGACCACTCGCCCTGGAAAGATCGGCCAAAGGCACTGGTCACGCTCCGGCTCGACTATGAAGACGGCTCCGAGCAGACGATCGTCTCCGATGCCTCATGGAAAGCCGCCTACGGCCCCGTGCTCGTCGATGCCTTCATGAACGGCGAGGTCTACGATGCCCGCGCCGAGCAGCCGGGCTGGGCCACGGCCGAGTTCGATGACTCGTCATGGGCGGCGGCCGAGACGATGAAGCCGTCGGCGGGGCGGCTCCGCCGGGAAACGATCGCCCCGATGCGAGTCACGCAGACCCTGCCCGCAGTGAAGCTCACGGAGCCTCGCCCAGGCGTCTGGCTTTACGACTTCGGGGAGAACATCGCCGGCTGGGCACGGATTCGCGTGCGCGGACCAGCTGGCCAGGAAATTCGCCTCCGGTTTGGTGAGCAGCTCCGCGATGGCCGCATCGATCGTGAGCTCGGGGGCCTGATCTGGAGCGGCTGGTTCCAGCAGGATCGCTATGTGCTCAAAGGCGACGGCCTCGAGGAGTGGGAGCCGCGGTTCACGTATCACGGTTTTCGCTACGTCGAGGTCGAGGGCTGGCCCGGCACACCGGAGCTGTCGTCGGTCGAGGCCCGGTTTGTGCATACCGACTTTCCATCGGCGGGTTCATTCGAGTGCTCCGATCCGCTTCTGAACGCGATCCATGCGGCCGTGCGCCGCAGCTACCGGGGCAATTTTCATGGTTTCCCTACCGACTGCCCCACGCGCGAGAAGAAGGGCTGGACGGGCGATGCCCATCTGGCCTGCAGTCAGGCGATGTTCAATTTCGACAACGCCGCCGGCTACCGGAAGTGGATGGGTGATTTTCTGGACGTGCAGGACGGCGAGGGTCGGCTGAAGAACGTCTGCCCGACGGCCGGCTGGGGGGGCGAGGCGAGCGACTGGAACGTGGCCGGCGTCGTCGTGCCGTGGACCGTGTTTGAGTTCACCGGCGATCGCACGATCGTGGCGGCGAGCTATCCGATGATGAAGAAGTGGGCCGACTTCCATGCCCGTCAGGCCCCGGATTTCATCATCAAGGATGGCGTGAGCGATTGGAGCCCGGCGAAGACGCGGACGCCGAAGGAGATCACCTCCACCTGCTTCTACCACGGTGCCGTCGAGCGGCTGGCTCGCATGGCGGAGCTGCTCGGTAAGACGGACGACGCAAAGCGGTATCGCGACCTGGCCGCATCGGTCCGCGAGGCCTTCGTCCGCGAGTTCGTGAAGCCCGACGGCACGGTCGGTGCGGGCAGCCAGAGCGCCCAGGCCTGTGCGTTGCATTTCGGCCTTCTACCCGAGCCGCTCCGGCCACTCGCCGCGGCGCAGCTCTCGGCAGCCGTCACGGCAGTCAACGACCACGTGGACGTGGGTATCCTCGGGTCGAAGTCGCTCTTTCGGGCACTCTCCGACCACGGCCACCATGAGCAGGCCCTGCGGGTCGTGCGCCAAAAGACCGCGCCGGGCTACGGCTGCATGATCGAGAAGGGCTGCACGACGCTCACCGAAGACTGGTGGGGCGGTGGCTCCAACAACCACATCATGTTTGGCGACATCGGCGGCTGGTTCTACGAATACCTGGCGGGCATCCGGCCCGATCCGGAGCAGCCAGGATTCAAGCACTTCTTCCTGCAGCCGATGCCGGCCGGCGACCTTGCCTGGGTGAAGGCCGAGCACCTTTCACCGCGGGGACTGATCCGCGCGGCATGGGAGCGGCACGCGGACGGCAGTTATTCCGCGAGCTTCACCGTGCCGGTGAACGCCACGGCAACCGTCGTGCTGACCGATGGTCATCGCGCCGACGTCGGACCGGGCGACCACACCTTCTCGTGGTGATCCATCAGGGATCGTTGTGGGGAGGACGCGGCCAGGCGTCACGAGAGAGCACCTCAGGCAAAGGCACCTGATGCGCAACTGCCGCGATCATGAGGATCCGCGGGTGGCACGTGCAGAAGCCGCGGAAACTCGGCGTGGCCGTTGGAGTCGGGGATTTCGGGAAGCCCGGAGCGCGAGCGACGGGTATTGTGCGATTGCGAGTGACCTGAACCAGCAGGGTGTGAGTCCCTGTCGGGGTTTGGCTTGAACCCCGTAGCCGATCGAAACTGCATCCCCGCGAGGGGGTGTGGAGAGCATCAGGAGGCGAAAAACCAGTCCGTAGGATGACG
>JAIOPD010000047.1 GCA_021414115.1 Planctomycetia bacterium
CATGAAAGCACCGCAGGCCGTCTTTTCGTATCCCACCTGGGCGAACGCCACCAAAGACATGGTCGGCACCGGCTTGGGTTCTTCCCGGCTCTGGTTTACGGTCGCCCAAGGCATCGTCACCGAGGTCTATTATCCGCGCATCGATATTCCGCAGATCAGGGATCTCGGCTTCATCATCGCGGACGATCTCGGATTTTGGGTCGAACTGCGCCGCCTCGGCTGCTACACGGTGCGCTTGCCTGCCCCCGGCGTACCCGCCGTCGAGATCGTGCACACGCATCCGCGCTTCACCTTCACGCTGCACATCTGCCCGTCGCAACAGCGCGACGTGCTCCTGCTGCGGTACCGGCTCGAGGGAGACGCGAACCTCAGGCCTTACGCCCTGCTCGCAGCGCGGCTCGGGGACGACACGGACAACAATGCCGCGTCGATCGACAACCACAATGGCCGCACCGTGTTGTGCGCGGAACAGGGGCCGTTCGGGCTGGCACTGGCCGCGGGCGGCGCTGACGCCGCGGACGCGTGGCAACGGTGTTCCGTCGGTTCGCTGGAAGAGAGCGACGGCTGGCAGGATTTCAACCGGCACGGCCGCATGACATGGGAATACGACGGTGCCGGCCCTGGCCCCGTGTCGCTGATGGGCGAACTGCCGAGCCAGGCCACGCTCGCGCTCGGCCTCGCAACCAGCAAGGAGTCGGCGGCGACGCTGGCCGTGGCGAGCCTGATGGAAGATTTTTCTTCCGTGTGGCACACGCAGTGCGATCTGTGGCAGAAGTGGCTGGCCACGTGCCCCTCTCCCGACCTGCCGGAGCATGTGCACACGATGCTGGCGCTGTCGGCGATGGTGGTCAAGGTACATCAGGATCGCACCTATTGCGGTGCCATGGTGGCAAGCCTCTCGGTTCCGTGGGGAGAAACCAACCAGAGCCGCAGCGGTTATCACCTGGTGTGGTCGCGCGACCTGGTAGAGACCGCCGGCGCACTGCTTGCCATGGGCGCGTATACGGAAGCACGCGAGGCGCTGCGCTACCTGATCGCCACGCAGCGGGAAGACGGGCACTGGCTGCAAAACCAGTGGCTCGGCGGCAGCCCTTTCTGGCAGGGCATCCAGTTGGACGAGACGGCCTTTCCCGTCATCCTTGCGTCCCTGTTGCATGAAAAGCACGCGCTCGACGGAGTCCCGGTCGAGAACATGGTGCGGCGTGCATTGCGGTTCATCGCCAGGGAGGGCCCGGTCACCGCCCAGGACCGCTGGGAAGAGTCTCCCGGCATCAACACGTTCACGCTTGCGATCGCGATCGCGGCGCTCGTGGAGGGGAGCACGTTTCTCGACGAGAAAGCCCGCCGGTTCGCCCTGCTGCTCGCAGACAACTGGAACGCCCGACTCGAGGATTGGACCTACGTGGAGGACACGTCACTGGCGCACCGGCTGGGCGTTGCGGGCTACTACATCCGCACGGCGCCCACCGATACGTTGGTGCACGAAGGCGCCCAAGCGGAGCATCTCCTGATCAAGAACCGCGACTGCGATCCGGATGTGCCGGCGAACGAGCTGTTGTCGACGGATTTCCTGCAACTCGTGCGCTTCGGTTTGCGCCGGGCGGATGACCCGCACATCCGTGAGAGCATCAACGCCGTCGATCAGTTGCTCAGGACCGAGACTCCCTGCGGCCCGGTCTGGCATCGCTACAACGGCGACGGCTACGGCGAGCACGACGACGGCAGGCCATTTGACGGGACAGGAGGCGGCCGCGGCTGGCCGTTGCTCTCCGGCGAGCGGGGGCACTACGCGCTCGTCGCGGGCGAAGATCCGCTGCCCTATCTGGAAGCGATGGCCGCCATGTCAGGAAAGGCAGGGCTGATTCCCGAGCAGGTCTGGGATGCCCCGGCCATTCCCGAGCGCACGTTGGCGCCGGGCAGGCCGACCGGTGCGGCCATGCCGCTGGTGTGGGCGCACGGCGAGTTCATCAAACTGTGTCTGAGCCGCGCGCGGGGGTATCCCGTCGACAGGCCGGCTGCCACGTGGAAACGCTACGGAGGAAAGCGGCCCGAACGGGTTCCGGATCTCTGGGGCCCGCGCTATCGGCCGCGGCATATCAAGCAGGGCGGCCGCTTGACCATCGCGCTCAGAGCCCATGCGCTCGTGCACTGGGGCATCAACGGCTGGAAGGAACCGCACGATAGCGACACCGACGACACCGGACTCGGTGTCTGGACAACCGAGATTCCGGTGACCGGACTCGAGCCCGGAGAGACCGTGCAGTTCACGTTCTACTGGCATGACACCGGGACCTGGGAAGGCCGGGACTACTCGGTGGCGATCGGCGGCTGAAGGAGGCGCGGCGATGGGCGAGGTGGCCGAGGATGTGGGCGACGACCCGCTATCGCATCCGTCCGAGGCCGATGCTGTCGCCGAGCCGCGTCGAGCCTGCTGAGGTCGACCCGGCCGCCTGCGGGCTTCGGGCAGGCCTGGAAGACGAGGAGGGGCGGGGGAGTTCTGGTCTCGTCGTTTGCGCGAACCGCTGCCGCCGAAACTGGATGAAGAGCCGCTGCCCTGTCGAGTGGAGTCGAGCCGAATGGCTTTTTTCGTCGCCGTCCGCCGCGGCACGACGCGTTCCCATGGAGAGACCGGCATGGCAGGCGAGGTGGCCAGCATCGCCGTGTGCAACGATTTTCTGCGCGATGATCCCAACGGCCTTGGGAATCACCCGGCGAATCGTGCGTGGTTGGCAGCCATCGTGCGTCATCTGAGCGGCCCTCGGTTTCAGGTCCAGGAAATGGGATCTGGAGACTCGCGATGCCGACACATCGATGTGGCCGAGTGCATGCGTGCGCTCGATATGCCGCTCGGGCCTGAAGGTTGGGCCGCGGCGTGGGACAGTCAACCGAATGCGGTTTTCCTGGACGTGTTGGCGCGTCATGTTGGCGACGCCGATCTGGTCGTCGGATTCGGACTTCCAAACATCGTCGTGCGTGCCATCGACGCCATGTCGATCCGGTTTCTCGATTTCGAAGTCTCTCCGCTGCGGTTTGCCACAAACCTGGAACTGGACGCGCGAACCAACATACCGGCCTTGGCTCACTGCAGTGCATGGCAACGGCCTCTCGGTGGCTTCGACACCGCAGCGGTCGATTTGATCGGCCGTGTGGCCAGGTGGTGCCCCGATTTGGTCCCCGCGGCCGCGGGCAACGTCGGGGTGATCTTCGGCCAAATCGACATCGACGCCGCCCTGATTCACGAGGGCACGATCGTCGATTTTTCAGACTTCGTTCCGGAAATCACGACATGGGCGGAGGGCTTGGACCACGTGCTCTACAGGCCGCATCCCTATGCGGCCGATCATCGGGCCTTCGATCAACTGAGACGCATTCTGCCCCGAGTGCGGCCCACGCTCATGAACAGTTATCAGCTGCTTGCCTCGCAGCGGCTCAGCCGGATCCTCGCCCTCTCCTCCGGCATCATCGACGAAGCCAGCTTCTTCCAAGTGCCCGCCACGCGGCTATTCATGCCACGGCGGAGGAAGGCGGGCTTCCACTGGAGCAGCGTGGCAAACCTCAATCTGGTCCGCGGAGAAGTCTTGGAGCGACTGCTTGCCGACGATCCCCTTCCGGAGATTGAGCCGGCCCAGTTCGACCTGCGCCGTCAGTTCCAACTCGCCTGGGGGCTGAGTGACGATCTCGTGCCGAGCGATTTTCTTGTCCCGCCGCAGTTCTCAGAACCTCAGCCCGCCGAGCAACCTCTCGCCGAGCAACCTCTCGCCGAGCAACCTCTCGCCGAGCAACCTCTCGCCGAGCAACCTCTCGCCGAGCAACCTCTCGTCGAGCAACCTCTCGTCGAGCAACCTCTCGTCGAGCAACCTGCAGCCGAGCCCCCGCCAGCCGAGCCCTCGTATCCGAAGAAGCAGCATGCGCTGCGGCGGCTTGCCAGCAGGCTCGCCGGATTCCGGGCGGTGGATCGGGAAGCTTCCCTCGCGGCCCCCGCACGGCTCCCGCCGCAGTTGGAGAAAGCAGCGTAGGGGCCACCGCACCATGAAAAAAGCCGCGCTGGCAGATGCCAGCGCGGCCTTCGTTCTTCGTTCGACTTCGTCAATCAACCATCACCCAAAGCCGTGCGGGCCGGCTCGTTCTTCCGGCCCGCAGGCGGATCATCCTCAGGCGCCGTTCGCAGTCCCGCCCGCACTACGGCTCGCTTGTTTCCTCCGCCGCACTCCGCCGATCATCACTGCCGTCGTCAGGCCGACGCCGGCGAGAACGAGCGTGGACGGTTCGGGCACGGCCTGAGCCTCGACCGAGATGCTGTAGCGGGTTGAACTGCCGGGCTCCCACGCTCCGGCGGGCGTCGGACTCGTGCTGTAGCTCTCCTTCGTGGTGGTGTAGCTGTAGCCCGAGGCATTCTGACCGATCGGAGCGGCAGGCGAGCCGGTGTTCCAGTACCAGCTGCCACCGTTGGGCACCACGAAGTATTCAGTGCTGGGCTGGAGCGTGGCGGCGGCGAATGTGAAGGTGTATTTGTCGGTGTTGCCCACGCTCGTGGTGGCAGACGTGAAGAGCGCGGCGTCCGGAAGACCGCCGGAACTCGAGAAAATCGAGATCGTGAGCGGCTTGGTGCCCGGATCCTGACCAAACAGGCCAAGCGTGATCGTGTTCAAGCTCAGCAGCGAGGACGTCCCCGTGTTGAAGCCCTGGGCGAGCCAGTTGACGTCGACCGCACTGCCGCCTCCGAGGTCCGTCGTGGTGGACCCAAGCGGAGTGGTTCCCGTCGTGCCGAGGTTGCCGAACACGATGGTGCCCGCCTGAGCGGCGAGCGACGAAAAGAGGATCAGGGCAAGCGCGGCGATCGTGCCGACGCTGCGAACGAGCAAGGACCTCGGGCTGTTCATGAGACGGTTCCTTTCAGGCTGGGGGCCGGACGACTGGGTACGCCGGACTCCAAGGGTGGTAGACGAACGAAGAACAGACGGGACAAACCAGACGCCAACCCGTCGGGGCGGAACGAACGCCCTGACCTGCTGTTTTGACCCGGAAATCCGGGAAATCGTCGGGTTTTGGGGACTTTTCAAACTCACGGAACTCAGGCTCACCGGGTTGGTGATGGCCTCACCAAAATGGTGAGGCCGGCATTTCGGGGATTGCCGGCGCACGAGCGCCAAAAAGCCACGAAACAAGGGATCAAACGCACTTCAAACTGCAAAACTCCAATAAAACGGCTGCACCATCCCTTTCGGGCACGAAACAACCAGCGAACTCGGCAGAGGAGGGCAAAAAGTCGGCTATCTGCGGGTATTCGCCACCTCTTCCGACGTCATGCCATGCGCAACGACCATCATGGGGCACCTCGAAATCACTGAGCGGCAAGGGGGCCAGCCCAAGGCTGGCATCGGCAGGACACAACGTCCTTCCGACGCCGGGAGAGAAATGCACACGGCGTGCCAAACCCAGAAACATCAGGCCATTCCCCGATCGCGAGAAGCCAGTGGGAATCAGCGAGTCGGGCACCGATTGCTTGGGAAGCCCGGACCGCGAGCGACGGGTAGACGGGTGATCTCGAAACAACGTCATGCGGCTCCGCACACACGAGCTTCGAGGCCATCCGTTTACCCCTCGCTCGCGCTTGGGGCTTCCTGACGGGAGCAGGCGGGGGCGGAACAAGCCGGAGCTGTCGGGCTCAGCGGCCGGCGGGGGCGTCGAGTTCGCGGAGCGAGATGTCCTTGAACTCCACCCACATCGGCGCGCCCGCGTGCAGCTGCAGCGCGAGAATGCCTTTCCGCAGAGCGAGCTCGGGGGCGTCGGTGAAGTCGAGCGTCGGCACGCCGTTCATAAAGTGCCGGATGCGATCACCTTCGGCGACGATACGGACCTCGTTCCAGTCGTCGAGCTTGAAGAGCTTCGCGAAGGCGTCGCCGTCGATGAGCTGGCCGGTCACCTTCTTGGCGCCGTCAACCCACTCGGCCTGCTCCCCGACGAGACAGATACGGCCTCGCTTCCCCCCCTCGTCATAGATGAAACCGGCGACGTTGGGCAGCTTCGACTCGTTCCGCAGTTCGTGCTGGTAGCCGCGAACCACCCAGGCGTTGCGGCGGTTGTCCGCCGCCGCGATGTGCTTGGAACGGTATTGGATACCGGAGTTGTTGGTGGAACTGCAGCGAAACAGGAGCTTCAGTTCGAAGTCGCCCAGCTCGACATCCTTGCAGATCAGAAAGGTGTTGCCCTCGGCCTTCGCTTCGGCGGTGGTCTCGCCGTGAATCACCCCGTCGCGCACGCTCCACATCCGCGGATCGCCATCCCAGCCCGCCAGATCGCGGCCGTTGAAGAGACTCCGCCAGGCGGCGGCGGAGGCCGCGGGAGTGGCCAGAGCCGTTCCGGCCGGTTCTGCAGCCTCGAGCCGCAGGACGAGGAGCGTGACCGACATCGCGAGGAAGAAGCGATTCATGGGGGTTTCCTGAGGGAGAACATAGCCTGGCAGTCGAATCAACCTGACCTCGAGAGTATCGTCCACCACGTCCGCTCCTCAAGCCGGGAGGGAACGGTCTGCCGATCCTCACCGGGTTGTGCTGCGGCCACGCTCCCCGCGAAGATGGCGGTTCCCGACGCCGGAATCGACATGCCTGATCGCCTGCCCCGCATCGCCATCGACCTCGAGAAACTGCGGCACATCAACTGCGGACTCGGCCGCTTCTGCCTGCATCTCGGGCAGGAACTGCTGCGACTGGCCCCCGGCCGATTCGCGCCCGTTTTCTTTCTTCCCCCAGGCGCCGAGCGCTCCTTTCCTGAAGGCGGCTTCGATCGCATTGCCGCCGTCCGCTGGAGGAAGGAAATCGTCCTGCGGACACTGCGGCCGTTCGTCCGCCCCTTCCTGCCGGCGGCGTCGATCGATCTCTGGCACACCACCAACCAGATGTCGAAGTATCTGCCGCTCGACGACCGCGTGCCGGTCGTGCTCACCATTCACGACCTCACGTTCCTCCACACGATCCCGCACGACGACCAACTGCAGAAGATCGAACGGAGACTGGCCGTCCTCCAGGCGAAGGTCGACCGTGCCAGCGCGATCGTCACCGACACTCACTACGTCGCCGACGACGTACGGAAGCATCTGATCTTGGGCGACCGGCCCTTGCACGTCGTCCCGCTCGGGCTGGCTGCCCCGACCCCCGCGGCGATCACGCGGCCCGCCTTCCTGCCCGACGGCCCCTTCGTGCTCACCGTGGGCAACTGCCTGGCCCACAAGAACTTCCACGTTCTCTTCGATCTGCTCGACCGGCTCCCTGGCCGGCGGCTCGTGATCGCCGGCAAGAAGGCGACCCCCTACGGCAACTTTCTCGGCCGCGAGATCGAACGCCGGGGCCTCGAAGGCCGGGCCATCATGCCGGGCGAAGTCTCTGATGCCGACCGCCAATGGCTCTACGAACATTGCGAGGCCTTCTTGTTTCCCTCGCTCACGGAGGGCTTTGGATTCCCCGTGCTCGAGGCGATGCAGTGCGGCCGGCCGGTCTTTCTTTCCCGAACGACCTGCCTTCCCGAGATTGCCGCCGACAACGGCTTTTACTTCGAGTCGTTCGACCCGGCGGCGATGGCGGCCGTCTACGACGCGGGCCTGGCGGCCCATCGCGGCGATCCAGGCTTGGCCGACCGCGTGCGGACCCACGCAGCCGGCTACTCGTGGGCGGCGACGGCCCGCGGCTACCTGCGGGTCTACGAGTCGACTCTGGCGGGAAAAACAGCCTGAAAATGGCATTCCGAGACACCCCCGCTCCTGCTACCTTCTCCCCCGATCCGTTGTCCGCAGGCAGCCCACCTTCCGCGGCGTCTTGCAGACCGAAGTGATCGATGATCAAGGAGGCTTCATGCACGGCCGCGCGCTCATCACCGGTGTCACCGGCCAGGATGGTTCCTATCTCGCGGAACTGTTGATCGCGAAGGGCTACGAGGTCCACGGCCTCAGGCGTCGCTCGAGCACCTTCGGCACCGGCCGGATCGAGCACCTCATCTTTGGCGAGGCGCCGCAGTTGCAGCTGCACTACGGCGACCTCTCGGATGGCAACGGTCTCGTCCGCCTGATCCGCGAGATCCGCCCCACCGAGGTCTACAACCTCGCGGCCCAGAGCCACGTCCGCGTGAGCTTCGATCAGCCCGCCTACACGGCCGACGTCACGGCCGTCGGCACGCTGCGGCTCCTTGAGGCGATCCGCGACGTCCAGGACGACACCGGCGAGCAGATCCGCTTCTATCAGGCCTCGAGCTCCGAGATGTATGGCAAGGTGGTCGAGACGCCGCAGAAGGAAACCACCCCCTTCTACCCGCGGAGCCCCTACGGCGTCGCCAAGGTCTACGGCCACTGGATCACCGTCAACTATCGCGAGAGCTACGGACTCCATGCCTCCTGCGGCATCCTCTTCAACCATGAGAGCCCCCGCCGCGGCGAGACGTTCGTGACCCGGAAGATCACGCGGGCTGCCACGCGGATCAAGCTTGGACTGCAGAAGAAACTCCACCTCGGCAATCTCGATTCCCAGCGCGACTGGGGCTTCGCCGGCGACTACGTCGAGGCGATGTGGCTGATGCTCCAACAGGACACGCCCGACGACTACGTGATCGCGATGAACGAACTCTCTTCGGTCCGCGACTTCTGCGAGCAGACGTTCGCCCGGCTCGATCTCGACTATCGCGACTTCGTCGAGATCGACCCCCGCTATTACCGTCCCGCCGAGGTTGACCTGCTCCTCGGCGACAGCACCAAGGCCCGCACCCGGCTCGGCTGGAGGCCACGAACAACCTTCCCGCAGCTGGTCGACATGATGGTCGAGGGCGACCTCGCCCTCGCCCGCCAGGAGTCGCTCATCCAAGGCCTGACGCCTTCCGCGCTCAAGGCGGCCTGAAACCGCCAAGGGGCCCCCTCGATGACCATGATCTCCTACGCCCAGAACTTCGAGGACGTGATCCTCAACCGCGTGTTTCACGACGTGGCCAACGGCCGCTATGTCGATATCGGCGCGTTCGACCCGACGATCGACTCGGTCACGAAGCACTTCTACGACCATGGCTGGTCGGGGGTGAACGTCGAACCGGTCGAGCGATTCCATCGGAAGTTCGTGGCCGAGCGGCCCCGCGACTGGAACCTCAACGTCTGCGTCGGCACTGCCGTCGGCACCGTCGAGTTTCAGGAATGGGGCGATTCCGGCCTGTCGACGATCCGCGAGATGTTCGATGCCGACGTCGTGGCCGGTATGGGCTTCGTCCGCACGACCCGGACAGTCCCCATGACGACGCTCGCCGAGATCACGCGACAACTCGACGGCCAGGACGTGCAGTTCCTGAAAATCGACGTGGAGGGTGCCGAGCGGGACGTGCTGCTCGGGGGCGACTGGCGTTCCTTCCGTCCCCGCGTGATCCTGCTCGAGGCGATCAAGCCGAAGCTGCCCGGATCGGACCCCTACTCCTTCGAGCCTTCGTGGTATGAGTGGGAGGGCCTGCTCTTCGAGCACGGCTACGAGTTCGCGCTCTTCGATGGGCTCAACCGCTATTACTATCGCCGCGAGGAGTCGTCACTCCGCGGTCCACTCTCCTATCCCGCCAACGTCACCGACGGCTTTCAGCTCGTGCACGGCCATTTCCTGGCGAGTCAACGCAAGGCCGGCTAGCGGCCGCCCGCCGACCGAAAGGATTCGCCGTGAACATCTGGTACGACGTCACCGGCCTGACTCACTGGGATCGGCCGCAGCTCACGGGCATCCAGCGGACGACCGTCGGCATCCTCAATGGTCTGCTCGCGCGGAAGGTCGCGGTGAGGACGGTGTGGTTCGATCCACGACAGGGCGAGTTTGTGCCGCTCGACATCGCGGCCCTGCCGGCGGCGGTTCGCCGCCACATCGACGCCACGGCGGCGGTTTGCGGCCAGATCGACGCCCCGGCGACCGATGCGGCCCCGTCCGAGTCACAGACGATGGACGAGCCGCGGAGAGCCACGAAGCGGTGGATCAACCGAGACACGATCTTCGGAACGGCGCCGGCGGCCAATGATCTGCGGGTCGCGTTTCGGCAGTTCAAGGCCGCGTGGCGGAATCTCCGGCGACATGCCACCCGCTGGGCCCGGACACGATGGTCGCCAGTGCACGTGACTTCTCCGCCATCGCCAAGCGTCACGGGTCTGCCGGCCGGCACCACGTTTCCCCAACCCGCCGCGCCGCTTGGCGGCGACGGTCCATTCGCTCCGGGCGATGTTCTCTTCTCGCTCGGCTGCACGTGGTGCATGCCGGGCCATGCCGAAGCGGCCGCGGCCGCCCGCCGTCGGGGTGTTCGCGTGCTGCGAATGATCTATGACCTGATCCCGGCCATCCAGCCGCAGTGGGTCGCCCCCGAGCACACTCGCGAGTTCACGCGCTGGGCCCGCAGCGTCCTGACCGAATCGGACCACGTGTTCACGATCTCTGAGTTTTCGAGACGTGAGATCGAGGGCTACTGCCACGAGTGCCGCTTCGATCCGCCGCCGCTCTCGGTCGTGAGGCTCGGCGACGTGCTCGACACCGCCGCGGGCATCGGCGAGGCGGCACCGCTGCCGCGGTTCGTACCAACTCGGCCATTTTTCGTCTGCGTATCCACGCTCGATGTCCGGAAGAATCATCGTCTGCTCTACGACGTCTGGAGCGTGCTCGCCGCCCGCGGCCCTGAAGCCTGCCCCGACCTGCTCTGCATCGGTACCTCGCATCTCTATGTCGACGACCTGTTTCATGAAATCCGCCACGACCGCGCAGTGAACGGCCGCATCCACGTCCTCCAGAGCATCGACGACCGGGAACTCTCCTGGTATTACGCCCACTGCGCGGCCACGATCTATCCTTCGCGGTACGAGGGCTGGGGGCTGCCGGTGGCCGAGAGCCTCGGTCACGGCAAACTCTGCCTCGCCTCCCACGCGGCAAGCATTCCCGAGATCAGCCGCACGCTGCCGGAGTTCTTCGATCCACGCGATCCACAGGGGCTCGTCGCTCTCGTTGACCGTGTTCTCCACGATCCCGCCTGGGTCGCCGAGCGGGAGCGGGCGATCCATGAGTCGTTTGAGCCGACGCCCTGGACCCACACGGCCCGCCAGTTGCTCGAGGCGATCGGCACCGCATCAACCACGATCCCCGACGCGGCGTGACATCCATGTGCCCCGGAAGCACGCGAAAGGAGCACGGCAGACCATGTTGATCCGACAGACGCTGCGAACCTTCGAGAAACGCTGCCTGCGGCCCGTCGCCCGGCTGCTGAAGCGCGCGGTCGGCGGCACGCGGCCCGGCCTTCGACTCGGCCTCGGCAACGACCGCGTCGTGCTGCTCGAGCAGCGGGTCGCGGCGCTCGAATCGCTCGTCCGCGAACTGACCGGCCTGGCCTATCTGCGGCTCGCGGACGACGACGCGGCCACCGAGGCCGACCGGACGGCCGCATGACGACGCCGCTCACCATTCTTATCGACCTCCGCGTGGCGCAATTCAACGGCGACCGGGGCATCCCGGCCTACAGCCAGAGCCTCGCCGCCGAGCTCTGCCGGGCCTACCCGGCGCACCGCTGGCTGCTCCTGCAGGACGAACGGTTTCCGCCGTCGTCGCGCGCCGCCGAACTCGCCGCCCACGGCACGTGGTGCACGGCGAAGCAGGTGGAGGCCGAGGCCTCCACGCGGATCGACGCCCTGATCACGGGCTGCTTTTTCCTGCCGCATCACCAGTGCGGCGCCGACTTCCTGCTCCCGCCGTGGCTGCGGCGGCAACAGCCCCGGCGGCTCGGCATCGTCTACGACCTCATCCCCCTGCTCTTTCCCGATCGCTACCTCGCGCACGAGCAGACCCGCCGCCAGTACGAGAACTGCCTGGGGCTGCTTCGGGGCTCCGACCATCTCTTCGGCATCAGCCGGTCAACCTGCCGCGACACGATCCGCCACGCGGCGATCGACCCCGGACGCGTCCATTGCATCTACGGCGATATCGACCACCGCAAGCGGGAGCTCATGCAGCTGCCTGCGGGCGACACCGCCGCGGTCCCGGCCAGCCACGACCTCGTCGGTCCCTACTGCGTCTTCATCGGGGGCGACGACTGGCGAAAAAACCTCGAGGGAATGGTCCGGGGCTTCGCCGTGTTTCATCGCGACCACCCCGATCACCAACTGGCGATCGTCTGCACGATCTCAGCCGACAGCCGGGCTCGACTCCGGCGGCTCGCGGCCGAACTCGGCCTCCCGGACCGCGCGGTCGTCTGCACGGGCTACGTGACGACCGAAGACCTCGTCGGCCTCTTGCGGCATGCGACCATGCTCGTCTATCCGTCGCTCTACGAAGGCCTCGGGCTCCCGATCCTCGAGGCCTACGGGTGTGGCGTGCCCGCCGTCGGTTCGGCGACGTCGTCGGTAGGCGAACTGCTGATCCCGGAACTCGCGTTCGATCCCGCCGAGCCCGTCTCGATCGCGGCGACCATGCGCCGGCTGCTCGCCGAACCGGGCCTGGCTGCCAGATCGCTCGCCTTTGGCCGCGAACTGCTCGCCGGGCTCGGCTGGTCACGGGCCGCGGCGGAGGTGATGCGGCATCTCGACGACACCCCGCAGCGACGGCCCCAGCCCGGGAGACTGGCCGTCGTGGCGGCGCTGCCCCCCGCGCAAACGGCGATCGCCCGCTACACCGTCCGCCACCTGCAACCGCCCTCCTGGCGGACCGACTTCTTCGACGCCAACTCGGGGCCGACGGTTGCCGCGCCGGACGGGCTTCTCACCACGAGCCGCGTCCTGCCGGTGGAGGTGTTGCGGCCGGCGCTCGACCGTGGTCCGCACTCGACGGTGATCCATGTGCTCGGCAACTCGCCGCACCACGTCAAGGTGCTCGACGCCCTCATGCGATCGCGGCGTGCCGGCCGGGCCAGGCGGCTCGCCTACCTGCACGAGGCCAATCTCGGGATTCCCTTCCGGCGCTGGCTGGGCGCCGACTACCACCTTCTGCCCGCAGCCGAGCCGGTGGCGAACGCGGCTGCGTGGATCCGCCGAGCGCTCACCAGACTGCCCGAGATCGGCCGCTGCCTGCGGTTTCTCGCCGAGTACGCCGAACTCGACGGCCTGATCGTCAACTCGGCGGCCTGCCGAGACCTCGTTCGCAGCGCGATCGGATCGTTCGCGGACCGCTGGACGATCGACGTGGCGCTGTTGCCCGTCGAGTCGCCGACAGGGCTTTCCGCGAGACCCGATCACGGGAAGCCCCGCGGACGGACAGTGGACGTCCAGCCCCTGCGGATCGGCAGCTTCGGGATCACGGGCGACGGCAAGCGGCTCGACTGCGTGGCGAAGAGCGTCGCGCTGCTCGCACGGCGAAGGCCGGCACGGCTCGTGATCGCCGGCTGGCGAGCAGCCCGCTACTGCCGCCGCACGGGCATCGACTTGCTTCCCTGCGTGGAGGTGCATGACTCGCCCGACGACGACCAGTTGCTCGAGCTGATGCGAGGGGTCGACGTCGCCGTGCAGCTCCGGGAAATGAGCCACGGCGAATCGTCGGCGGCTGCCGGGCAGCTCCTTGGCCTTGGGAAGCAGCTCGTCGTCACCAATGAAGGCAGTTTCGCCGAACTCCCGCCTGCGTTGACCACGTTCGTCTCCGCCGACTGCACACCGTCCGTGTTGGCCCAGGCGATCGAGGCCGCGTCGCGACGCGACATCGATGATTCGGACCTGGCGACGATTCTTGCAGCCCACTCTCCCGCGGCGTTCACGGCCCGGCTCGGTGAGATTCTCAACGCCGCCTGAGTTCGACTTTTGCTGGTTGGTCCATCAGGAATTGTTATGGGGAGCAGGTGGCCAGGCGTCACGAGAGAGCACATCAGTCAAAGACAGCTGATGCGCAAATGTCTCGATCGTGAGGATTCGCAGGTGGCACGTGCAGAAGCCGAAAACACCCGGCGTGGTGATCACCGAGCCATGGCATCAGCTGCTCAGGAAGCCCGGAGCGCGAGCGACGGGTATCCGGCCGGCTTCGCGTGACGGTGCCGCGGAACGAGACGGGTTGGAGGGCGTCTTCCCCGCGCTCGCGCTTGGGGCTTCCCGACCGGAGGCATGCCGAACCCATGAAAATCCCCGATGGATCTACTGGTTTTGAGGGATGATTCTCCGCCGGTGCGCCGGGGGCACTGGATCTTCCTGCCGCTGCTCTTTCGTCTGTACGTCACTCGGCAGACCGTGGCGCAGCAGGGCGGCCAGCGGAGCCACGGATGGCGGAGCGCAGACGCCTCCGAGTGAGCGGAGGCCCGGGGGGCCGCAGGGAACGTCCGGCGACGGGGCGTGGGCACTCCCGACCTACGCGACGGGCCATTTCTGCTGCCTTCCATAACACTGCAAAAGTCGAACTGAGGCGGTGCCACCGTGAGTCGCCAATCTCCTCCGACTTGGGCGCGTGCCACGGCCAGACATTGGTTCATTTCACACGTTGCGATTCTGATCACGGTATGATCCGACGTCGCGACCCCGATGCTTCTGGAGCCCGCCCGCATGGATGCCCTCCTCCTCGTTCACCGCGACCGGCGGCTCGTCTTCGCGATGGCGATCGCATGCCTCATGCAGCGGCCGCTCGCCGCCAGCGACACCTGGCACCAATGGCGCGGGCCAAACCGCGACGGCTTCGTGGCCGGAGCCGCCTGGCCCGACGGTCTCGAGCCGTCGCGGGTGGAGAAGCAGTGGCGGATCGACCTCGGACCGAGCTATTCGGGTCCGGTGGTCGCAGGCGACCTCGTGATCGTCACCGAGACGCTCGACGCCGCGACCGAGCACGTGCGGGCGATTGACCGGGCGACGGGCCAGGAACGCTGGCACGCCGAATGGGAGGGGGCGCTGCGGGTGCCCTTCTTCGCCGCGTCGAACGGCTCCTGGATTCGCTCCACGCCCTGCGTCGATGGCGACCGCGTCTATGTCGCCGGCATGCGCGACACGCTCGTCTGCCTCGACGCGGCCACCGGCCGGGAACGCTGGCGGGTCGACTTCATGGGTGCGCTCGAAAGCCCCCTGCCCGCCTTTGGATTCGTCTCGAGCCCGCTGGTGATCGGCGACCACGTGTTCGTGCAGGCGGGCTCGGGCTTCGTGAAACTCGACAAGCTGACCGGCGGCATCGTCTGGCGGGTGCTCGAAGACGGCGGCGGAATGTCGGGCAGCGCCTTCTCGTCGCCCTATCCGACCGTGCTCGGCGGCGTGCCGCAGATCCTCGTGCAGGGCCGCGAGGAACTCGCCGGCGTCGATCCCGAAAAGGGCACCGTGCTCTGGAAGACACCGGTCGAGGCCTTCCGCGGCATGAACATCGTCACGCCCACGGTCTGCGCGGGTCGCGTGTTCACGACGAGCTACGGCGGCGGCTCGTATCTCTTCGCGGTCGATGCCGCGCGGGCCGACAAGCCGGTGGAGCAGGTGTGGCGGAACAAAATCCAGGGCTACATGTCGACGCCGGTCGTGATCGGCGGCCACGCCTACGTGCACCTGCGCAACCAGCGGTTCGCCTGCCTCGACCTGGCCACCGGCCAGGAAGCCTGGATCACGAAGCCCTGCGGCCGCTACTGGAGCCTGGTCGCCCAGGGCGACCGCATCCTCGCCCTCGACGAGACCGGCGACCTGCGGCTGATCCGCGCGACGCCGGAGAAGTACGATCTCCTCGGCTCGGCGAAGGTCGCCGCCGAGGAGAGCTGGGCCCACCTCGCCGTCGAGGGGGAGCAGCTTCTCGTCCGGGATCTCAAGGGGCTCTCGGCGTATCGTTGGCGCTGAGCCCGGCTCGCGGTCACCCGCGGCGACGAAGCTGATCGTCGAGCGTCGGCCGGCGGAGCACGATCATCGGATCGGCCTCGGCCCGCACGG
>JAIOPD010000050.1 GCA_021414115.1 Planctomycetia bacterium
TAGCCGCGGAGTTCCTCCTCGACGTAGCCCGGCACGGGCCGCTCCGCCTGGTCACGCCACTCGAGCCAGCTCTCAAGATGCTCCGACACGATCTTGTGGAGCGGTGTCTTCTCGGGGCGCCGACGCTCGTAGCGGCGTGCCGGCGCGGGGCTGGCATGAGGCCGGAGGCGGGGCCGCGCGGGAAACCCGCAGAGGGCAGCGACCATGGGCAGAGCGGCGGGCGGACGGGGGAGGTGATCGCCCGTACACTACTCGCGGGATGCCGACCAGCAGTTTGTTGTCGTTCTGGCCGGCCACAAAGAGGGCTCTCCGTCCTTCGACGTCAGAGGGGCCGAGAAACCTGAGCATCACGCTGAATGGCTGCGTCATCCGCCCGCCCGCATAGGTTTGTTCACGGACGCGCATATCGATGTAGTAATAGTCCTGTAACTCGCCGTCGATGCGTTCACGCTTCGTGACCCGGCACGTGAAGTCACGCACGGTCTGCTGCAGGTAGGCTCGCTCTTCATGGGCAAACTTCAACACCCACGCGAGTGGATGGTCGGATGCCGGGCGTGGGCCGGCAACGGCCTGCCGCACGGCCTCGGCCGGCGTGGCGGAAGCCGGCGTGGCGGCGGTGCCAGCCTGTTGGGCGTGAGCGCCCTGGAGTCTCAAACCAGTCACAGTCAGTGCAAGCAGGAACGCCACACCTATACGTGACCATCGTGGGGACATGACATGATCCTTCGTGCAGTGATCCCGGAACGATCTGAGCATACCAGTTGATGATCGAGGTCCCAGCTCAATCGTCAGCCCAGGAAGGCACCCGCGCGGCTGCAAAGTCTGCATGTTCATCCCATTCGCTGCACATCGTCGGAATGACCCGATCACGCGTCAAAGTCGGCCGATACCTGGGGGACAAGGCAGTTGGAGCATTGTTCGTGCAACCTTGTTTCCATAAATCGCCCGAGTACTTACTCCACCAAGAAGGAACCTGCGCTACCCCACCAAGATGCCTGTGCGTGGATCGACGACCTCACGGCCCTGCTCATCGTGCATGGCCCGGCCGCCATGGCCTCTGCCCTCGTCGCGCTCATGAATCACGCCATGCAAAAACAACACGTCGATGGATACGAAAACCCCCAGATGGTCGCCCGGTTCACGTTCAACGCCATTCCTGCCATGGCGATCCTCGGCCGCAGATCGGGTGCATCCGACGGCGACTCTGTCTGGCCATACCTTCAGAGCGCCCATCCGGCAAAAGCAGACCGGCCATCGCTCGGCAGAGACGTGACCGTCACGTTGGCATACAAGCCCGGTGGTAGCCAACGCCGCACCGAAGATGACGGGGTGTGAAGCCCTCCACCCCAGGGCCCGCATAGTCGGGGCGGCAATGGCCGCCCCGGCTATGCGGGCCGGCCGCAGGCGGCTGGCTGATCGACTAGGAGGCGGCTCCTGACGCACTGTACAATCCTGTGCGATTAGTCTTAAGGAGGTTTCACGTGGCGACCGCTGACACATACCCGCATATCGGCCTCGCGACCGACGGCAAGGCCGTGATCGAGGGCACTCGGTACACCGTCGAGCACATCGCCGCGGAGCAGTATTTCTACGGCTGGTCTGCCGAGGAGATTCTGCGCCAGCATCCGGACCTGCGGCCCGCCGAAGTCTATGCCGCACTCGCCTATTTTCACGATCACCACGACAGCATCGTGGCGGCGATTGAGGCCGGGAAAGCTCGGGCTGAGCAGGCCCGCGGGCCGGAGTCTGTCTCACGCGACGAGCTTATCCAGCGCCGTGCCGCGGCTCGCGGTCACAATGGGTGATTGAAGCTATGCCGCTGGCCGTTTACATGGACGTGCATGTGCCAGCCAGCGTTTCAGCGGGCCTCCGTAGAAAGCGGATCGATGTCCGCACAGCCCAAGACGACTCGGCGGGACGGGCGTCGGACGACGAGTTGCTCACACGGGCGACGGCCCTTGGGCAGGTGTTGCTCACGCAGGACGCCGACTTTCTCGAAATCGCGGCGCGGTGGCAGCGGCAAGGCATTGCCTTCAGCGGGATTCTGTTCGCGCCCCAGGGCACGCCTATCGGACGGCTGATCGAGGACGCCGAGCTCTGCTTGGCGGGCATGACAGCGGACGAGTTTCGCAACCGCCTGGTTCATCTCCCGTTGCGATAGCCGCCGGAATTCCCTCGCCCCAGGGACTATCCAACCGTCACCATGTGGGAGTACCGATTTCGACCCGTCCGAATGACACTGCCGACCGTCGGCAGGTTTCGACTCGATCCAGTTTTCACGGTGTTATCCGTGAGTCGGGGCGACTCCCAACCGGCCACGTATAACCGAGGCCCCTTCGATATCGCCACGCTCGCGATCTTCCCTGAATACCTCGAATTTGAGGGGCAGGAAGTGCTGCAGCTGGTGGTCGAGGGTGCCGCCGGGAGGACGGCCACATGACGGCCCGCAACGGCCCTCACGTGACCGCCTCCCGGCCCGTGTCTCCCACGGTTGGCGAACCATCGGTTCGCCCCGCGGAACACACCTATCATGGACATTTCCTCCAACGCCGGCGGAGCCGGCTCGTTTTCGTTTGACGATTCCTCTTCCCCCGCCCTTCCCTCGACCGGCCGCGGCCGGGTTCGCAGTGCCGACTTCGGCTTGCCCGAGCGGTCCGGGCTCATGGACCTGGCCCGCACCTACCTCGAGGTCCAGGCCCGGCTCTGGCCGGACCTTGCCGGCACCTCCGCGGTGCCGGCGGCTGACGCCGCCACGATCGCGGCCATGGCCGACGACTTCGAGCGGCGGTTTCGACAGCAGCATGCGGAGGTCTTCCGACCGGGTGGCACACCGATCGGCTGGATCGCCTTGGCGGTCGCCTACCTGCGGTTCAGCGACGAGAACTCGAACCCGCGGTCGCTCGACCAGCAGCTTCTCAACGTCTTGAATCGGGCCCGGCGAGAAGGCGTGTTCGTGCCCTGGCACTACGTGCTCGCCGACGCCGCCGTCAGCGGCACGCTCGCCTGCCGCACCGGCTACACGCTCGCCAAGACGATCGTCGAGCGGCGCGACGAGTTCGGCGTGACGTGGTTCCTGATCGACGACCTTTCCCGCCTGAGCCGCAACACGATCGAGTCGCTGCGGCACGGGGAGCTGGCGGAGGCAACGGGCGTCCGCGTCGTCGGTGCCAGCGATGGCTACGACAGTGCCAACCCCCAGTCCTCGCTCCTGCTTCCCGTGCTCGGCTCGATGAACGAGGCGTTCATCACGCAGTTGAGGTCCAAGGTGAAGCGTGGCATGGACGACGCCTTCCGCCGTGGCGACAACATCCAGCCACCCGGCGTGGGCTACCGGCTCGTTGAGCTGAAAGACGCCCACGGCAACCTCGTAATCACCCACAAGAACACGATCGAGAAGGTCGTCGAGATCGACCCCGAAGCAGCCGACTGGACGCGACGGGGTGCCGAGATGATCGCGTACGAAGGCAAGAGCGCCATCGACGTGGCCCGGCTCTTCAATGAGCACAAGGTGGGCGGCAAGCAGACGTGGTCCGACAGCCGGGTCCGCCAGCACTACGCCCGCGAGCGGCTCATCGGTAAGGACGTGCTCCACAAGAGCAGGCAGGCCACCGACCGCCAGACCGGCAAGAAGAAGGTGATCTACCTTCCGAAATCGGAGTGGATCTGGCGGGACGTGCCACACCTGCGAATCCTCCCGGACGAACTCGCGAGCGCAGTGCTCGAGAAGCTGGGCCGGGGTGCGAATTCATTCGGCCGCAAGGCGAAGAATCGCCAGAGCAAGGCCCACCGCGTGGACCTGTACCCGAAGGTGCTCGTGCGGCCGATCTGCGGCGGCTGCGGCAACCCGATGATCCTCGGGCGTTCGGACGACAAGTACCAGAGTTTCTTCTGCTTCAACGCGAACAACGGCATTCAGGGCTGCACGAACCGCGGCTACAAGTCGGCGCGGATCATCGACGACGCGGTGCTCAGCAGAATCATGGCCACGCTCTTCACCGACGACTTTCTTGCCGACCTGACGGCCGACGTGAACAAGCGGCTGGCATGGATCGCCCGGCAGCCGATTCCGTCGACCAAGAAGCTCGAGCAGGAAATCGTAAACGAGGATCGCCAGCTGAAGCGGCTGACCGACAGGCTGGAAAAAGTGGATGACACCCACCTCGATGCCGTGATCGTGAAGGCCGAAGAGATGGGCCGGCAACTGGCCGCCAAGCGGGAGCGGCTCAAGGAGCTCCAGCGGGCCGGCCAGCGGCCGAAGGTGAAAAGCGTTCGGGAGCAGGACGTCGTCGCCGCGCTCGGCAAGCTTCGTGAACTCTTGCAGGGCGACGTCGGCGTCGCCGCCCAGATCCTGAAGGCCCTCGTGGGCGACGTCGTGGTCGACGCCCGAAAGGTCGAGGGAAAGGCCCGGCCCGAGATGGTGGCCCGGTTCACGATCAACGCGATCCCGGCGATGGCCCTGCTGGCCCGCGGGCAGGCGGGGAAGAGCGATGATCCAACGGTCACTATGTGGGAGTTCCTACATGGTGACCGTTGGACAATGCCCAGCGTGGAAGGATTCCCCGGCCTCGACGTCGCCGTGCCGCTGCGAAAGCCCCCAAAATACGAGGTGATGCTGCCACAGATCGCCGAGATGGCCGAGGCTGGGTCGGGCATCGACCTGATCTCGCGGGCGCTGGGCATCGGGGCGGAGGTCGTCCGCGACGCCCTGCACCTGCACCGCACCGGCAAGCGGTCGCCGGGCCGCGTCGATGGCCGCCGCCGCCCACCGCGTCAGCCCGGCCAGCCTTTCGTCCCGAAGTACCAGAAGATGGCGGCGGAAGTCGACCGCCGCCGGAAGGCCGGCGAGAGCTTCGACCGGCTGGCCCTTGAGATGAAGGTCAGCCGCAACACGGTCGTTCGCGCGTACGACTTTGCCAACCGCGACGAGGCGGCCGCCGCGGCCCGCGAGGGCCGCAAGCCAATTCGCCCGCCGTACAAGTGGAGCGACGAGTCACGGGCGGCCCGGAGGAAGCGTCAGCACCCATAACCGGCTGGTAGACCTGATGGCGGGTGGCGCTCAGTCACCCGCCATCAGTGCCATGCCCACACCGCTGCATCTCCTGCGCGGTTATTTCTTCGAGCTACCGGCCTTGGAATCCCGCGGCCCCTGCCCCAGCGGCTTGATGTCCGCAAGCGGGCTGGGGACTTTCCCGGTCCGAATCTCGTAGAGGTGCTTGTCGTACTTTGATCGCTCCGGTCCAAGCAGGCGCCCGTCGCCATTCTCGTCGAACTTCTGGAACACCTCGCGTTCCTTGGCGGCGACCTCGGACTGCACCCGCATGACTTCCCGCTGCCGGTACTCCATCTCTTCCTTCATCTTTTTTATCTGCGCGGGGCTCGGGCCACGTCGTCGCGGGCGAGCGGCCTCGGCGGTGACAGGTGATACCGCAGAAGCAATCGCGGCACTCGCGACAATGATGCGCACTGCACGTTCGCTCACCAGCCTCATGCGACTCCATACACGCATGGTAAGTCCTCCTAGATCGGCAGCGTGGGGAACGAAACTGGCCCGCTTGCTCGTCTCACGCACGCCCCGAACCACTTCATTACCTCGAACCACAGCAGTGCCAACAGTCCGGCGCCGCCGCAAATCACAAGATCGAATGGATGCAGAGTTGAGAAGTGAAAGGCGTCCCGGATGGGCGGCACGTACAGCACGAGCCCCAGCCCAGCGATCGTGCCTGCGATGACCCATCGCAGTGCCGGAGTGGCAGGCCTTTCCGACATCCATGAAACGCGGGACCACGAGCGATTAGCAACGATTAAACCCAGGTTCGCCATCACGAGGGTTGTGAAACTGAGCGCGACCGCGTCGTCCTCGCTCTTCCAGCCTCGGAGTGCCAGCAGATAAACACCCAGCACGATCGCCAAGATGCTGAGCCCTTGCAGAACGCCAAACCCCAGCAGCTTGGATCCAAAGAGCCGTGCCGTCGGCGGGCGCGGTGGGCGCTGCATGACATCGGGCTCTTCGGGCTCGGCCTCGAACACGATGGAGCACGCCGGGTCGATCAACAACTCAAGAAAAAGAATGTGGACCGGTAGCAAGGCTTGGGGCCATCCGAACACGACCGGGATGAGCGACATGCCGGCGATTGGCACGTGGGCAGCGACGATGTAGGTCATCGCCTTCTGGAGGTGGTCGAAGATTCGTCGGCCCATCCGCACGGATCGCACAATCGACGTAAAGTCATCATCCAAGAGCACGAGAGACGCGGCTTCCCGGGCAACGTCCGTGCCTCGCCCCCCCATGGCGATGCCGATGTGCGCGGCTTTGAGCGCGGGAGCATCGTTCACCCCGTCACCGGTCATGGCAACGACCTCGCAGTTCGCCTTCAGCGCGTTTACAAGTCGAAGTTTTTGCTCCGGCACCATGCGGGCGAACACATCCACGCTGGAGGCACGAGCGCGCAGATCGGTGTCACTCATGGCGGCGAAATCCGGGCCGCTGATGATCTGGTCGCACTCCCGCAGGCCCGCCTGTCGGGCGATGGCTTGGGCCGTGGAAGGGTGATCGCCGGTGATCATCACGACGCGAATGCCGGCCGTGTGGCACTCCGCGATCGCGGCTGCTGCCGTGGGACGCAGGGGATCCGCGAGACCCACGAGCCCCAGAAACTCAAACGCAAAGTCGTGCTGCTCGCTGGGAAGCGTTGTCTCCCGAAAGGTTCCGCGAGCGATTCCCAGAACCCGCAGGCCCTCGGCAGCCATGTCGTCGACGGATGCCGTGACCCAGGCGGTACGCTGTGCGTCGAGATGGCATAAGTCAGCGACGGCTTCCGGCGCGCCTTTTGCTGCGAGGACGTAATCGGCCCCCGAACGTGACTTCCATACGTGAGACATCGCCAGCAGTGAGGGAGTGAGCGGGTATTCACGCTCCAGCGTCCAGTCCGCGTGTAGGTGCTCGGTATCGGCGAGTCGGGAGTTTCCCAGTTCGTGGAACGCTTTCTCCATAGGATCGAATGGGTCGCGCTGGCTGGCGAGGATGCCAAACTCCACCAGTGCGTGGAAGCCTTCTGGGAGCGAACGAACGTCGCTCGGATCTATATCGAATGATTCACCTTCCACCACAAGGCGGCGAATAGCCATCCGATTGACAGTCAACGTGCCGGTCTTGTCGACGCACAGCACCGTCGCAGCCCCCAGCGTCTCGATGACGGGCACCCTTCGCGTGAGGACATTCATCCGCGAGAGCCTCCACGCACCCAACGCCAGAAAGATCGTGAGTACTACCGGAAACTCCTCGGGCAGCATGGCCATGGCGAGGGTGATGCCGGCCAACAGCCCCTTGAGCCAATCTCCGTACATCGCCCCATAGAGCACCACGACGATGGTGCAAAGCGCGAGGCCAAGTACAGCAAGCCCTTGGACGAGTCGCCCGACCTCCGCCTGCAGTTTCGTTTGCTCCACGTCAACGGATTGGAGCGCCCTGCCGATTGCTCCCATTTCGGTGCGGCTGCCCGTGGCGCGCACTTCAGCGACGCCTTGGCCTTGCACAACAAGAGATCCAGAAAATACGAACGGGTGGTCGTCGCCGCCTGGGCGTGCTGCCGCCTGTTGGCCGTCCCAGTTCACCTTACGCACGGGGACAGACTCACCGGTCAGAAGCGATTCGTCGGTAGCGAGATTGCTGCAGGATAGGACGGCGGCATCGGCCGGCACGCGATCTCCCTCGGTGAGCACGAGGATATCGCCGGGAACGACATCACGACCCGCGATGCGTCGCTGCAAGCCGTCTCGCACGACGAGCGCTCGTGGGCTGGACAGATCACGAAGGGCTTCCAGCGCACGCTCTGTCTTTCGTTCCTGAACGAACGTGATTCCGAGAACCACGAAGACGAAACCGAGGAGCATTGCTGCTTCTCGGACATCTCCGAGCATCAAATAAACCCCGCCGCAAGCCAGCAGAAGCAGGAACATCGGTTCACGGACGACGTCCAAGGCCGTCGATAGCACGCCACGCCCTCGTTTCGAGGGCAGCTCGTTCGGGCCGTAGCGAGTGAGCCTCGCTGCGGCTTCCGCCTCTGTGAGGCCATTCGCGATCGCCGCGGTGAAGTCGATAGCCATGATTCGTCGAGGTGTCAGTGGCTTGCGGGTTCCTTGGGTTCGAACCAGCCGTAGATCGCGGGCAGTACGAGTAGCGTCAGGATTGTGCAGGTGATGAGGCCGCCGATCACGACCGTGGCCAGCGGCCGCTGCACCTCGGCCCCTGCGCTTCCCGACACTGCCATCGGCACGAACCCCAGCGCGCCACAGGTGGCCGTCATGAGCACGGGCCGCAAGCGATCCATGGCACCCTCCGAGACTGCGGTTTTCTGATCGCGGCCCACGTGACGAAGGTGACGGACGTGCTCGATGAGCACGACGCCATTCATCACGGCGATGCCGAAGAGCGCGATGAAGCCCACGCCAGCCGAGATCGAGAACGGCATACCTCGCATCCAGAGGGCAAAGATGCCTCCCGTCGCCGCGATCGGCACGTTGAGATAGATCAGCATCGTCAGGCTCACCGAACTGAACGTCACATAGAGCAGTGAGAAGATCAGGAACAGGGCGACGGGCACGGCGATCATCAGCCGTCGACTGGCCCGCTGAAGGTTTTCGAACTGACCGCCCCAGGCCAGCGAGTAGCCCGACGGCAATGTGACCTGCTCGGCAACGGCCTTTTGGGCGTCAGTCACGAAGCCGGCGAGGTCGCGGCCGCGGACGTTGCATTGGATGAGGAGACGACGGCGGATCGCGTGGCGGCTGATCTCGCTGGGACCATCCTCGATCACGATGTCGGCCAGTTGGGAGATCGGGATTTGCCGGCCGTGTGGGTCGTCGATCTTGAGTTGGCGGAGCCGCTCAACATCCTCACGCCAGGCGGGTTCTAGCCGTACCTGCATCGGGAACCGCCGCTGTCCCTCGAACACCTCACCAACGACGCGGCCGCCGATCACACTGACTGCATCGAGCACAGCCTTCGCGTTGATGCCGTACCGTGCGATTGCATCGCGGCGGATGATGACGCGCACGTAGGGCAGGCCTGCGATCTGCTGGGCCTGGACGTCGGCCGCGCCTGGCACCTTGTTGAGGGCCCGCACGATCTTGTCGCCCTCGGTCTTGAGCACGCCGAGATCGTCGCCATAAAGGCTCAGGCCCACATCGGATCGGACACCGGCCACGAGTTCCTGCACGCGAAGCTCGATCGGCTGAGTGAATCCGTAGGAGTTGCTCGGCACCTCCGTCTTGAGGGCCGCCTGCATCTCCTCCACGAGTTTCGCCTTATCGTATGGCTCGACAGCGCCATGAGCGCCGCCGCCGTGAGACGACTTCAGCCGCACGAGGATGTCGGTCTGGTGGACACCCATGGGGTCGTTTGCGATCTCGGGGCGGCCAGTCTTCGAGATCACACTCTCGACCTGAGGAAACTTCAGGAGCGTCCGCTCCATGGCTTTTGTCATCTCAAGCGACGTCTCCAGTGATACGCTCGGCAGCCGCACGGCCTGGACGGCGATGTCACCCTCGTCCAGCTTGGGAACGAACTCCAAACCGAACCCCGACGCCACGAAGACGCTGACAGCGAAGACCGCTGTCGCCACCGAGATCATCAGCACCGGGTGTCCCATCGCGTAGCGGAGCAGCGGCTCATAGACCCGTTTCAGCCCGCGGACAAGAAACGTATCGCTCGCGCTCACACGCCGGGCAAGGAACAGCGACGCCATCACCGGCATCACCGTGACAGAGAGGACGAGGGCAGCAGTCAGGGCCGACATGAATGTGAAGGCCATTGGCTTGAACATCTTGCCCTCCACACCCTCGAGGCTCAGGATGGGGATGAAGACGATGATCACGATCAGCCCTGCGAACAGGATCGGGGTGCCGACCTCCTTCGAAGACTCCTTGAACACCTCCTTGGGCACGCTCCCCTTGCCGTGTGTCCGCTGCCAGGCACTGGCCGCCCGCACGGCGTTCTCAATCATCACCACGGCGCCGTCCACGATGACGCCAAAATCGACAGCCCCGAGGCTCATGAGGTTGGCGGAGACCCCAGCCACCTTCATGGCAATCAGGGCACTCATCGCCGAGAGGGGAATGGCAGCCGCCACGATGAGTCCGGCCCTCACGTCGCCGAGCAGCAGAAACAGCATGATGATCACGAGCACCACACCGACGCCGATGTTCTCGGCGATGGTGTGGATCGTCTTCATGACGAGTTCGGTACGGTCGTAGAAGGTGTCGATGTAGACGCCATCCGGCAGCGTGGCGTTGATCTGCTCGATCTTCGCCTTCACGTCGGTGACGACCTGCCGCGAGTTGCCCCCCATGATCATCATGACCATGCCCGTGACAGCCTCTCGGTCACCATCTCGCGTCACGGCACCCTGCCGGAGCATCGGTGCAAATCGCACTTCACCGATGTCCGCCACCCGGATCGGTGTGCCGTCGCTACGACTGTCGAGGACGATGTTGCGGATGTCGTCGAGCGTCGCCACGAGGCCTTCGCCCCGGATCAGCCGCTGTTCGGCCCCGTGCATGATGGAACCGCCACCAGCATTGCCGTTGTTTTCCTCGAGCGCCGCGAACACGCGGCTCAGCGAGACGTCGTAGTTGAGCAGCTTGTCAGGATCGATTTGGATTTCATACGTCTTGAGTTGGCCGCCGAACGTGTTCACCTCGATGACGCCGGGCACGCTGCGGAGCTGGAACGCGATCTGCCAGTCGAGGATCGTTCGCAGGTCCATGAGACCGAAGTCGTAGCCCGGTTTCGCGCGGACCTCGAACTGGTAGATCTCGCTCATGCCCGTGGCGATGGGGCCCATCTGCGGATCGCCCATACCGGGCGGAATGTTTTCCCGGGCCTGCTGGAGCCGCTCGTTGATCAAGTTGCGAGCCCAGTAGACGTCCGTGCCTTCCTCGAAGGCGACGGTTACGGCCGAGAGCCCGAACCGGCTGATGGAGCGAATCTCGGAGACGCGCGGCAGCCCGCTCATCGCGTTCTCGACGGGGAACGTGATGAACTGCTCGACTTCTACCGGGCCGAGCGACGGAGACGTCGTCAGCACCTGTACCTGCACGTTGGTGAGGTCGGGCACCGCGTCCAAGGGCAGGCTCGAGACGGCGACGAAGCCGACGCCCATCAGCACGACCGCCAGGAGCATCACGACGAACCGATTACCGAGCGACCATTCAATGATGCTGGAGACCATGACGTCAGTTCCATTCGTCGTCGGGGAGGGTGGGGTGCGTAGCCGCCGTCACTCGGCGAGGAGGGCGGCGAGCATCTGAGACTTGAGGGCAAAGCCGCCGCTGACGACGATCTCGTCGCCCGCGTTGATGCCGTCGAGGACTTCGACGACCTTGGGATTACGGCGACCGAGCTTCACGTCCCGGCGCTCGAACGTGTCTCCGCTGCCATGCACGAACACGAAGGACTTGCCCTCGTGTTCCTGGATCGCCGTCAGCGGCACCTGGAGCACGGTCGCCTGGGCCTTCGCCGGAAGCTCCACAGTCACGAACATGCCGGGCTTGAGCATTCGGTCGGTGTTGTCGGCCACGGCTCGGAGCGAGATCGTGCGGGTCTCGCTGTCAACGATGTCACCCGTGTAGAAGATCCGGGCCTCGAAGACCCGGTCGGGCCAGGCCTCGCTCCGGAACGTCACCGCCTGATTTGCGACCTGCTTCAGAAGCCGGAGGTGCTCCTCGTAAACGTCGGCTGTGAGCCACACGGTCGCCATGTCGGCCACGCCGAGAATCTGGTTCGTCGGCCCCACATGCTCGAGGAGGGCCACGTCCTTCGAAATCACCGTGCCGTCGAAGGGCGCGTGGATCGGGCAGTGCGCCAGGGCCTCACCCTGCTTGGGGTCGATCGTCGCGATCGCGGCTTCGTCAAAGCCGAGTATCTTGAGGGCGGTTTCGTCTACCGCCACCCGGGTTTGCAGTTCCTGCACGGTCTGTGCCGATATCACTGCCGCCTGCTTCGCGTCCTGTTCGATCTGCTCGAGCAGTGATTGCAGGGTCGCTCGGGCCGTCGTCCAGTTGGCCTCGGCCTCGAAGATCTGCCGCGAGGCGATGATGCCGTTGGTCTGTAGCGGCGTCAGCCGATCGAGATTCTTGCGGCTCGTGGCGTGCTCGATGTACGCCGTCATCAGTTTGTCGCGGTATTCACCGAGCGGGCGGTTGCGCAGCTGCGTCTCGATCTCCTCGACGGCAGCGTTGGCCCGCAACAACTCGATCATCGCCTGGGTGTTCGCCGCGACCGACTGCGTCCACGCATCCTTCCGCTGGGCAAAGCTCAGTTGGAGGCGATCTTGGGCGAGCTGCAGCATCGCCTGCCCGACTTCGCGGCTCTGGATGACCGCCATCTGCTGCCCCTTCTTCACGGCATCGCCGAGACCGACGTTCACCTTGTCCACTCGTCCTTCAACGAGCGGAAAAATGTGGGCAACTCGGTCTTCGTTGAGCGTGATCTTTCCGGTCAGCGTCGTCGCCTGCTCGAGGGCACCGACTGCAGCCGGCTGCATCTCGATGGTGGCCGCTTGCCACGAAGCTTGCGGGAAGATGATTGCCGATGAGGCTGGAGGCGACTCCCGCGTCGCGCTAGCCTGCGCGGGCGAGCTGGCAGCGTGGTCCGCTGCAGCATGAGGCGGCGTGGCCTCACGAGACCGACCGAAGAGCGAATACCCTCCCGCCGCTGCGGCTGCGAAACCAACGAGAACTATGGGCATGAAACGCCGTCGGACGACTGAGGGCGACGATGGAGACGCCATGTTCAACTCCACGCAAGGAAACTCACCGGTGCACCAAAGGCGGGACGTCGCGCGATACCCGCGCAAGGACGCCCGAACAACGGACGAGAGAAGGCGGCAATCGAGCCGCTAGCAGCGCAAGATGCCAAGCCGCACAGGCAGCGGCATGTCAGGCGCGAAATCCGTGAAGAACCCGCCGGTGCGCCGGACGCCATTCAGCATGCGATCGGCTGCCAACGCTCTGGGCACGATCAGCATAGGGTGCCAGACACCAGACGCGATCGGTTCTTGAAGTCGAACAAAGCTGTCCCACGAAGTAAGCCCGCTCGCCATGACGCCTGGCTGCCTTGCCGGCTTTGGTGAGTCGGGCGTCTCGTCGCCAGACTCGGGAAGAGCAAAATGAAGGTGCCAGCCAAAGACGAACTGCGAGAACGGGTCAATCGCAGCGTGGTGCGTCCGGAGGTGATCAGCCAGCCAAGACGTGCTTGCCTGGGTAGCGTTCGCGAGCGTCCCGTGGTTGTGCCAGAACGGTAGCGGTGCTTGCCACGCGGCCACAACAAGCATGCAGCGCACGAGCCGCGACCATCGCGTGGAATGAATGCGCTGCACGCTATCGACCCTGGTCTGGGTTAGTGAGGTGTGACAGATCAGCCAATTTAGAGGAGGTTATTTTCGCGTTCGGGGCAATGTCAAGCACGCAAAGCTGGCATCACTTGGCTCTGTAGAACCAGTCGAACGCGCGGTCGTGCAGCCGGTGGGTTCGCAGCAGTGATCCGCCGTCGTTGGTGCCCGTTCTGGGGCAGCAAGGGCCTCGGTAGATTGGCCCGCATGTGGGTGCCCCGCTGACGCCAATGAGGTCGAATGGGCGTGGCGGGCTGCTGGGGTGGCACGGCGGCGGGGGTATACACGATAAAAGCACCCGCGGTTCTCCACAGTAGTGGAGTGGCTCGATGCCAGCGTGCCAATCGCGGGGTGAATCCGTCCGGGGTGGGAGCATCTTGGCGAGACGATCCTCGCCTTCGCGGCGGGCCGCCTCCGGGCCGATCCCGACGATGCCAGCGGATGAATCTTGTCGATCTTGCTTCGTCTGTTGCGGGGCGGTTCCGTCGTGCCGCTGCGGTTCCAGAAGTGTGACTTTCTCCGCGGCAAGCGAGGCATCACAGAGAGCGTATGCAGCCAAGAAGGCAGCAGCGGCGCGAACGGATATCGGCGCGGTAAGTGTGCAACAGATCATGGTCATATCAAGGTTTCGGGAGAGGCTGAATCAGCTCGGGGGCGCCTGCTGCGGGTGGTTGTGCGAGCGGAATGGGGGGCTGGTTCGGGTCACGGCCTACGCGGCGTCCGTCATCTCCCAACTCCTGGCGAAAATCCGCGGGTGCCGCGGCTGGTGCGTCGATGGTCGGAGGGAAAACCTCGAGCTGCAGTAGGTCCGCAACGGCGACGGCGCCGTTCCAACGCTCGGCCTGCGACTCGACGAACGCCAACTCGGTCTCCGTCAGGATTCGCTGGGCCTGTAGCAGGCTCAGGAACGTAACCTCACCGCGTGCGTAGAGCTGCTGCGTCAGTTGCACGGTCTCCCGTGCCTTGGGAAGGATGTACTCCTCGTACCACGACACGAGCCTCTGCGAGGTGCGGTAGTTGGCGATGGTCTGGGCTGTCTGTGTGGCCAAATCGAGTTCGATCGTTCGCAGGTTCGCTCGCGACGAGGCGATGTCAGCGCGGGCAGAGCGAATATTGCCCTGGTTCCGGTCAAACAGAGGCACTGCCATCATGACCTGCATGAGCCCCTGATCTTGCGCCGGAAAGTCCACTTGCCGCTGATAGCCGCCCATCACATTGATGTTGGGGATGGGCTGGACGACCGCCCGCTCAAGGGCCCACTGGGCCCGAGCAACATCAGCCTCCGCAGCTCGCGGCAGTGCGTTACGCTGTACAACCGCCTCCTGTAGGGTCTTGAGATCGAAGGAAGGCAGCTGCTGGAATAGATCGGCCTCGATCTGCTCAACATCGGCCCTCGGCAGACCGACGGCGGCCGCCAATTGCCGTCTGCCCGTCTCGACGAAGACCGTGGAATTGAGCAGGCGGACGTCGGCACGGTCACGCTCGATGCTCCAGAACAAGACGTCAGCCTTCGTGCCCTCGCCGGCCTTCGCAAGTTCGCCTCCGATGTCGTATGACCGCTTAGCGATCTCCAGCAGTTGGCTGTAGATCTCGACGCGACGCTGTGAGACGAGGAGTGCGTAGAACGACTGTCGCACGTCACGCAGTACGTCGAAGCGAGCCCGGATCAGCTCGTATTCGGCTTTCTGCACCTCGCGGAGCGCAGCCTGCTGGGCAAGCCGTAGTTTGCCGGCCGTGACGATGTCTTGGGTGGCGTAGCCGTTCCACTGGCTATAGGCACCCGCGATCTGCGGCGATCCCGCGGCGACCATCGGGTTGGGATAAAGGCGGGATTGCACGGCCTTGCCCCGGGCCGCCTCGACAGCGGCGCGGGCCGCGCGGAGCTTCGGGTGGCTGCGCTCGGCGAGCGAGATGAACTCGTCCAACGTTCTGGGAGACGGCCCGTGTGCCTCAATAGCGTTGGCAGGATAGCCCCCGAGCGGCCGTCCGGGCTCATCGATTCGCGTTGGTGCGTCGGGGGCGGACCAGTCCTGGCCGTCGGCGGAAGTCGCCCCCGTAATCAACACGATCGAGCCAGTAACGATAGCTGAAGCAACCCATCGCCTGAGCTGCTGCAGCAAGCCGGATATAGGGCGTTTCATCGCTTTGGGCGTCGCATGAAGTCTGAATCGCGAATACGGCCATAGCATCGTCGGAATGGAACGAGCGCGGCCATACAGGCAGCACCTATTGCTGGACAGGAAATGTCGAGAAGCCACGGCCCCCGCAGGATCGGGGCAGCCGGCTGCAGAAATGCCTGTCAGGAAAGATGGGTAACCCGGCATTCGGCAGACGCCGAATACACGTGTCGGGGCCAAGCTGGTGGGCAGCTGTGCCACCCCATCGACCGCGACACGGCCACCGCCCTCGCTGGCGCGGTGCGAAGGCGGTGGCTCGCGCGTAAACATGGCGATTAGTTATGGTCGTGATCTTCGTGGTGCCCTTCTGCGAAATCGCCCGCGAACGGGGTTCCGCCCACCTCGCCGCTGATCGTGCCGGCGAACTCCCTGACGACCCCAAGGCTTTCGTGCATGCCGCCGTAACACGATGACGTGCCCTCGGCATCTCCGCTGAGCGGTCTGGCCACGAGCTCGACCTGGAACGCGGGTTCGCGGATGGTGAGCAGCAGCTTGCCATCCGCCGTCTTCACTGGAGATGGCGTCTTCATGTCAGCGCCCAGCACATAGACGACGGCCTCTTTTTTGTCGTGGTCGACCGTGAACTCCACGTGGTACTTTCCGCCTCCCCAGTCAGCGAGCGTGCCATCGTGGGGGCCGGCCCCATGCTCGTGGTTATGTTCACCATCGTGTGAATGGCCATGGTCTGAGGCCTTCGCCGCAGCCGCCTTCGCGGGTGCTTTCGGTGGCGTTGGGGCCTGTGAACATCCCACTGACGAGATGGCTGTGGCGAGGATCGCAACAGCCGTGAGAACCATCGGTCGAGTCATGCTTCCATCTCCTCATCAAGGTTTCGGCCGGCACGGTTACGCAACGGTGCCTCATGTCATCGCTCGTCTTCGTCGAGGTTCTCCTCGTCATTGCCGCGTGCTCGAGCGAGCCGCATGGCATCCTGGCCACTGAACCTCCAGAACAGACCCGGGTGAATCAGGAATTCGCAGAACGTCGAGGTCACGAGGCCCCCGAGAATCACCGTGGCCACTGGATACAGAATTTCGCGTCCCGGCTCCTGGCCACCGATCACCAGCGGCACGAGTCCGATGCCGGCCGTCAGGGCGGTCATGAGAACCGGCGCGAGTCGCTCGAGGCTGCCTCGCAGTACCATCTGCCGGGAAAAGGTTTCACCCTCGTCCTGCATAAGGTGGAAGTAGTGCGTCACGAGCAGGATGCCATTGCGGACAGCGATGCCGCCGAGCGAGATGAACCCCACGAGGCTCGCCACAGAAAGCGGCTGATGGGTGATCGCGAGCGCGAAGGCGCCGCCAATGAAGGCGGTGGGTAAAGCATTGAGCAACTGAAGCACAATTCGCACCGATGGATAGAGAATCATCAGGACGACGAACATCCCGGCGACGGATAGACCCGCGAGGACGACGATCAGCGTCGTGGCACGCTGTTGACTCTCGAACTGACCGCCGTATTCGATGAAATAACCCTCGGGCAAGTCCACACGTTGCCGGACCCGGGACTGGATCTCGGCAACGGCGCTCGAGAGGTCGCGATCCTGCGTGTTGCAGCGGACGACAATCCGGCGGCGGGCGTTTTCGCGATTCACCGCATTGGGGCTCGTGCCCTCACCGATATCGGCAAGCTCCCGCAGTTCGATCTGCCCTCGCTCGTCCGGCAGATCGATCCGGAGGCGGCCGAGGTTCGCATAATCTGTCCGGTAGCCCTCCTCGAGCCGCACGAGGAGATCGAAGCGACGTTGACCCTCGAGCACCTGCGAGACCACCTCGCCTTGCAACGCCGTTTGGAGAATCCGAGCGACATGCTCGCGGGTTACGCCGTGGAAGGCGAGATCATCCGGACGCAGTCGGATGTTCAGTTCCTCGGCCTGCTGGATCGGCTCGATCACCGGTGGGGTTACGCCAGGTACCGACTGGATGGCCGACTTGATCCGGTCGGCAGCCTGTATGAGCACGTCGAGGTCGTCGCCGTGCACCTTGATCGCGATCTGGGCGTAGACGCCTGACACCATGTGGCTGATGAGATGGGCCAACGGCTGCTCGACCTCGATGGACACGCCGGGGACCTCACTGCCGAGTTCAGCGAGCAGTTCCTTGATGATCTCGTCACGGTGCCGCCCGCAGTTCGGGTTGATGCTCAGGATGTATTCGCCCGCGTTCACCGGCGAGGCGTGTTCATCCATCTCCGCGCGACCTGTTCGGCGCACAAAATGAACGATCTCACCGTCTGGGCGATCGTCGGTTTTCTGGAGCGACCGCAGTTTCGCGTCAATGAGCGACGACATGCGGTTGGAGGCGTCGAGCGACGAACCAGGCGGGAGCGTCACGTTCACCTGCACACTGCCCTCGTCGAACGGCGGCAGGAAGTCTCGCCCCAGCCTGGAGAGTTCCCATCCGGCGAACGCCACGCCCAGCCACGTCACTACGAGGAGCAGGCCCGGCACTGCCATGCTGAACTGAATCAGCGGTGTCGCCAGGGATTTCAGGATCCGCAGGAGCAACCCGTCCTGCTCGTGGTGCGTCGCCTGCGACTGCGGCAGCAGGTAGTACGACAGGACGGGCGTCACGGTCAGTGATACGAGCAGCGACGCGAGGATCGACACGATGTAGGCCACACCCAGCGGCGCGAACAGGCGGCCTTCGACTCCAGAGAGGGCGAACAGCGGCAGGAAAACGAGGATCACGACTGCCGTGCCGAACACGATGGCACTGCGGATCTCGCGGCTGGCGTCGTAGACGACGCGGAGTGCCGGCTTCGGCTCGGGGAGGGCGTTGTTCTCCTTGAGCCGCCGAAAGATGTTTTCTACGTCAACGATGGCATCGTCAACGAGTTCGCCCATCGCAACAGCGATACCGCCAAGAGTCATCACGTTGATGGAGAGCTGCGTGCCAGTCAGCATTCCTGCGATCCGGAACACGAGCGTCGTGATGACGAGTGACAGCGGGATGGCCGTCAGCGTGATGAATGTTGTCCGCAGATTCATGAGGAACAGAAACAGCACGATCAGTACGAGCACCGCCCCGATGACGAGCGCTTCACCGACGTTGAAGATGCCCCGGTCGATGAAGTTCTTGAGCCGGAAAAGCTCGGAGTTCACGACGACTTCGGCCGGCAAGGCGGCCTCCACCTCCCGAAACGCATCGGTGATCCGATCGGTGAGAGCTCGTGTATCGACGTGGGGCTGTTTTGCGATCGTGAACACGACGCCGGGCACGCCGTTGATGGCACCGTCGCCGCGTTTGAACTGAGGACCCTCGACGATGTCGGCCACCTGGCCCAGAAGGACGGTGCGCTTGGGGTGGGCGGCGACCGGGACCTTACGGAGATCCTCGAGCACACGAGCCGAGTCCGGACCGAGCCGTCCCAGCACGCGAATTGGTCGCTCTTGCTCGCCTTGGACGGCGAAGCCGCCGCTCGAGTTGATGTTGCTATCACGCAAGGCCTGCTCGACCATCTGCAGCGACACGCCGTACTCGAGCATGGCCGCTGGATCGGCAAGGATCTGGTACTGCTTGCGGTCGCCGCCTTGAATGAACACCTCGGCGACGCCGGGGATTTTCAGGAGGCGGGGCCGTACGACCCAGTCTGCGGTGGTGCGTAGGTTCATCGACTGCTGGAGCTTCGTGGGAAATACCACCTCGTGCTCACGGCCGGCGATCGTAAGCGAGGCTGTACGCGAGGTTCCCGCCTGGCCGCCGTCATCGGGGGCAACCGCGGGCGTGATCCACCGCAGCTTCTCCACCGGAACCTGTTCCCACGTGGCGGGGCGATGGCGGTCGATAACCCTCCACGCATGCACGGACGGCTTTCCATCATCGCTGGCCAGTTCGGCCACGTAGGACGTCCCGGCTACCGCAGCAATATCGCCGCCGGTGGGGCCCGGCTGGCGGTACATGCCTGCGACCACGATCTGCCCCATGATCGAGGACGTAGGCGTCATCTGCGGACGTATCCCCTCGGGGAGAATGGCGGCGACCGTCGTCAGCCGTTCCTGCACCGTCTGCCGAGCTGCGCGAACCTCGACGTCCCAGTTGAACTCCACGTAGATCACGTTCAGTCCCGCCGTGGATTGGCTGCGCACGGCCTCCACGCCATTCGCTCCGAGCAGGGCGATTTCGATGGGCTGCGTGACGAGCGTCTCCACCTCCTCGGCCGCCAGACCTGGGCACTCCGTGATGATCACGACCCGTGGCCGGTCAAGATCGGGAAACACATCGATGGGCATGAGCGTCGCCAAGTAGCTGCCGTAGAAGAGCAGCACGAGGCTCGCCACCACCACGAGCAGGCGGTATCGCAGGGCGAAGCGGATGACGGCGTTGAGCATGGCGTGTCCTAGTGGGCTCCGTGCACGGTGCCGTCAGCGTGGACGTGTACGCCCACCGGTGTGCCGCTGGCGGACTGGGCCTTGAGTACCCGGTTGAGCGACGCTGCCGACCCCTGTGCCAGATACCATCCGGGCGCTACGCTGCCGTCGTTGGCGATGGCGACATTGAGCCGATCCTCATGCAGCACGCGAACAGGGCGTCGGTCGAAAAGATCGCCGTTCTGTCGGAACACATAGGCCTCTGGGCCCTCCCGCACGACCGCCGCGGCCGGCAGCACGAGCACATCCTTGAGTTCTTCCACTGGCACGTGCAGCCGCACCCGCTGGCCGGGCCGAAAACGCCAGACGACGAACGTCTTGCCGTCCTTCGCATAGGAGCGGGACTGGTTGGTCAGTGGCACGAAGAAATCAAACGTCCGGCTCGTGGGATCGACGGTGTTGGAGAGGTGCCGGATCTCGAACGTCTGGTCAAGTGCCGGCCACGACGCCGCATCGTCCTCGGCGAACTCGACCCGGATCGGCCAGTGCGCTTGAGCGGCCCGCTCGAGTGACGAGGCCTCTCGTTTGAAGGCGTGACCGGCGATGTAGAGCAGACCATGGTTCGAGAGTACCCCCAGGAGCTGGCCTGCCTGCACCTGCGTTCCGAGGTCCACTTTCAGTTCCTGGATCTCATACGCGATGTCCGCAGCCGGTGGGGTGGGGACCGACGCCTGTGATGCGGATGGGGCCGCGATGGGCGGCGGCGCGACCACGTCCACCGTGGCGACGAACTTGCCAGCCGCCACCTGTGCGATCTGGTCGAGGCTGAGGCCCCGGGTCAGCAAGTCTTGCCGGTAGCTTTCACTCGCCGCCTGAAGCCGACGGAGCTGCTGATCGACCTCGATGATACGCACCTGTGGAATCGCGCCCTCGCCGATCTGGGCGAGACGCTGCCGCTTTTCGGTCTCGAGCTCGATGTCGCGGGTGACTTTGAACAGCTCCGACTGGGTGTTGTGGATGTACTCGCTCACCAGCCGCAGCGTGAAGAGCCTGTCCCCGGGCCGTACGGTGTCGCCAGCGAATGCATGGATTTGCGTCACCACGCCCACGGCCGGCGACGTCACGCCTCGGTCCGAAAGCCCCGGCCGGTCCATGATCTGGCCCGGCACGATGATCGATCGCCAGTAGGTCGAGAGTTTCGCGGGACGTGAGACCAGCTTGAGATTCTGTCGGGCCTGCGGGCTCAACTCGAGCACCTTGGCCTGAGAAACCGGCTCATCATCGCCAGTAGCAGTCGCAGTCGGCTCTTCGGCGTGCGGCGACTGCAGGAGCGGCAGCCACACGTCTCGATACCATGCACCAGCGGCGATCAGGCCGCCAAGAATCGCGAGCGTGAGCATCCCGCGGATGAATCGAACGAAGGCTTTGAGCATGCAACACTCGCGTATGGGGGGCATCGAGCGAGAAACAGGCGGCGGGATCATCGTCGTGTAGGAGCCGCCAAGAGGCGGTCTGCCATCGCAGCTACGGGGCGGATCGCCACCGAGCCGGCGCACCGGAAGAAGGTTTCGCGATCAAACGCGAAGCACGTGCGGCAAGAGTGTGTGGATCGTCGCTGCGCCGTCGCCGGGTGGGCGAACGTGCCGGGGTAGCGGGGCAATAGCTGACAGCGAAACGACAAACCCGTGGGGCGGAGGCATGAACCAGCCCGCGATGACATGCGGCAGCAGCGACCGCCCGGCTGAAACGAAAATCACGGTGTCTTCGTCGACATAGACCGCATCGTCATCATGCTCAGGAACAGGCGTCGAGTCGTGGTGATCAGCGCGAGCGTGTTCGGGACCGGTGTCGCGGTGGACATGCCGATGGCCGTGACCATGCCCGTGTCCTGCGCGATGGTGGACGTGTGTCGGAGCGTGGCGATCGGCGTGCCCTGCCAGATGGACGTGCGGCCGAACCGCGTGGTCCGCCGGATCGGCTGACGCGGCGTGTACGTGCGGCACCGCCACTCCGCGGAGCAGCAGGTTGGCGATCACGAGGATGACAGGCAGCAGACGCATAGACAGGCTGAAGGAGGGAGCCGTACTGAAAAGTCTATAGCCCCGAGTTCAGCTCGCACCAAGTGCAATTGCTCGAGGTGCACTTATCTCGGGTGAAACATCGCGCCGCGGCAGCGGCACGGCCGGGTGCGATCAAGGCGAGACTGTCGACGCGTCGACATCAGGCGCCGAGTCGGTCCCGACGAGATCCGACTCGTCTCGGCCGAAAATCAGAAACGCAATCGCCATGTAGCACTTCGCCGAATCCTTGAGGCCCATCGGGCGTCGCATCTGGCCGTGCAGAATCGCATGCCGGCACCAGTAGTCCGGATCTGCGCAGCGATTGAGCGTCGAGTCCTTCTGAAGGGAGCCGAAGCCGGAGACGAATCGGCTGGCGAACGAAGTGACGCGAACGCCGGACGGTCTTCGCATGGCCATAGCCGGCTTCGTGCAGTTTTTGGATTGACGTTTGGTGGTGAAGTCTGCGCCTTCGTAGAGGTATCTCGACAACTCATCGAGCAACGGAATGCCGATGAAGGTCGCTTCCTCATAGCGCCCCTCATGGTGGTGGTCGAGAAAGAGCTGAAAACGTGTGATGCAATATGTGGGCACGTTCTGCTCGTTGAGCCATTGGGCAGCCTTCTCGGGAAGGAGGCGAGGCATGTTGTCGAGTATCGTTCGGTCGACCATTTCCCAGTCGTGGGCCTCGATGAATCGCGCTAGTTGATGCACGAGCGTGCAAGGTTCCCGACCGGTCAGATACCAGCCTCGCTGCGGCAGGGCCTGAACCACTGTCTCGGAATCCTTGAGCCAGCGTGCGTTTGCGGCCTCGACGTCGCGCCACAGTCGCTGGCTGGATTCGATCGCAGCAGCCATTGCCGACCGCGCGGCCGCCGTCTCTCGGGCGAACTCGTCGTGGACGCGGCGAAACGGGGCGAGATAATCCTTCGGGTTGAACATCTGGGGGTAGGCGCGAGGCGACGCCTATGAATTTGGCGAGAGGCTTGACGCGATCTCAGCGAACTGGTCGAGGGCGGCGGCGAGGTCTTCGGCGATCTCGGTGGCGATCACGTCGGGCGGTGGCAGGTTGGCCGACTCCTCGAGGCTCTCGTCCTTGAGCCAGAAGATGTCGAGGTTTGCCTTGTCGCGCTTCGACAGTTCATCGAACGAAAATGCCTTAAATCGCTCGGTCTCCTTGCGGGCCGTGCGGTCGGCGGCGTGGTAGCACGTCACGAAATCGTCGAGATCGCCGCGGGTGAGCGGGTTCTCCTTGAGCGTGAAGTGCATGTTGGTCCGCAGGTCGTAGATCCAGAGTTTTTCAGTCCACGGCTGCTCGCGGGCCGGCTTACGGTCGAAGAACACCACGTTCGCCTTCACGCCTTGGGCATAAAAGATGCCGGTCGGCAGCCGCAGGAGCGTGTGGACGTCGGCCTGCTGGAGCAGTTCGCGGCGGATCGTCTCGCCGGCCCCGCCCTCGAAGAGCACGTTGTCGGGCAGCACCACCGCGGCCCGGCCATGCTGCTTCAGGATCGTGAAGATGTGCTGGAGAAAGTTGAGCTGCTTGTTGCTCGTCGTGGCCCAAAAGTCATCGCGGTTGATGACGAGCGTTTCGCGGTCCTCCTCGCCCGCCTCGTTCACGATCCGCACGCTGCTCTTCTTGCCGAACGGCGGATTGGCGAGCACAACGCCGTATTCGCCGTGCTTCCCACCAAGCGCGTCCTTCGTGAAGATCGGGGGCTCCGATTCGCCCTCGCCGCCGATGCCGTGGAGCAGCAGGTTCATCGCGCAGAGCCGTGAGACGCTGTCCACCAGTTCGACGCCAAAAAGCGTGCCGCTCTTGAGCTTCTTCTTCTGGGCCTTGTCGAGAGCGTGGTGCTTGGCGAGATAGTCGTGGGCGGCCAGCAGAAACCCGCCGGTGCCGGCGGCGGGGTCGCAGATCGTCTCGCCCGGGACGGGGGCGACGCAGTCCACCATCGCGGCGATCAGGGCCCGGGGTGTGAAGTATTGGCCCGCGCCCCCCTTCACGTCTTCGGCGTTCTTCTGGAGGAGCCCTTCGTAGGCGTCGCCCTTCACGTCGGCCGAGAGGCTCGTCCACTGCTCCTTGTCGATGAGTTCGACGATCAGCCGGCGGAGCTTGGCCGGGTCTTGGATCTTGTTCTGTGCCTTTTTGAAGATCAGGCCGAGCATCCCCGGCTTCGTGCCGAGGGTTTCGAGCGTGTGGCGGTAGTGGGTTTCGAGTTCGTCGCCATCCTTCGTGAGCAGCGTGGCCCAGTCGAAGCCCTTGGGCGTGATCGCCGGCCGGGAGAAGGGAGGCTTCGTCTGTTCGTCGGCCATCTTGAGGAAGAGCAGGAACGTGAGCTGCTCGACGTAGTCGCCGTACGACAGACCGTCGTCGCGGAGGATCGAGCAGTAGTTCCAGAGCTTGGCGACGAGCTGTTTGGCGTCGGACATGGCTTTGATGACTTCGAGGTTGATTCCAAAGGGGGCGTCGGGCTATCGTTCTAGGTGAGGACTGAACCGGACCTAAGTCCGGTGTAGGTCTTCCCTAGGGGCCTCCGAAAGGGGGCCCTTTCTTTTTTTGCCAGCGTCATGGCGCACGCTCCTGCCGCGGCCAGGTGACGATGCCCGGCGACGGCCCACCTGATCGCTGGTTGACCTCGGCCATCCGGGCACCCCCGAGTTCGTCCCACATTGCCGTGGGTACCACGGGATGCCTTCTGGTTGATGGAGCGGGATACACGCGACGGAATGCCGCGTAGGCGATGAGGTCAGCTACTTGAAGGAGGAGCGACTGCTGCGAATTCCGGCTGACAGGATCGTCGATCAGACGATCGAACGGGCGTTGGACCACTCCTGAGCCGAATGCGCTACCTGCAACGCCGGCGCGACGGGCCTTCCGAGCAAGGCGACGAATCTCGTCGGCTTGGCCCTCGTCGTGAATGACCATCACCTGCGCCCTGCTGGTGGTCGCCAACCGCTCCAGCCGCTGGAGCAGAAACGTCCATGCCCATTCGTGTGGATCACCGCCTTGCAAGAACTCCTTTCGGATCACGACGGCGAATGCCTTGGCCTCGATCTTCGGAACGAGTCGCAGGGCGCCGCGGTAGATGGAATGCCGTGAATGCTCGCTGAGGGCTAACTCGCGGAAGCCACCGCGGTTGTGGAGCAGATTGTTTGCCTTGATCTCATCACGGAGGCGGAGGCCGAATTCCTCGCGGATGTAACGGCGGTAGCCGAGCACTGCGTCGAATGTCTGCGACCATTGCGATGAGCGGACGAGTAGACACCCAAGAACGAAAGACTTCGAGCCGCCATTCGCTAGAGCACCGGTGCAGCCCGACTCGTCGATGTACGCGAGATACATCAGCAGGCTTCCTCGGGGACGAGCTCACCAGAAAAGGCCTTGGCGAGGATCGACTGACGGAGACGGCCGGCGCGGGCGAGGTTCGTTTCAACGAGAGTTTCGAGTTCGTCGATGACCGATAGCCGCCGCTCGACCTCGGCGACGATCCGATGCTGTTCGGCGAGGGGCGGGAGAGGAAAGCTCATGCCGCGGATCAGGGAGACGCTGAGATTCGGTTGAACGCCGCCCGAAGACAAAGTGCGCACGTCGTGGTAGTTGCGCATCAAGAACACTTTGAGGTAGGGCCGAACAAGGTCGCTGTGCCGATCGAAAAGCAACGCGGCGCAAGCCTGATTTGTCGCAGCGGCAATCCTCAATTCAGACGCCTTTCCGCGGGTCTTGCCTTCACCATACAGGGCAACGAGCAGGGTGCCAGGCGCGAAAACCTTGGCATTGGTCTGTTCGACGGCGTGATCCGTTATCAACTCATCCGCATGGTCAATAAATGGTCTGTTGAGGGCACCACTTGTGACCCATGGAATCGTGCCGTCTAGCCAAAACGCTCCATTGCTCCGTAGCGGCGTCGCGCCAGTTGTCACGAGCGATACGACCTGCTCGATAGTTGCCCATGTCCAGCCCTCAGGGAGCGGCGGCAGGCCCGCGGTGTCGGGCGACGCTGGGGTCTTGTACTTGCCCTTGCCGGCCCAGGTCTCGCGGCGAGCAGTAAGGATGCGTTCGAGGAGTTGCTCGCCGGTTTCGTAGTCGCGGCCTTCGGCACGGGCGAGGGCGGCTTCGGTCGGCACTAGCGTGCCCTCGCAGGCGGCCTTGAGGACCGCGGCGCGGTATCGCTTGAGGTTGGCTCGCACGCGTTCGAGCCCCGCGACGCCGGCATCGAGCCGAGTGAACTGCCGTTCGATCTCGGCGACTAGCTGACGCTGTTCGGCAAGCGACGGCACGGGAAGAACCGAGGCTTCGAAGCGCCCTTTGGTGATGTGGGCGAGGCCTGCACCGCCATGAGCCGCACGGATGTATTCATCGAGATTCTGATTGATCGCGTATCGCAGGAACTGTTTGTCGAACTGTGCCGCCGAGAACAGCACCTTGAAGATGTGTTGATTCAACCAGGCGTCTTCGCCGTGCCACACATGGGCACCAAATGACGTGCCGGGCGTTCCAGACCATGCGAACAAAAGGTCGCCATTCCGAACGGCAAACTTCTCCGGCAGCTCTCCCTCGTAGTAATTGTAGGACGCTTCCGGGTTGTTCAGATTCTGGATTCGGATGATCGGTTTGCCGGACGTCGTCCACTCCGCGGGCTTGAAGGCACGCCCATTGATCAGCGTCAGGCAGTCACCGATCGCCACGGTGGGCCACCGCGGGCCTGTTGTAGTGATGCACGCCACGCTCATGCCGCAAGCACCTCGTTGAGTTCATCGAGGATCGCAGGCAAGCCCTCACCGAAGAGCTGGTGCGCCCGACCGAGGCCGCCCTGTTGGCTGAACGGCGCGTACTCGAAATCGTCGGGCTCAATGGAAAGACTGGTGGCGATGTGATCGCGGATCAGGTTCAACCACGCCAGTTGGTCCGCGCCGAAAACCGTGCCGCTGGCGGCCTTCGTGGTGAGCCACTCGTCGAAGCGTTCGCGGACGCTCTCGGCGAACGGCTTGAGGATGGGCTGCTGCTCGAGGGAAAACCGCACGAGCGAGACGAGGTCGGCGAACCGGCCCACCTGCGACTTGCCGCGGACCTTCTCGGGCATCGTCGCCTGGAACGCCGCCCAGAGCCGGTCCTCGGTCCAATCGGCCCGCTCCCGCATGAGCTTCGTTTCGAGATCCTTGAGCGTGGATTCGGTGAGCCGCTGCTTATAAGGCCGCGAGTAGATGATCTGCAGGGCCTCGATCTTCTCGTGGTGCGTCTCGATGTAGTCGCGGAAGCTCTTGATGAGGCTCTCGGATTTCTCCTTGGCAGCCGCATCAAAGCCGGCCGAGATCACGCGGTCGATCGTGACCGTATCGATCGTCTGCTCCGTAAGCCGCTTGGCCTCGACGAGCGCCTCGCGAAATGTCACGTCGTCGATCGGGCGGCAGGCCGCGACGGCAAGGTCGTGGCGGGCGGCGTCGAGTTGGGCCGGCGTGAGCGCGTCGATAGCAGTGCCCGTGCGGGCGGCGGCGTGCTCGGCAACGCGATCGGTGTCGATCACCGCGAGCAGGTCGCCAGCGATCGAGCCGAGCGTGCGTCCGCCCGAGCAAGCTTCGACGGCGTTGCGGCGGCGGTCGTCGAGCACGCGGTCGAGCCGGGCCAGCCGGGAGGCGAGCGAGGAGAGCGTGTCGTCGTCGCGGGTGCCCAGGGCCACACTGTCGAGCAGGGCGGCGAGCGGCACCGACGGCTTGCGTTCGAGTGGGCGGGAATCGGTCTTGTCGCTCTCGCACACGCCCACGGCATCGACGATCACGAAGTGGTCCTTGCCCGTGGCGTCGGCGCCGCTGACCGACTGGAGCTCAGTGGCCGAAACGACCCGCGTGCCGCGGCCCTTCATCTGCTCGAAGTAGAGCTTGCTGCGGACGTCCCTCAGGAAGATCAGGCACTCGAGCGGCTTCACGTCGGTGCCAGTGGCGATCATGTCCACCGTGACGGCGATCCGCAGCGTAGGGCTCGTCCGCAGTTCCTTGACCATCTCCTCGGCATTCTTCGCCCGTTCGCCGGGCTGGCCTGCTGCCTTGTAGGTGATCTTCTTGCAGAAGGCGTTGCCGCGGCCAAAGACGTCGCGGCAGATGTGGACGATGTCTTCGGCGTGGGCGTCGTCTTTCGCGAAGATGAGTGTCTTGGGCACCATCGTGCGGTTTGGGAAGAGGTCGGTGCCGAGCGCTTCCTTGAAGGCCGTGAGCACGGTGCGGATCTGCGAGGGAACGACGACGGAGCGGTCGAGGTCCCTTCCTTCGTAGACGAGGTCTTCGTCGAGGAGCTGCTGCCGCGTGCGGCGGGTCTCCTTGCTCCGCTTGTCGACGTAGAAACCCTTCTCGACGGTGCCGCCTTTCTCCGTGACCTCGGTGCGGATGCGGTAGACGTCGTAGCCCACGTTCACCCCGTCGGCGACGGCTCGCTCGTGGCCGTATTCCATGACGAGGTTCTGATTGAAGAAGGCGATGGTCTGCTGCGAGGGCGTGGCGGTGAGGCCGATCAGGAAGGCGTCGAAGTACTCGAGCACCTGCCGCCAGAGGTTGTAGATCGAGCGGTGGCACTCGTCGGTGATGATGACGTCGAACGTCTCGATCGGGATGGCGGGGTTGTAGGCCACCTCGCGGGTGCGGCCGTCGGCGGAGACTTCGTAGGAGGAGATATCGTCGGCCTCCTCGGGCAGGTCTTCGCCGCGGAGGAGCGAGTAGAGCCGCTGGATCGTGCAGATCGTGACGCGGGAGACGTCATCGAGCGCCCGCGACTTGAGATGCTGCACGTTGTAGAGCTCGGTGAAAGTGCGGTTGGTGTCGGGGACGGTGAAGCTTTCGAATTCGTCCTTCGTCTGCTTGCCGAGGTTGGCTCGGTCGACGAGGAACAGGATCCGACTGGCATTGGCGTAGCGGATGAGTCGGTAGGCGATGGCGCAGGCGGTGAACGTCTTGCCGGAGCCGGTGGCCATCTGCACGAGGGCCCTGGGCCGCCCGGCCGCCAGGGAGCGTTCGAGGTTGGTGACGGCCTCGATCTGGCAGGCCCGCAGGCCGGCGGTGGCGAGGGGGTGATCGTCGGGCAGCTGCGCGAGCCGCCCGCGGAACGTGTCGGGCTCGGCGACCCAGGCGGCGAGCGTTTCCGGGCGGTGGAACGAGAAGACGCGGCGTGACAGCGGCTCGGGATCACGGCGGTCGCGAAAGAACGTCTCGACGCCGGTGGACTCGTACACGAACGGGAGGCCCTCGTGGGCGGGCACTCCGTCGGCGTAGCGATCCGACTGGTCGGCGACGGTGGAGAGCGTGCGGCCAAGCCGCTTGGCTTCGACGACGCCAACGGGCCGGTGGTCAACCATCAGGAGATAGTCGCAGGGGCCGGTCTCCGTCGGAGCCTCGCGGACCGCGACCCCGCGGCCCGCCGATAGGTTCACGCTCGCGCGGTCCTGCACGATCCAGCCGCAGGCCGCGAGCTGGCGGTCGATCTCTTGGCGGGCGAGTTGTTCGGGCGTGGGCATGGCGGTAGCCGAGGGTGCGAGACCCCACCAAAGTAAGGGATGTCGCACAGAGCCACCAGTGGAGGTGGTGCGTTGTTGAGAAGGTGAGGCTGCTGCGTCGATGCCGTCCGTCCGCCGCGGCAACCAAGCTAAATATCCGAAACAAACACGGCATATTCCTTGAGCGGCCTACTGGTATTGGCCGCTCTGCCTCACCAAGGAATGTGCCAATGCAAGACAGCCTTTCGGGGCGAGCGGCGGAGCTCGCCCATCTCACAGATCTGATTCGGACCAGCCTGTCGCTGGCCGACGCGGCGATCCCGCTCATCAACGAACAGTTGAACGGGCTCGCCGAAATGGGGATCGACAACCTCGAACTCGAAGGTCCCCGAATCTATTCCCGGACGGCGGGCTGGTCGCCCGCGTTCGATGACGCGCAGATCATCTACGCAGCGGCGCTCACGATGCCCGGCGGCCTCGGCTGCACGACCTGGAGTGCCGATGAATACGCAATTCGGTACGGTGACTCGCACCATGAACCGCCCGCCCTTCGGGAGCGATTCGTCGTGTACGACAAGCTACCGCCAATCGTGCGGGCGATGATTCCGGGCGTTGCCCCCAAGCTGATCGCCGAGTTGCTCTCGAGCTTCCACGTGCTGGCCCGGTGATGCCGGACCAGCCGACGTATGGCCGAGCCGCGTCGTAGCGGCCCAGCCTCTATCTGCCCGGCAGGCACGTTGCCGTGCCGGGCATGGTTTTCTCGCCGGTGGCGACGCTCGTCGCCGGTGTTTCCCTTGATCCCCGAACGGGGAAGGAATGCGCAGATGTCAGTCCATGATGACGAATGTCTTCTCGCCGATATCGCGGCTGCACTAGGCGAGACGATCGCCCTCGTGCGTAGCCGTGGTTTTCACATCGACAGTTGTTCCGCCGGCTACGCGCCGACGCCGGCTGGTTCGCGTTACCAACGAGAAGTCGGTGCCGGCGACGATGCACTCGACTTCGCGGCCTACGGCATCGACTGGGACGCCGGCGATGACTCTCGGCTTTGCCGCCGTGCGCGGCGGCTGAGTGGCAGGCGTCTCCGTCGCAGGGTGGCGTAGCGGCCACTCCGGCCAACACGACCGGCGGCGTGCCGACTGGGGCTCACGTGGCTCCCGGGCACGCCGCCGGTTTTTCCTATTTCTCTCCAAGACCCCATGAATCAACACCCAAACCATCCCGAACACCCTGATGACATTGGCCCAAACAAAAAGCATCGAATCGACGCGGATCCACCCTACGGACCGGCTTTCCCGGCAACAGTGCAGCGTTTCCGTGAACTGCTCGCGGAACTTATCGCTCGTCAGATCGCCGCCGAGCGATCAAAGAACCAGTCAGCAGGCGACGACGACAAGCCGTGAGGGCCTCCCGGAAATCAAACCGCGCGTCACTGCGTCAACCCCCTCGAATCCAATCTCGCGGAATTGCTTGCTTTCTGAGGGCGAGACGGCGAAAATGGGGGCTTGCTGAACGATTCGACGGACCGCCCGCTGTCTCAAAGGAGGAGACATGAAACGCCGCCCCCGCACTGGTTCGAGCCGCCCCACACTCCCTGCCGCCCCGCCGCACCGCAGCCCTGAGGTAGTGGGATTCATCGCCGCCGTCCTTCGGCAGATGGATCATGCGGCCAACCTCGTTGCCGCATTCTTCCGCAGCGTCGGCGCGCTCGCGCCAACCGAGATATCGCTCGCGGGCCTGCCCCGCGAGTTCCTGCTCGAGTTGGCAGCCCTGCTCCAACTACGGGAGTGGCACGCTGCAGGCCTGATCGACTGGTTCGACCCGGAAGGCCTGTCCATCGACGACATGATCGGCGAGGCGATCGGGCGGCTCAAGGACGACCCTCTAGCAGTCGCCGCTGGCCGCGCTGGCACCGACGCTATGACCGACGTGCTGCGGATCTGGACCGAGAGATGCGCACCAGACGCCCGCGGCCACCTCGACGCCGACGTTGCGATCCGCTGGGACAACTCGCTCGATATCGATGCTGCAGTCGATGCGTTCGCCACATTCCTCTGCCGGCATCGTGATGCCGGTGAAGCCAAGGAGGTGATCTGATGCCCGTTCGGCTCTTCGGCCAAGCCCGCTGCTACCTCCGCCGCAGTTCCGCGAAACAGGAATCGTCGCTGGAGATGCAACTCGACTATGCGATTTCAGCCGCCAGGCAGCTTGGCATTCCGCTGAATGCCTCGCAGGCAGACCTTGCATACATGCTGGCCAATCGGCTGACCAAGTACAAAGACATCTACCTCGACGACGCGGTCAGCGGCACTCGGACAAAGCGTCCGGCGTTCGATGCGATGATCGCAGAACTGAAGGCCGACCCGTCGATCTCCCATCTCTTCGTCCACAAGCGGGACCGGCTCGGCCGGCCGCGCACGCCGCTCTCGATGATGCTGGTGGAGGAGGAGCTCAAGTCGGCCGGCGTGACGATCGTGACGTCGGAAGGTGTGATCGCGGCGGGCGCCCGCGGGTCCGAGGCTCTTGGGCAGTCGCTGGTCTCGTTCGTTGGCTATCACGAGAGCGGCGAGTTCAGCCGAAAGCTCTCGGAACGAATCATCACCAAGCACATCGAACTTGCGAGTCAGGGCTATAGCACGGGCGGCGTGCCGCCGTACGGTCACGGCCGCTTCCTCGAGAGGCCGGACGGCACGCTCGTTGAGATCGCCTTGCACCAGCGTCATACGGAGCGGAACTGCCATATCCGCTTCCGGCCGAATAATGAGCAGCGGATCAAGACCTGGGTCTGGATTCTGGAGCGGCTGGAGGCCGGCTGGAGCGCGAAGCGGGTTGCCCAGCGTCTCAACTCGCTTGGCATCCCCACGCGGGACGCCGGCCGCACGCGGCACGACAACGGTGTCGAGCACGAGGTGTCTGGCAAATGGCACGAGAGCACCGTCCTCGCGCTTGCCACCAATCCGATCATCATCGGTGTCAAAGAGTACGGCCGCTATTCAGAGGGTGTGCATCACCGCGCCAAGGCGACGGGGTTTCGCCCCGTCACCGAAGAAGAGCTGCTTACGGATGGTTCGGGCAAGACGATCGAGAACGACGTGGCGGACCGGATCCGTGCAGCGGCCGGCTTTGCTGCGCGGTTTGACCCGGAGCGTTGGCATCGCCTCCAGGCCAATCTGAAGGCCCGGGGCGGCTCCCAGCGCGGCAAGCGCAAAGCACACGACCCGGCCGCCTACCCACTGACGCCGTGCGTGTTCGACCTAACCTGCAAGTGCGGTGGGATCATGCACGGCGTCGTGCGAAAGGACCGCGGGGTCGGCCGCCCGATGTATCGCTGCAGCATCTACACGAAGACGGCTGGAAAGAAGTGCAACCATAACAACATCGACGGCGAAGCCCTGCTGCAGTTCACGGCACGGACACTCGTGACACTGATGCGGCGAGCTGCGGGCAAGGACAAATTGCGGGTGGCCGTCGAGGCCCGCATCCGGGATATGCAAAAGGCTCCGCCTTCTCCTGACGAGGCGATTCGCCAGGAGGTCTTCGCAAGGGTCGAGCGGCTGCGGTTGAAGGTAGACCAGGCTCCGAAGCGCATTCTCGAAGAGGATGATGACGAACTCCGGGCCGCGCTACGGAAAGGGTTCCGCGATCTGCAGGCCGAACTGGCTGAAGCCGAGAAGGCGCTCGCCGAAGTGGAGAAGCGGATGCCGCACCGCGAGCCGCCCGCGAGCGTCGAGGTGGAGGTCCAGAAGGCGATGGCGCTCATGGACCGGATCGAGACGGTCTGTGCCAACCCGGCGGCCCGCGAGGAGTTGAACCGGCTCGTCCAAGACCTCGGCATCCGGATCGGGCTCACCTTCCGGGAGGGCCGGCGGAATAACCGCCCCGTCCGCTTGCTCGAGGGCGGCATCGTCGCCTTCGGCAATCGCCCCCTGCCGTGCACGCTCCGTAACAGCAGCGGCCGTCCGCTGGCCGGCGGCCTGCCGGAGGCGGCCGGCGACAGGCATCAGGAAGACGATCACGGCGGCCAGCACGGCCACCACCATGAACACCCCGGCGAAGCAGATCGCTCCGCCGCGGGCAGCAAGAAAGCCCCTTCCGATCGGAAGGGCGGATCGACCGGATCGAGACGCACGTCGCGGGGCGGCGTGCGACCCTCACCGGCCGATCGTCAAACACCTCGCCAACCATCCGAGACCGGACGGTTATACAAGGCAAGTCGGGGCGACAGGATTTGAACCTGCGACCTCTTGACCCCCAGTCAAGCGCGCTAGCCAGGCTGCGCCACGCCCCGAACACGCCGTAGGACGACAGCGCACCCGGCGCCGACGCCCCACGACCGAAACACTATGGCACAACGCGATCCGGGCTTCAACACGAGTTGACGGCGCGCGTCAAACGCGGGCCGAGGCCCCTGTCTTGCCCCGCATGCACACCACGCCCAGGCAGTTCCAGAGCGCCGCCGCCGTCGCGCCGCCGATGGAGCCCAGCACCGCCGCCGCCACGAGCGTCATCCAGACCCCGCGCCACGCCGTCAACAGCACCGCCGCCACAATCCCCAGCCGATTCGGATCGACGTGTAGACCGCCCACAGGCCATTCCGGCACCGGGGCTGGAAATGGGGCCGTTCCCGGCCGCCACTCGTCAACACCCGGCCCGACTGACACACTTGATGGTCCGTATGCCGTGACCGCCCCGCGGAGCCCCATCACCATGACCGCCACGACCACGCCCTCCCATCCGACACCCCCGCACGGCCGCTTTGCCGACCGCCTCGCCGCCGCGATAAAGGACCGACGCACCCCCTCCTGCATCGGCCTCGATCCACGCCGCGAATCGTTGCCGCCGGCGCTCGCCGCCGCGGCCACCTCCGACCCCAAGACGCTCGCTGACATCTTCGCGCGATTCTGCCGCGACGTGATCGACGTGGTCGCGCCACTCGTGTCCATCGTCAAGCCGCAGCTCGCATGCTTCGAGGCGATCGGCCCGCACGGCATGACGGCGCTCGCCGACGTGATCGCACACGCGCGGAGCAAGAACCTGCTCGTGCTCGCCGACGGCAAACGCGGCGACATCGGTTCCACGGCGGAGGCCTACGCCGAAGGCTGGCTCGCCGGACCATGGGCTGCCGACGCGCTCACGGTAAACCCCTACCTCGGCCTCGATTCCGTCGAGCCCTTCGTGAAAACGGCCGATGCCCGCGGCGCCGGGATCTTCGTGCTCGTGAAGACGTCAAACCCTGGCAGCAAGGATTTCCAGGACCTGCGGTGCGACGGCAAGACGAACTATGAGCACGTCGCCGCTGGCGTGGAGCAGCTCGCGGTCCGCACCGCCGCCGGCGGGCGATTCGGCGCGGTCGGCGCCGTCGTGGGGGCCACGTGGCCCAAGCAACTCGACGACCTCCGTGCGGCCATGCCCCACACGTGGCTGCTCGTGCCCGGCTTCGGACGCCAGGGCGGGCGGGCGTCGGATGTGCGCGGCGCATTTCATCCGGACGGCATGGGTGCGATCATCGTGAGCGCCCGCGACGTGATCTTCGCGCACGCCCGGCCCGAGATGAATGCGGGGCTCTCCGAGGGCCAGTGGCAGACCGCCGTCGATCGCGCGTGCCGCGACATGATCGAGCGGCTCGCCGCCGACACTCCCGCCGCCACGCTCAACGCATAGGTCGCAAGGGGAACGCGCCCGCCACCCGTATACCCGTCGCTCGCGCTCCGGGCTTCCTGGGGGCAGCCGTCAAGAAGCCCCAAGCGCCAGCGCGGCGTCAGACTTCGCCCGGCGCCTGATACCAGCACGCGAGCGACGGATCCCACGCCTGGATCTCGTCGGCCTTGAAGTAGATGCCGATCTCGCGGGCAGCCGACTCAGGCGAGTCGGACGCATGCACGAGGTTCATCTGCCGACTCGACGAGTAGTCGCCGCGGATCGTGCCGGCGGCGGCCTTCAGTCCGCTGGTCGCACCGAGCATCTCACGGACCACGCGAACCACCTCCGGCCCCTCGAAGATCGTGCCCACGACCGGCGACGCCGTGATGAACTCCTCGAGCCCCGGATAGAACGGCTTCTCGACATGTTCGGCGTAGTGTTGCTTGGCGAGCGCGGGAGTGATCCGCAGCATCTTCATCGCCACGAGCCGCAGCCCCTTCTCCTCGAATCGCGTGAGGATCCGGCCCACGAGGCCGCGCTCGAGGCAGTCGGGCTTGAACATGACGAACGTGCGTTCCATGAGATCCTCTGGTGGGCGTGGGGGGAGTGCCTGCGGGGCGTTTCCCGCGGCAACGCGGGCTTTGAAGCGTCGGAAGTGTAGGGACAAGGCCACGTCGGCCACAAGCGAACTCTCCTTGAACCACGGCCCGGCGGCCCCTATCCTCCCGCCCCACGTCGAGTCTCTTCTCCCCGCGGAGCCGTAGCCGCCATGTGTCTTCACGGCCTCATGCCGTTCCTCATTGCCGCGATCGCGAGCGCCGCCATGGCCCTGCCCGCGTGGGCAGGAGACATGCCACCCGCGGTGGTCAGCCGGTTTACGCGGCAGGTGCAGCCGTTGATCGTCAACAGATGTGCCGCCGGAGCCTGCCACGGTGGCCCGGCCGGGCACACGCCCACCTTCGAACGCGGCGGCGCCGCGAGCCGCCCCGATCGCACCCACACCCTCGCCAACATGGGCGAGTTTCTCGACGCGGTCGGCAATGATCGCGATCCGCGGCGGCTCGTCACCATGCTCGCCGGCAGACATCCCGCCAAACCGGTGAAGAGCGGCCTCACTGCCGCGCCGCTCACGACCAGCGAGCGGATCACGATCGAATCGTGGCTCGCCGCCGTTCGCGCCGCCGAGGGCGGACGCCGCTTCGACCCCGCCGTGCAACAGGCAGCGAGCCACGTCGAATCGACCCAACAGCGAAATCCCTTCCGCGATCTGCTCGAGTCGGCGGCCTCTCCGCAGGAGCTTCCGCCGCCCCAGGAGCCGCAAGGGGTGATCTTCAAAAAGGACGACGAAACGTCGCCCGAACCTCCGGTCGCACCCGCACCGCCGCAGCCCTGAAGGCTAAAGCCGCACGCGGCCCGCGATGACGGCCTCGAGAAAGTCGCGGTTGCCGGCGAGGAGCGTCGGCTCGGCGAGCATCTCGTCGAGTGACATCCAGAGAATCTCGTCCACCTCGACCGGATGCGGCACGAGATCCCCGTCGGCGAGTGTCACCGTCCACCACGCCAGCCCCGTGCCCCACGACGTGACGCTCCGATGAACGCACCTGGACGGTTCGACCGCCGCCGCGAGCTCCTCGCGACACTCGCGAACGACCGCGGCGTGCTCCGCCTCGCCAGGCTCGACGTGGCCGCCGGGAAAACAAATCTGGCCGCCAGCCGCCACGGACTTGCCGCGCCTGATCGCCAGGAAAAGGCCCCCGCGTCGGGCCACCGCCACGACGCCGCGTTTGAGGATTCGTCCGGCCGAAAGGTCTTCCTGTGTCACGTGTTGCACCTTCCTGATGCCGGCCGTCCGTGCGCCGCCGCGGCCCATGTGCCCCGGCACTGCATACATTAGACTACCCCCTCTCGCGCAATCACCCCGGAGAACTCCGCGTCCATGGATTCCGCTCCGCGTCCCAAGGGACCGTCCAACATGCCTCCCGTGCTCGGGCGTCCCATGGGGCTGCCGATGGTGGTCCTCCTGATCCTCGCGGCGGTGGCGCTCGCGACGCTCCTCACCGGCAACGCGACCCAGACCCGCAACGCCCTCCGCTACGACGACTTCGTCAAACAGGTCAAGGAGCGGAACGTCGCCAGCGTGGTCCTCTCGGGCGACCATCTCGAGGGCGAGTTCCTCAAGGAACTCCCCAGCGACGGCCTTCCGGGCCACAAGCCGCAGAAGTCCTTCTCGCTCGACCTCAATCCCTACCTCCGCGAGGGCTTTGACAAGCTCATGCAGGAGCACGACGAGATCCGCAAGGAGACCCGCACACCCACCGACGGCACGGGCTTGCTGATGGGCCTCTACATGCTCGTGCCGCTGCTCCTCATGGCGGGCTTCTGGATGACGCTCCGCCGCGCCCGCGACCCGCTGGGCAACACCGGCTTCCTCGGCGGCTTCGCCAAGTCGCCCGCCAAGCGGTACGCCGCCACCGACAAGCAGATCACGTTCGCCGACGTGGCCGGCCTCGAGCAGGTGAAGGCCGACCTCCAGGAGATCGTCGAGTTTCTGAAGGACCCCAAGAAGTTTCAGCGACTCGGCGGCCGCGTCCCCAAGGGCGTGCTCCTGATGGGCCCTCCAGGCACGGGCAAGACGCTCCTTGCCCGCGCCGTAGCCGGCGAAGCAGGCGTGCCCTTCTTCTCGATTTCGGGCAGCGAGTTCATCCAGATGTTCGTGGGCGTGGGCGCGTCGCGGGTTCGCGACATGTTCAAGACGGCCAAGGATGCCTCGCCGGCGATCCTCTTCATCGACGAGATCGACGCCGTGGGCCGTGTCCGCGGCGCCGGCCTGGGCGGCGGCCACGACGAACGCGAGCAGACCCTCAACCAGATCCTCAGCGAGATGGACGGCTTCAGTCCGTCGGAGTCGGTGATCGTGCTCGCCGCGACCAACCGGCCCGACGTGCTCGATCCCGCGCTTTTGCGGCCGGGCCGCTTCGACCGCCACGTGACGGTCGATCGCCCCAACCAGAAGGCGCGGCTCGCCCTCTTCAAGGTCCATACGCGAAACGTACCGCTGGCGGCCGATGTCGATCTCGACCGACTCGCCGGCGCGACCGTCGGCCTCACGGGCGCCGACATCCGCAACCTCGTTAACGAGGCCGCCCTCTGGGCCACGCGTCACGACAAGAACGCCGTCGACTCCTCTGACTTCGACTATGCCCGCGACAAGGTGCTGATGGGCCCGAAGCGGGAGGAGGTGCTCGCCGGCCGTGAGAAGACGATGACGGCCTACCACGAGGCGGGCCACGCGCTCGGCGCCTGGCTGCTTCCGGGCGTCGACAAGCTTCACAAGGTCACGATCATCCCGCGCGGCCGCGCGCTCGGCGTCACGCAACTCGTGCCCGAAGAAGACCGGATGAACATCGGCGAGTCGGACCTCACCAACCGGCTCACGTTCATCCTCGCGGGCCGGGCCGCGGAGAAGCTCGTGTTTGGCGAATACTCCGCCGGCGCCGAGAACGACCTCATGCAGGCCACGCGGATCGCACGCAAGATGGTGGCCACCTGGGGCATGAGCGAACGGGTGGGGCCGGTGGCCTGCTCCACCTCCAACGAGCATCCTTTCCTGGGCCGTGACGTCTACGAGCAGCGGGAGTTCAGCGAGCGGACGGCACAGATCATCGACGAGGAGGTCTTCCGCGTGTTGGGCGAGGCGGCGGTGCGGGCGACGAAGCTCCTCACCGACAACCGCGACAAGCTCGACCGGCTGGCCAACGCCCTCGAGACGCGGGAGATGCTCGACGATACCGAGGTGGTGGAGATCATCGGCCCGGCCACGCCGAGACGAGCCGGCGAGTCGAGCCCCACGCCCGATCCCGCCCCGGTGCAGGCCGCCCGGGACTCCCACCAGGCCTGACACACGGCCGCCGCCGTCTCTCATGCGAAAGGATGCCCACGTGCTCGCGCACACCGTCTACTTCACGCTCAAAAACCGCACGCCCGAGGCAGCGGCGAAACTCTTGGCCGCCTGCCGCGCCCACCTCACCGGCCACCCCGGCACCGTGTCCTTCTCGGTCGGCACCTGTGCCACCGTGTATGACCGGCAGGTGAACGATCGCGACTACGACGTGGCCCTTACGATCGTGTTCGAGTCGCACGCCGCGCACGATGAATACCAAACAGCCGAGCGTCACGAGATCTTCATCGCCGAAAACGCGACGGAGTGGGCGAAGGTCCGCGTCTTCGACGCCGACCTCGCCGAGTTCACAGCTCGTTGATGCGTCTCGGGAAGCCCGGAGCGCGAGCGACGGGTAGACGGGTGGTCTCCGTGAGGGTAGCGCAGAGCGAGGCGAGGTGGATGACGTATACCCCGCGCTCGCGCTGGGGGCTTCCCAAGGCACGAACTCAGCGAGGGGCTGCCCGTGCCCCGGAGCCGGCGTATGACGCCAAGCGCAGCCCGGATGGCGAAGCGCCGGCGGCATCCGAGTGAGTGGAGCCCAGGATGGGCGGAACGAACGTCCGGCTCCCGGGGCACGGGCAGCCCCGACCCTCGGCAAGCCAATCCGGCGCCGCCAAGAGGCCACCCGTATACCCCGCGCTCGCGCTTGGGGCTTCCCGACGACGCGGCGCGACATCCAGCCCCGCTCACACCGCCCGCACTCGCGACACGGCGATCGCACCGCCGAAGCACACGTCAATGTCGCCCCCCGCCACCCGTGGCCGCTCGTGGTAGCTCGAGTCGTAGCTCCAGCCTGCGTCGGTGAGTCGGTAGCCGAGGGCGAAGGGCGACGCGTCGATCGCGCACTCCACCACCGCCGGCGCCGCCGCGGCCACCGGCAGGTCGGGCAGATTGATGTTCCAAAACTCTCCCGGCCCGCAGCCGCGGTCGCGAAGCATCGCGAGAATCTCCGCCACCCAGCCCGCCGCACGATCCCAGTCGATCGTCGTGCCACGCCGGTGATAGTGCGACGCCGCCACCGCGGGCCGGCCGTGCAGGGCTGCCTCGCGGGCTGCCGCCACGGTGCCGGAATGGTGGATGTCGGCGCCCAGGTTGCCGCCGGCGTTGATCCCCGACAACACGAGGGCCGCGTCGGGCACGAGCTGCGCGAGACCGATTCGCACGCAGTCGGCCGGCGTGCCCGCCACGCGAAATCGGCCGGGCGACAGTTCGTCGACGCGGATCGCCCGATCGGTCGTCACGCGATGGCCGCAGCCCGAGTGGCATTCGGCCGGGGCCACGATCACGAGTTCGCCGCCAAGCACGGCCGCTGCGGCTTGCAGGGCGGCGAGTCCGGCCGCCTCGATGCCGTCGTCGTTGGTCAGCAGGATACGCATGGCCGCCCGGCCGCACGGGCCGCAAGAGATTCCAGGATCGCCCACACGCCCTCGGCCGCGCCGGCCGCCATCTTGCAGACGTCCTCCGCATCGGTGGTGGTCGAGGTCGGCGCGTCTGGCCTGGCGACGTTGGTCACCACCGAGCAGACCGCGACGTCGAGCCCCATCCGCGTGGCGGCCACCACCTCAGGCACCGTCGACATGCCGACCACGTCGCCGCCGAGCCGCCGCAGCATCCGGTATTCCGCGCGGGTCTCGTAGCTCGGCCCGGACAGAAACGCATAGACGCCCTTGCGGGCGGTCGCATCGACCCGCCGCGTGGCCCGCAGCGCGAGAGCGACGAGTTCGGGATCGTAGAAGGTCGTCCGTTCAGGCTCGCCGGTGTCGTCGGCCTCGAGGCACTCGCCCCACGGTCGGCGCACGAGATCGATGTGGTCGGTGACGATCACGAGTTCGCCGCTCACCATGTCGGGCTCGAGCCCTCCCGATGCGTTGGTGAGCAGCACCTGCGACACGCCAAGAGCCGCGAGCAACTCCACACCGCGGGTGAGCGTTTCGGGCGGAAAGCCCTCGTAGCCGTGCACCCGACCCTGGAGCATCGCGACGGGCACGCCACGGAGCGAACCGCAGACGATCCGCCCGGCGTGTCCGGTGGCCATCGACTTGGCGAGCCAGCCCGTCTCGGTCGACGGCATCGCCCAGCGTCCGGTGAGCCGGTCGGCGAGCCCGCCCAAGCCGGTGCCGAGCACCACGCCAATCGTCGCCGGACAGCCGCCGGCCGCGACGACCCGCTCGGCCGCATCGACGGCGCCGTCCCGGGGGCGTCCCATCCGCAGCCGCGGCCGGCCGACGTCAGCCGACGCCCGAGTGTTCTTTGGCATCATGGGCAGTCGCCAACCGGGTTTGCCGCTCCTCGGGAAAAACCATATCCTCGCGCCCGTCGCCAAAACCGGCAAGCGTGCCGGCTTCCGACCGGCGGCCGTGCCCGTCAGCCATGTGTCCCAGGATCGTTCCGATGCCCACCCGTGCCGAGAAGTTTGCCGGTCTGTCCGTCGCCATCGTCACGCCGTTTCGCGACGGCAAGCTCGACTCCGCCCGTCTCAAGCAGCAGATCGACGTCCAGGCGGAGGCCGGCACCACCTGCATCTGTCCCGTCGGCACCACGGGCGAGTCGCCGACCCTCACGCACGACGAGCATGAGCGGGTGATCGCCGAAAGCATCGCGGCTTCGGCGGGCAGGCTGCTGGTGATGCCCGGCACCGGTTCCAACTCCACCGCCGAGGCGGTCCGGCTCACGAAGTTTGCCGCGAAGGCGGGTGCGGATGCGGCGCTCGTCGTCGGCCCCTATTACAACCGCCCGACCCAGCAGGGCATCTACGAACACTTCAAGGCGCTCGCCGAGGCCGTCGACATCCCGATCTGCATCTACAACATTCCGACGCGAACAGGACGCAACATCGAGCCCGAGACGATCATCCGCCTCGCCGAACTACCCGGCATCGCCATGCTCAAGGAGGCGACCGGGGCGATGGATCAGGCCTCGCAGGTGCTCGCCGCCACCGACCTCACGGTGCTCTCCGGCGACGACAGCATGACACTGCCGCTCCTTGCCATCGGCGGCCGCGGCGTGATCTCGGTCGTCGGCAACCTCGTGCCGGCAGACATGAAGGCGCTCTATGACGCCTTCGAGGCCGGCGATCTGCAGCAGGCCCGGGCCCTCCATGTGAAGCTCTTCTCGCTCTGCCGCGACCTCCTCGGACTCGCGAGCAACCCGATCCCGATCAAGGCCGCGATGGCGCTGGTGGGCCGCGACACCGGCGAGATCCGGCTGCCGCTGGTGCCGCTGGAGCAGCCGCTGGTCGTGAAACTCCGCCAGGCGCTGGCCGACTACGGCCTCGCCGTGCAGCCCGCCTGACCGACCGTCATTCGATCACGCGGAGCACGGCACCTTGGGCGTCGAACCGGGCGATCACGATGTCGTGATGCTCGCCGAGCCCCAGCGTTTCGAGCCGGTCGACGAGGGCGCCGGCCTTCTCGAGCGACTCGCAGCACGCCATCACGGCCGGTCCCCAGCTCGACTGCGTGGAGCCGGGATAGCCGAGCTCGCCGAGCAGTTCGATGAGGTCCGCCGTGGCCTGGGCATAGGGCAGATTCTTCGACTCGGGGGCGAAGGGTGCGCCGGCGAGCGCGCCGAAGTTCCTCAGGGCGAGCGAGAACTCGATGAACTTGCCCTCCACGGCCGCAGGCAGCAGTTCCACCAGCGCGATCCGCGACAGTTCGGCCGTGACTTCCTGCGGGACCGGCGGCAGCCGCTTGAAGGCCGCCCGTTCGGCATCGCCCGAGAGGCCCGCCGCGTCGCGGGCGATCAGCAGCACGCACCGCCACGACGATGGAAGGCGGGCCCGCGAGACCATCGGCGAAAAGTCGCGGAGCGCATCGTCGTCGGTGCCTGCCCCTTCCCGGACCATACGGCCCGCCTCGACGATCAGGCCGCCGCGGCTGAAGCCGTAGACACCAACGCACGACCGTCGGCCACGGCCGACCGCGCGGGCAAGTTCGAGCGCTTCCTGCACATCGAAAAGCCAATCGTGTTCGGAGGGATGCAGTTCGCCCTGAACGGGATGGGGGGGCGCCGGTGGCGGGCTCGACTCCGCTGCCGTGCGAAACAGGTGCCGCAGGCCCGCGGCCACGGCCAGCCCCAGCTGCGTGCCGCTGCCGAGGCCGACATGCGCCGCCGGTGCGGCCACCACCTCGATCGCACAGCCCACGTCGCCGAGCTTCCAGGTCGTGGCGCACTGCTTCGCAAACCGCACCGCGCGTTCCGCGTGCAGCCCGCGGGCCTCGAGCCGGGCTGCACGGCGCAACCGCACCTGCACGGCGGGCCGGTCGAGCATCGCCCCGACGCCGCCAAACCAGCGGGTGCCCGGGGTGCCGAACGAGAGCATGCCGAGGTGCAATCGCGCCGGCGCCCGAACCTCGACGGCGGTACAGGGCGATGTCGGACCTGAGACTTCGAAAGGCATGGCCCTTGAATATACCCGCGGCCGGCTCAACCGCAGGCCCCCTGCTCACGCCGCGTCGATCCGCTTCGCGAGGATCGCGAAGGCCTCGTGCTCCCGCGGCCCGCCGGTCTTCTCCACGAGCACGCGCAGGTCGGCGAACCTGCGGCGGATCTCGTCCCGCTCGAGGATGTGGAGCCGGGTGACGAGGATCGCCGCCTCGACGACGGCGTGGGCCGCGCGGTTGAAGCCGATGAAGGGCCGGCCCACATGCACCGCCTCGACGCGGGCCGAGAGTTCGGCCCGCGGCCCGGAGGCGTCGGCGGCCTCGATGGAAAACTCCCACGCCTGGCAGGCATCGACGAGCACCCGGCCCGGCACGCGGTCCGCAGGCCGCGACGCCAGGACGTCGTCGAGCCGGCCGGCCACGATCCGGGCCAGCAGGAGCACGTCGTCGGTCAGGTGGAAGACGCCGGCCGGCACCCGGGCGAGATTCGCGGCGGTGTGGCTCGTGGCGAAGGGCCGCAGAACGAGCCGCGTGATCCGACCGGTCAGCCGCTCGCCCGCGTCCAGGGCCGGCCCCATCGCCGCGACGTGCATGCCGCCGTCCGGATTGGTGGTGGTGACGATGCCTTCGATGATCATGCTGCGGCCGCCGGGAAAGGGATTCCCTCATGATAAACTCGGGAGTCCTTTGCACCACGAGCCGAGCCTGTGACCGCCCCTCGACCCCACATCCATTTCGTCACCGGCCGGCTCGCCGAGCCATCGCTGCGGCGGCTGCTGGAAGGGCTCGCGACGAGGGTGGGATTCGACTATTCGGTGCAGGTGATGCCCATCACCGTGGCGGCGCTCATGCCCACTCCCTGGATCGCCAAGCGACTCGACGTGCCGGCCGGCACGACCCGGATCGTGATTCCGGGAAACTGCCAGGGACCGCTCGACGCTTTCGTCGGTGTCACGAACCTACCCATCGAACGCGGGCCGGCCGACCTGCGGGCCCTCGACGAGTTTTTCGGGCAGCAGTCGCGTGATCTCGCCGGCTACGGCCGCCACGACCTCGAAATCATCGCCGAGATCAACCACGCCCCACGGCTCGAGCCCGCGGCGATCCTTGCCGAAGCCCGCCGGCTCGTGGCCGACGGCGCTGATCGGATCGACGTGGGCTGCGATCCCGGCAGCGTCTGGGGCGGCGTGGGCGACGTGGTGCGAATGCTCGTCGCCGAAGGATTTCGCGTGTCGATCGACAGCTTCGATCCCCGCGAGGTCGCGGCGGCGACCGCGGCCGGCGCGAGCCTCGTGCTGTCGGTCAACTCGTCCAACGCGGCCGCCGCGGCCGATTGGGGCTGCGAGGTGGTGATCGTGCCCGACGTGCCTTCCACGCTCGAGGGCTTCGACGACACGATCGAGACGCTCACGCGGGCCGGCGTGCCCTTCCGCCTCGATCCCGTGCTCGAACCGATCGGCTTCGGGTTTGCGGAGAGTCTGGGCCGCTATCTCGATATTCGCAAACGCTACCCCGACGCCGCGATGATGATGGGCATCGGCAATCTCACCGAGCTTACGGACGTCGATTCGGCCGGCATCAACACCCTGCTCATCGGCTTCTGTCAGGAGGTCGGCATCCGCTCCGTGCTCACGACCGAGGTGATCCACTGGGCGAAGAGCAGCGTCAAGGAGTGCGCGCTGGCGCGGGCGCTCGCCTGGCACGCCGTCACCCATCGCACGCTGCCGAAGCACGTCGAGCCGCGGCTCGTGACCCTCCGCGGCGGCAAGCCGCACGAGCACGGCCCCGAGGTGCTCAGCCAACTCGCGGCCGCGATCCGTGATCCCAACTTCAGAGTCTTCGCCGAGGGGGGCCTGATCCATCTGGTTGGCGCCGGACTCCACCTCGAATCCCGCGATCCCTTCGCGCTCTTCGAGCAACTCGGAGCCGCCGGACGCACCGACGTCGATCCCGGCCATGCGTTCTACCTCGGCTACGAAATGGCGAAGGCAGCGACGGCTCTGACCCTTGGGAAGGACTATCGGCAGGATCAAGCCCTCGACTGGGGCCACCTCACCCAGCCCGAAATCGGCCACGGCCCATCGCGGGCCGCGGCACGTGCGGCCGAGACGTCGGCGCCACTGGAACGCCCCGCAGCCTCCACGGAGCCATCGACGGCATCATGAGCCAGTCCGACACCTCGTCGCCGCAGGGTCGCCCGTCAGCCCACGCCGGCATCATCCATCCCTGGATCGCCCGGCACTGGACGACCGCGTCGGGCGCCGTGGTGGCCGAGGCGGCGGCGGGAGTCATGCCAGTCGACGTCTTCCGCCACGCCGCGCGACTTCCGCACGCCATCTTCCTCGACAGCGCACAGGTGGAGAGCGCCGAGGTTGATCACGCCGCCGCCCACGAAACAGACGGCCCCGCTCCGCTGCGGCTCGGCCGCTCGTCGTTCGTCGCCGCCGATCCGATTCATTCGTGGCAGGTCGATCGCAGCGGCGCTTGGTCTGCGACCAGCCAGGAGATCGCCGCCGCCTTCGCCGCCGCGCGAACCCTGCTCGCCGATCTCGCCTGCGCGACGATCCCCGGACTGCCACCCTTTCAAGGAGGCGTAGCCGGTCTTGTCTCCTACGAGTGCGGACTGGCCCGCCTCGGCCTGGAACCGCCTCCCGCGGCGAGCCCGGAGCCGACGCTCTCGCTCCACGTCTACGATCTCGTCTTCGCCTACGACCATGACCTCGCCCAGGGCTGGTTCATCTCCCAGGGAGTGCCTGCCCGCGGCCCGGTCGAGCGGATGCGCCGGGCGACCGAGCGACTCGCCGCATTCCTCGCGGAGCCTGCGCCGTCGACCCGCGAGCCTGCCGCCGTGGCTGCCCTTCCCGCCACGAGCGGACATCCACTCCCCTCCCATCCGCAGGTTCGCTCGACGCATTCCCGCGAGAGCTACCTCCAAATGGTCCGCGCGGGCATTGAACTGGTGCATGCCGGCGACATCTTCCAGGCCAACCTGGCGCAATGCTTTTCCGTGGTCGCCGAGGCCGATCCGGTCGAGGTCTACCTGCGGGCCCGCAGCGTCAACCCGGCACCGTTCGCGGGCTACTTCGACGCCGGCGGCATCCAGGTGGCGAGCATGTCGCCCGAGCGGTTTCTGCAGGTCTGCCGCGGCGTCGTTCGCACGCATCCCATCAAGGGCACGCGGCGGATGATCGCGAGCCCCGAGGCCGACCTCTACGCGGGCGCGGAGCTCGAGGCCAGCGGCAAGGACCGCGCGGAAAACGTGATGATCGTCGATCTCTTACGAAACGATCTGGCCCGCGTCTGCACGCCCGCGAGCGTTCGCGTCGAGGCACTCTGCCGACTGGAGCGCTACCGCTACGTGCAGCACCTCGTCTCGATCGTGGCCGGCCGGCTGCGGTCCGGCCTGGGGGCGATCGACGTCCTGGAGGCCGCGATCCCCGGAGGGAGCATCTCGGGCGCACCGAAACACCGGGCCTGCGAGATCATCTCGACACTCGAGGGCGTGGCCCGCGGCTGCTACTGCGGTTCCCTCGGCTACGTGGGCTTCGATGGCTCGGCCGACTTCAATCTCCTGATCCGCACGCTCGTGGTCGCGCCAGGGTCGATCACCTTTTCCGCAGGCGGCGGAATCACGGCCGCGAGCGATCCCGCCGCGGAATACGCCGAGTCGCTTCACAAGGCCGAGGGCATGCTCCGCGTGCTCGACGCGCTCTGTATCGGCGGAGGGCCCACGGCATGATCGTCGTGCTCGACAACCGTGATAGTTTCGTCTTCAACCTCACGCGGCATTTTCACCTGCTCGGCGTGGACGCCGTGGTGGTGTCGAGCCATGAGGCGACTGCCACCGAGATTCTGCGGCTCGGTCCGGCCGCGATCGTGATCTCTCCCGGCCCCTGCACGCCAGCGGAAGCAGGTTGCTCACTGGAACTGGTCGCGGCCGCACACGGCCGGGTGCCCATGCTCGGCGTCTGCCTCGGCCACCAGGTGATCGCCGCCGCGCTCGGCGGGCGGATCGTCCGGGCCCTCCGGCCGATGCACGGCCGCACGAGCGCGGTGCACCACGACGGGGTCAATCTCTTCTCGGGCATTCCCAGTCCGATGACGGCCTGCCGCTACCACTCGCTCATCGTCGAGGCTGCGACGCTCCCCATGCCGCTCACGGCGACGGCCCGCGACGACGCCGGCACGATCATGGCGCTGGCCGACGAGGCTCATGCGTTGTTCGGCGTGCAGTTTCATCCCGAGTCGATTCTGACGCGGCATGGCTTCCGCCTGCTCGCGAACTTTCTTGAGGCCGCAGGCATTCCGCACCATGCCCGCCTCGTGGCCACGCTCGACGACGACGTGGCGAGTCAGGCGGCCGACCAGCCGCCGCGGGACGACCCCGCGTCGGGCCCCGTCGTGACCTTCTAGCCCGGCGACGCCTCACGCGAACGCGCGTTCAACCAACCGCGTCTCCCGTCAGGAAGCCCCAAGCGGAAGCGTGGGGAATACGCCCTCCACCCCAACCCACTCCGCACCACACTCACGGCAGCCACCCGTCTACCCGTCGCTCGCGCTCCGGGCTTCCCGAAGCACCCGATGCTGCGACCTCCGTCAGGAAGCCCCAAGCGGAAGCGCGGGGAATACGGCCACCACCTCAACCCGCACCCACACCACTGCCCGCTCAGGCGTCAGTCGCTGCCCACCGAGCAGGCTGACGCCTCCTTCAGCCCACCTCGCCTTTTCAACGCACCAAAATTTTTTCCTCCACGCATCCTTGCTCAGAAAGCACTTCTTTCCCCGACGGGAATCGCTTTTCCCCGGAAATCCGCCCCGCTTTACCGGCCCCGCCCCACACCCCCCACCCTTCTCGTGGCACGCGATTTGCCCCTGCTCAGACCGTCGTAACTCTGACGCGGCAGGAGGCTGCGTTGACGGGATTTCGGCACAGCGGAGGTGCTCGATTTTCTTCACACACGAAGAGGCGGACAGATGACTCGGTTTCACATGTTTCGTTGGTGTTGCATCGCGGCCGTCGTCGCCGCGGTTCTTTTCGGTCCCAGCGGTTTCTCGACCGCGCTGGTGTTCGCGGAGGGTGAAAACCCATCGACGGCGACGGCGGCGGCCATGCCTGCCCCCCCGACCGTCGAGGAAATGGTGCCCAAACTCTGGGTTGCCGCCGACACCGTCTGGGTGCTGGTCTGCGGCATGCTCGTGTTCTTCATGAACCTCGGCTTCGGCTGCGTCGAGTCGGGCTTCGCCCGTTCGAAGAACTGCGTCAACATTCTCTCGAAGAACTTCGTCGTGTTCGCGGCGACGTCGCTGGCCTACTTCCTCTTTGGATGGGACCTGATGTTCGGGGCCGGTGACGGTGCCTGGATCGGAAACTCCGGTTCGTGGATGGTGGGCGGCCTCGACAATAGTCCGGCCGTAGGAGACAAGTATCAGGGTGTCTACGGCGCGATCTCATGGGCCAGCGTTCCGCTCTGGACGAAGTTTTTCTTCCAACTGGTGTTCGCCGGAACCGCTGCCACGATCGTCTCTGGTGCCGTCGCCGAACGGATCAAGTACCACACGTTCGTGCTCTTCAGTTTTCTTATGGCGCTTGTGATCTACCCGGTCACCGGCCACTGGATTTGGGGCTTCGGCTATCTGGCCAAGGAGTGGAACTTCTGGGACTTCGCCGGCTGCTCGGCCGTGCATTCGGTCGGCGGCTGGGCGGCTCTCACCGGAGCCATGATTCTCGGCCCCCGCATCGGCAAGTATTCGTCGACCGGCAAGGTGCAGGCCCTGCCCGGCCACAACATGATGGCCGCCTTCATCGGCTGTCTCGTGCTCTGGTTCGGCTGGTTCGGCTTCAATCCGGGCAGCACTTTCGGTGTGGCCGCCGACGGTGGGGCGCTCGCCTCGCAGGTGGCGGTGAACACCAATATGGCAGCGGCCGCCGCCACCCTCACGGCCACGCTCACTGCTTGGCTCCTACTCGGCAAGCCTGACATCGGCATGACGCTCAACGGCTGCCTCGCCGGCCTCGTGGGTATCACGGCCAGTGCCGCCTTTACCAACATCCAGTGCTCCGCGATCATCGGTGCGATCGCCGGCGTGCTGGTGGTGCTCTCGGTGCTGTTCTTCGATCGCATCAAGATCGACGACCCGGTGGGCGCGACGAGCGTGCATCTGGTGTGCGGCATCTTCGGCACGCTCTGTGTCGGCCTGTTCACGACCAGCGATCTCTCCACTACCGTGGCCAACACGCCGATGGGTGCCGCTGCGGTCGGCGGTCCTTACGCCGGGTTGTTCTTCGGTGGCGGCACCAAGCAGTTGATCGCTCAACTCGTGGGCGTGCTCCTCGTCGGAGCGTACGTCGCCCCGGTCTCGGCGATCTGCTGGCTGATCCTCAAGGCGGTCGTCGGCCTCCGCGTCGCCCCGCAGGAGGAGATCGAAGGCCTCGACATCGGCGAACACGGCAACGAGGCCTACCACGGCTTCGTGATGGTTCGCACCGAGTAACCGTCCAGAAGGATGCCCCAACGGCTTGGGCGAGCACTCCGCCTCGCTCGCCCAAGCCGGGGCATTTTCCTCCGCGAAGCAGGGCGAGCCATGATTGGCCCGCCCTGCTTTTTTGGTCCATCCGGGATTTCCATTCGTTACACCTGCGATGAGAGGCTCTCGATCGGGAAGCCCCAATCGCTAGCGCGGGGAATACGCCCTCCACCCCAACCCGCTCCGCACCACTCTCACGCTTAGCCACCCGTCTACCCGTCGCTCGCGCTCCGGGCTTCCCGAGGCATCCGATGCCACGCCTCTTCGTCAGGAAGCCCCAAGCGCTAGCGCGGGGAATACGCCTTCCACCCCAACCCGCTCCGCGGAGCCCTCACGCTCAGCCCACCGGGCTCTACGCGCGGCGGAAGCCGCCGTTGACCGGGAGCACCTGGCCCGTGACGAAGGCGGCGGCCGGCGAGGCGAGGAAGTGCACCGCGTGCGCGATATCCTCGGGGGTGCCCCAGCGGCCGAGCATGCTCTCGCGGACTGCCCGCCGCTGCCAGGCCTCGCTGGCATGCTCGCCCCACGCCGTCTTGATCCAGCCGGGGGCCACGCAGTTGACGCGGACCTTCGGCCCCAGCGACCGCGCCGCGCTCTTCGTAAACGCCATCACGGCCCCCTTCGCGGCTGCAAAGAGCTCGCCGCTGTCGCCCTCCATGCCGACAGCCGCCTGATCCCAACCGATCGTCACGATCGAACCGCCGTCGCGGTCGGCCATCCAGCGGCCAAGCCCCCGGGTCAGCGTCATGGTGGCTGCCACGTCGACCGCGAGCAGGGCGTCGAGCTTTTGCTGAAAGCCCCACTTCGCAGCGGCGCCGGTGAGCAGGTCGACGCCGGCCACAAGCACGACGGTGTCGATCGCCGGAAGGCTCCCGGTAACGTCGGCCACCAGCCGCTCGGCAGCCGCGGGCTCCGCCAGATCGGCGGGAAACGTCCCCGCGTGCCGCCCCTGTGCCGCCAGCCGCGCGGCCACGTCGGCGGCCCCGTGCGCCGACCGGCCATGCACGGCGACCCGCGCCCCTGCGGCGGCGAGCTCCAGAGCCACCGCCAGGCCGATGCCCCGGCTCGATCCCGTCACCAGCACTGTCCGGCCGGCGAGATCGCCCCGGCTCAGAAGTTCGCTCATCGACTCTCTCGCGCGGCGGCCAGCGGAATCTCGTAACACGCAGCCTCCTCGGCGTTGCGGACGAGCAGCCGATCGCCCGACAGGCAGAGGGTATTCCAGGTCTGGCCGTCGATCGCCGCGAGCCGGCCGCGGACCACGTGCTTCTCCGGCACACATTCCACGAGCACCACCTCGCCCGACTCGGCCTGCACGAGCAGCCAGCCTCCCGCACGCAGCACCTGCCCCTGGCCGTAGCGGCCCGTCTTCCACCGCCGACGGCCGTCGTCGAGCGACACGCATTCGAGGATGCCGTCGGAGAGCCCGTAGGCATGGCCGTCGTGAATCACGACGTTGGTGAACTTCGTCTTGAGCAAGCCGGACTGCTGCCACACCGGCTTGAACGTCGCCGGTTCGCCGGGCTGGCGTGCGAACACCGCGGCACCGGCGCCGTACCCCTTCGAGATGAAGATTCGGCCGCCGTCGAGCACATGAGCCTGCGAGCAGGTGGCGTCGGAGTTGGAGTGGCCTGGCCAGTCGAACCGCCAGAGTTCCCGGCCGTCGGCAGGATCGTGGCCGGCGATGCTCGACTCGTTGACGGTGAGCACCAACTTGCGACCGTCCCACGACACCATCTCGGGCGAGACATAACTGATCTGCTGGTCGCCTCCCGTCCAGCGGCGTTCGCCGGTCGCACGATCGTAGGCCACGAGCGAGACGAAGCCGCCGTCTTTTTTCGGTCCGCCTCCCGGCACGATCACGAGCGACTCGGCGACCAGGGGAGAGCCCGCCCGGCCCCACGCGACCGCCGCGGCAGCCGCGGCCGGATCGATGCCGAGATCGTCGAGCACGTTTTTCTTCCAGAGCACGCGGCCCGTCGCCCCGTCGATGGCGTGCAGCCAGCCCGTCGCGCCCGTCGCATACACGGCGTCCTCTGCGATCGTGGGCGTGGAACGCGGGCCGACGCCGCCGAGCACCGTCTCGAGCCGGCCCGGCACCGACACCGTCCACTCGATGTCGCCCGTGGGCACCGCCTGGCAGGAGATGATCTCCTCGTCGCCCCGCTGCTCGAGCGTGACGGCATGATCACCGCAGACGGCGAACCCGCTCCAGCCGGCGCCGATCGGCCGCCGCCAGAGCCGCTTCGGTGGCCGGGCTTCCCAGTCGGGATCGAGCGCCGGTCCCTCGAGCGATCCCGAACCGGCCGGCCCGAGGAAGCGCGGAAAATCCGTGGGCGTCTCCGCCCACGCCGCCGCTGCCGTGACGGCCGACGGTGCCGCCTGCGGTAGCAGCCGGTCGCGCGACGGGCTCCAGCGAAATACCAGCTCGGGCACCAGATCGCCCGACACCCGTTCGATCCGCAGGGCCGCGCACGCCAGCCCCACGAGGGCCACGAGCCCGAAGCCAACCAGCCGTTTGAGCGTGGCCGAGTGCCCGCTCTCGACGAGAAACCAGACCAGCACCGACATCACGGCCGAGAAGCCGAGGATCAGCGTGATGATGTTTCGCACCGCCGCATCGACGATTCCGCCGACGATCGGCTCGAGCAGCCCCATGCGCACCATGACGGTCGCGGCGGCCAGCGACGCGAGGCCCACGAAGACCCGCCGCGGAGGCCAGAGCGGCCGCTCCTTGGGTGCGGGCATCGGCGAAGGTTTACGGCGTCGCGGCATGCCACACTTTTACTGGAAGAACCGCGGCGACGCGACTACACTCCCCCGGGTCGGCCACCACACGCTTCTCGCTTCGACTCGTAGGACACGGCATGCTCACGACCAACGCCCCCGACCCGGCTCGGTCGCCGTCTGCCGCCCCTGCGACGACGCCCGCTCCCGTAGGTCCGGCTCCAGCCGGTCCGTCGACGTCCGCCGTCCATGCGGGCGAGGCCCGGCAGAAGCCCGGCTTCTCGCTCACCGACCCGATCTTCGCGTCGAGCACCTACACGTTTCCCGACACGCAGTCGATCATCGACTTCATCGAACAGAAGCAGACCCGCGAGGAATACGGCCGCTACGGCAACCCGGGCGAACGCGTGGTCGAAGACAAGATCGCGGCCCTGGAGGGGGGCGATTCGGCCGTCCTCTTTTCGAGCGGCATGGCGGCGCTCGTGGGCCTACTGATGGCCCACGTCAACGCCGGCGACGAGATCGTCTTTTTCGACGAGTGTTACCACCGCAGCCGCGAGTTCTGCCGGAAGCACCTCACGCGATTCGGTGTCGGGTTCCGCGAGGTCAAGACCTGCGACTATGCGGCTATGGAGGCCGCGATCACGCCGCGGACGAAGTTCCTCGTCAGCGAGTCGCCCACCAACCCGCACCTGAGCGTGGTCGACATCGCGGCCTTCGCCGACATCGGCCGCCGCCGTGGCGTGCTCACGCTGATCGACGCCACGCTCTGCACGCCCTACAACCTCCGGCCGCTCACCGCCGGCGTCGATTTCGTGCTCCATTCGGCCACGAAGTATCTCGGCGGCCACAACGACCTGCTCGCGGGCGCCGTGATCGGCTCGACGGAACTGATGGAACCGGTCCGCCGGCTCCGCGGCATCATGGGGGGTGTCAACTCGCCCCACAACGCCTATCTGCTGGAGCGGGGCCTGAAGACGCTCGCCCTGCGGATGGAACGACACAACTCCAACGGCCTCGCCGTGGCCCGGTTCCTGGAGAGGCATCCACGGATCGAGCGTGTGCTCTATCCCGGCCTCGAGAGCCACCCCTATCACTCGATCGCGGCCCGCACGATGCGGGGCTGCGGCGGGCTCGTCACGTTCTTCATCAAAGACGCCGACTGGCGGCAGACGGCCGACGTCATCGACGCCGTGCGCATCCCGCGGATCGGGCCGAGCCTCGGCGGCGTCGAGTCGCTCATCGAGCAGCCGCTCGTGATGAGCTACTGGAACTACACGCCCGCGGAGCGGGCTGCATTCCGCATCCCCGACAACATGATCCGCATGTCCTGCGGCATCGAGGACGCCGACGATCTGATCGCCGACCTCGCGCAGGCACTCGATCGCACCTGACTTGACCGGATCTCGCCTCACCGGACCTCGGCGGCTCATGCAGTTTCGAACCAGGGCCATCCACGTCGGTCAGGAGCACGATCCCGCGACCGGCGCGGTCGTGAAGCCGATTCATCTGGCCAGCACGTTCGTGCAGCCCGACGCCTCGATGACGGCGGCCTACGATTACGCCCGCACCGGCAACCCCACGCGGCACGCCTTCGAGAAGACGCTCGCCGATCTCGACGGCGGCACGCGGGCGCTCGCCTTCGCGTCGGGCATGGCGGCGACCCACTGTGCGACGATGCTGCTCGCCCCCGGCGACGAGATCGTCACCGGCACCGACATCTACGGCGGCACCTGGCGGCTCTTCAATCGCCTGCTCGCCGAGCGAGGGATCGTCGTGACGGCGGTCGATACGTCCGACACCGCCGCCGTGGGCCGCGCGGTGGGCCCACGAACGAAGCTCCTGTGGGTCGAATCGCCCGGTAACCCATTGCTCTCGATCAGCGATCTCGCCGCCTGTGCCGAGATCGCTCACCGAGCCGGTGCGCTCCTCGCGTGCGACGCCACGCTCACGACACCGGCCCTCTCGCGGCCGCTCGAACTCGGTGCCGACATCGTGATGCACTCGGCCACGAAATCGATCGGCGGCCACAGCGATCTGCTCGGTGGCGCGCTCGTGGTCGGCGACGCCGACCTCGGCACCCGGCTCCACTGGCTGCAGAACGCGACGGGCGGCGTGATGGGACCGCTCGAGGCATTTCTCTGTTCACGCGGCCTCAAGACGCTCGAACTCCGCGTGCTCGCCCAGTCGGCGACGGCCTTGCGGCTGGCGGAATGGCTTGCCGCGCACCCGGCCGTGCGGAAAGTGCATTACCCGGGGCTGCCCGGCCATCCGGGCCATGCGTTGGCGATGCGGCAGATGGCGGCAGGCGGAACGATCGTGAGTTTCGAGGTCGCCGGCTCCGTTGACGACGCCCGCCGTGTCGTCGAGTCGACGCAGCTCTTCCAACTCGCCGTCAGCCTGGGCGCGGTCGAATCCCTGATCGAAATCCCGGCGATCATGTCGCACGGCTCCTATGCCCCCGAGGCCCGCCGGGCCGTCGGGATCGCCGACGGGCTGATCCGACTCTCCGTGGGCCTCGAGGCTTTCGAAGACCTCCGCGACGACCTCGCCGCCGCACTTCCCCGGGCTTGACCAGGAATTCTGGGTAGTCTGCGGCCCTTCTTCCGGTCGCGCTGATTTTGGCGGAAGTTCCGCATCTGCGGATGCCGATAACGATTTCGATCGCAAAGAGTCTGCCGCCCCCGACGGCGCGGCGGACCATGAAATCGGAGATCAGTCATGAACGTCTTCCACGGCTCGAAGCACCTGATCACGCCTGCTGTCGCCGCCCTTTTCGGGCTCGGTGCGACCGTCGCAGGGGCTACGGAGAGCCAGTTGAAGTGGACGCCTCATCGGGGCGGCGCCACCGAACAGGCAGCCGAACTCTCGCCGGCCGACACGGCCGCTCCCGGACAGCCGGCCCTGATCCCCGCACCGGCCCCCGTCTCCGAACCGGTCCGGGTCGCCGGTCCGGTGGCCTCGGCGGCCCCCGCCGCGGTCGTGCTGCCGGATGACGTGCCCCGGACGGCCCCGCCGGCAAGGCAGCCCGTCGCCAGGCGCCCCATGCCCCCGCGGCCCGCTCCCCCGCAGGCCGACTGGTCGACCGCCAACCGAGTCAGCGGCTCGCTGCAGCGGGCCTTCGATCCCAACAATCCCAACGGCGTGTTCAGCGACAAAGCCATGCGGACTCCGCGCGGCGAAAGCAGCCGGCCGATTCTCGCCCCCGAGGGCCAGCAGGCCGTTGCCATGCAGCGACGGGTGGAGAGCCGCGACATGGCCGCCGCCCAGAGCGAGCGTCTCGGGGGTGGTCTGGCCCCGCGCTACGCCGCGACCCCCGGTGCTCGGCCGCGGATCGATCGCATCGCGATGAACGTCGACGGCATTCCGTCGGTGATGACGCAGCAGCCGCAAGTCGGCGCCCTCGACGATTCAGGCGTGCCGGGCCGAACCCCGACGGGCGCCGGTGCTCCGTCGGCAGCGGCCGCCCCCAGCGCCAGCGAAAGACTGCCCGTCCCAAGCGCCGCGGCTCCCTCGATCACCGAGGAAGGCCCGATGAGCATCGAGTCGTTCGAGCCAGGCACAGGTGACATGGATCCGAGCCTCTCCATGGACGGCATGGGCATGGACGGTATGCCGATGGGAGAGGACGGGATGCCGATGATGTCGGGCGAGGGTGGCATGCTGATGGGCGAGTATCCGGCCCAACTCCACGTCGAATCGTTCTATGACGACCCGTATGCCTGCGAGGATGACGATCCGCTCTGTCATCACAGCGGCCGGTTCTGCAACTGGATGCGGCAGTTTGGTCGGCCCTACTACGGCTGGAGATGGTACCGCGACTTCACGGCCAGCGCCGGTGTCACGGCCTTCACGAACGACACCAACCTGGGTATCCACGGCAACTTCGGCACCAACGAATACCTCAACTTCGCGATGCCGTTCTGGAACGCCTTCGGCATCGGCTGGCAGATCGGCTGGAGGGGCACGCAGACCAACTTCCAGCCTGCCCAGCTCAAGGTGGGCAACTCGACTTTCACGAAAAACGCCCGCGATCAAAACTTCGTCACCACCGGCTTCTTCACGCGGGCGTTCGAGGGACGCGGCCTGCAGGGCGGAGCCGTCTATGACTTCATGCACGACAGTTGGCTCGACAACGCCAACATCGCCCAGATGCGTGCCGAGATCAGCTACGTCTGGGGCTATCATGAGATCGGCTTCTGGGGCGCCGCGAACATCACCGACGAGACGGGCTTCCTCGGCCGCCGGTCCAAGGTGCAGGGCACGGCGAGCACCGTCGACCTCTACACCGGCTTCTACCGGCTGCAGTTTGGCGACGCCAATGAACTCAAGGTCTGGGGTGGCGGTACCGGCGAGGGCGAGGGCATCGTCGGCACGCTCCTGCGGGCGCCACTGGCGCGGTCGTTCGCCATGGAAGGCACGTTCACGTACCTGATCCCCGGCCAGACCCGGTCGATCGTGCTCAACGAGACGGGAGTGACCAGCAACTTCTCGCCCGCCGCCTGGAACGTGGGCGTGAACCTCGTCTACTACCCGGCCGGCCGTTCGCGGCGTGGCCTGGCCAGCCCTTACCGGCCGCTCTTCGAAGTGGCCGACAACGGCAGCATGATCCGGGAGTTCAGCGTGATGAGGCCGAAGCCCTGATCGGATCCCGGCCTGCCCAGGAGCCGATTGGACCATCCGAAAACCCCGGGTGATCCGCCCGGTTCCCGGGCCACGACTGCCACGCTGCGGCGGATTCGTGTATTCTCCGCGGTGAAGAGGGCGTCGCTGGATGGCTGCCTGCCGTCGCTGCCCCCCCGTTACCGCGACCGGAATCCACCATGTCGGAAAACGACCAGCACGATCCCTGGGCCTCGCTCGCCGAATCGCTCGGCGCGACCCCTGCCAACGACACGCCCCGTCCTCCGGTTGCCCGGCCCCAGCCGCCCGCTCCCAAGCCGCGGCAGGAGAGTCAGACCAAGCCCCCGGCCAAGACCGGTGACTGGGACAGCCTCGCCTCGGAACTCGGGGTCGCGGGCGGAGCCCCGCCACCGCCGCCGCCGAAGCCTGCCGCTCGTCCCGCCACGCCGGCGCCGCGCGGCCCGTTGCCCCCCGAACCGGAGTTTCGCACCGAGCGCCGCCGGGACGATGGCGGCAGCCGGGCCGAACGTCCGGCCCGCCGCTTCGACGAGGAACGCGTGCCGCAGCGCGACGACCGCGTGCCGATGGGCGACGACCGCGTGCCACAGCGCGACGACCGCGTGCCGCTGCGCGACGACCGCGTGCCACTGCGCGACGACCGCGTGCCACGGGGTGACATCGGCAGTCCCGCCGGCGACGAGCCACGCGGCGAGGGACGGCGCAGCGGCGATGAATCCCGTGATCGAGACGAGGAGGGCGGCGGAGGCCGAAGGCGCCGCCGTGGCCGCCGCGGCGGCCGTGGGCGAGGTCGTCGCGATGACGATCGGCCGGTTTCCAGTGAAGGCGAAACGGGTGCTCCGCGTCCACGCGCGGCGGAGTCGTCCGAGCAGACATCGCGTCGGGATGATCGGGATGACCGTGGCCCGCGGCGTGAACCCGTCCGCCAGCGAGACGACGAGTCGCGAGGCCGGCGAGATGACGAGTTCGCTGCCGGCGACGACCGGCGGATCGAAGACCGCAATCTCGACGATCGCGATCGTGACGAACGCCACCTCGACGAACGTGACCACGAGTCCGTGGGCGACGACCGTCGCGAGGCGGCCCCGTCTGATCGGGGTGGCGACGGAGACCAGGATTCGCGACCGCGACGCCGTCGGCGTCGGGGCCGGCGCTCCGGCCGGAGCCGTGCATCGGAGTCCGCGACAGAACGCGGCGATGCGGCAGCATCGGACCGCCCGCTCCGCGACTCCACGTCACGCGGTGCCGCCCCGCGCGGAAACGATGCCGACGAACCGTTGCCCACTTCCTACGGTATGCGGCCCGCGGGCCGGCCCGATGCTTCCTCGCGTCAGGAATCGAGCGGCCGAGCCGAGCGGCCCGCCGCTTCCCGTGAAGGCGACGATGCCGGTGAGGGCCGCGGCCGACGGCGTCGGCGCCGCCGCGGGGGCGAAGGCCGTTCGCGGAGCGAACGCGAGCCGACCGGTTCACGAGAATCCTCATCGAGCGGTTCGCGGAGTCGCGGCTCGCGGCGGCCTGCAGGCGAAACACGGTCGTCGTCATTCTCGCGGGGACGGCGCGACGATTTCGCGCCGGTCGCCGGCCGTCACGAGGAGGACGACGAGGGGCTCGAGTTCCTCGGCGTGGAAGAGGCCGGCCAGGAAGCGTCTCGGCGCCCACGTGCCCCCGAAGACGACGACATCCTGGTCGAAAGCGGCCTCAACACCGTGCTCGACGTGCCGAGTTGGGTCGAAGCGATCGGCATCGTGATCGCCGGCAATCTCGATGCGAGAAACAAGCAGGGACGCGGCGGCGAGCAGCGCGGTCGCTAGAGCACATCCGACTTGGTGGAACGCCTGACGGGGAGGGAAGCCCAGAGCGCGAGCGACGGGAAGACGCGTGGCGACCGTGTTGATGGCGGGGAGCCGTCCGACGTGGAGGACGTATTCCCCGCGCTGGCGCTTGGGGCTTCCTGACGGGAAGACGACGGGCGTCGGCAATCCTGCCGGGGCCTACTTGAGCGCGATCGTCCGGGCCAGCGGCCGCAGGATCTGCTCGACCACGCAGGAATCGACCACTTCGCGGGCGAGCGTCGCCAGCCGGTCCATCGTCTCCACATAAGTCGTGTCTGGGTCGAGGCTGCCATACTGCCGGGCGGTCACGTAGACGCTCAGCTGCTCCTCGTTGAACTCGCCCGTCCGCACCTGGAAGGCGTTGGTCCGCGTTTCGGTGCTGACCCGAACCTGCACTCGGCAGTCCTCGTCGAGGGCGATCGTCAGCGAGGGTTCGTAGTTGATCACCCGCCCGCCGGGAGCGTCGCCCAGTCGCTCGAGCGCCGGACCGACGCCGAGGGCCTCGGCTAGCAGGGAGTTGTGATTGCCGCGGTAGGCGAAGTCGAAGCCGAAGAGAACGTCGATCGCCTCGCAGTCGAGCGGACTGATCGAAAGAAAAGTCGGCGCAAGGTCGAGCACGAGGCGATGCTGGTCGAGAGCGGCGTCGAGCGTCGCGGGATTTACCTGCCCCGAGCAGAGACGCTTGGCCTCAACGGCGGCCCAGCGGTAGCGGCCCTGGTCCTTATCTTCCTCGAGGACATAATCCCGCTTGTCTCGGCAGTAGAACTTCCGCATCGACGGAAACCGCTTCTGCACCCGCTCAAAGTACTGGAGGATGGTTTCCCGCTGGGCAGGGAGTTCCATCTCCGTGGCCAGATTCATGTTGATGTAGAAGTCGTCGGCCAGCGACGCGTAGGGCGTCATGTTCCCATGCACTCTCGAGGGGATCGTGGAAGTGCTTTGGAGTATAGCAAGCCGTCGGTTCCGATTCGTGCGGCCCCCGCCGCCGACCGGGAAACGTGACAGGGCCCCGACTGCGGCCTGCCACCCGCTGGAAACTGCCGGGCCGCCTCGGCATAATGGTAGTCACTTGGGGGGAGTTCGGCTGGACTCCCCGTCCCTCCGCACTCCCCCGATGAGCGCGTGAGCGACCGCCATGCCGGCACCTGAAGACTGGATCGACATTCCCGAAGAACGGCTGTCGATCGAAAAACGTTCCGATGGTGCGATCGTCGTTCGTGTCCAGTCGGCCGGACCGGAGGGGTCGCGACTGCCCGACGCGGTCTTTTCTTTTCGCTGCGGCGATCCGCAGTATTCCTACTGGCTCGGCCGCCTCGACACGCACTCGCGCTCCCGCTGACCCCTCGTGGGCACCCGAGGCGATGCGTCACTGATCATCCATGACGCGTCAGTCGTCGCGGGAACTCGCGATCAACGCGATGAACTCGCGATTGCTCTTAAACTTCGCAAGTTGCTTCGTGAGTTGCTCCATGGCATCGACGTGATGCATCGAGGAGAGCGTCCGCCGCAGCATGTTGACGGCATGCAGCGTGTTGGGATCGAGGAGCTTCTCCTCGCGCCGTGTGCCCGACTGCGAGATGTCGATCGACGGCCAGACCCGCCGGTCGGCGAGCTTGCGGTCGAGCACGAGCTCCATGTTGCCCGTGCCCTTGAACTCCTGAAAGATCAGCTCGTCCATACGGCTGCCGGTGTCGATGAGCGCCGTCGCGACGATCGTCAGCGACCCGCCTTCCTCGAACACGCGGGCCGTGGCGAAGAGTTTCTTGGGGATGTCGAGAGCTTTGATGTCGACGCCGCCGGACATCGTGCGGCCGGTGTTGCCGACCCACTTGTTGAAGGCCCGTGCCATGCGGGTGATCGAGTCCATCAGCAGGAAAACGTCCTTGCCCGTTTCAGCCATCCGCTTGCACCGCTCGATCACGAGTTGCGAGAGCCGGACATGGCTTTCCACATCGCAGTCGAGGCTGCTGGCGAGCACTTCACCCTTCACCGACCGCTTCATGTCGGTGACTTCCTCGGGCCGCTCGTCGACGAGCAGCATCACGAGATTGAGTTCAGGGTGGTTCTCGGAGATCGCCTGCGACACCTGCTGCAGAAGCACCGTCTTTCCGGTGCGCGGCGGCGCCACGATCAACGCCCGCTGCCCCTTGCCGAGCGGCGTGAGGAGATCCATGACCCGCGTCGTGATCGGCTGCTGGCCGGTCTCGAGCCGCAACCAGGTTTCAGGGTTGATCGGCGTGAGTTGGTCGAACGATTTGACGTTGACGTAGTCGTCGGGCTTCATGCCCTCGACTTCCTCGATCTCGCGGACACGGGGTCCCTGCTGCCGACGACCAGGCTGCACGAGCGCCTTGAGATACACGCCCTCGCGAAGGCGATACCTCTCGATCATGGTGGCGGGCACGAAGGGATCGGTCCGTTCGCGGGTGTAGTTGGTCTCAACGCTGCGGAGAAATCCGTATCCGTTGGGGTGCATCTCCAAGACGCCGCTGCCCGGCTCGAGCGGGATCGGTTCGCCGTTTTCGGTGACCTCCGGTTCCAGATCGGGCGGCCTCATGCCCTCGCTATCCATGCCCACGGCGCCCGCTCCGGACGGCGGGGGACCGCCGCCACCGCCACCCCCGCGACGAAACCGGCCTCGGCGACGACCGTACCCGCCACCGCCACCCCCTTGGTAGCCCTGGCCGGGCCCCTGTCCCTGACCTGGGCCCGGGCCGAAGCCCCCCTGCCCTTGGCCCTGGCCACCGAACCCCCCGGGCCGCCTGGATCGCCTGCGTTTCGACATGGCTGCTTCAAACCCCGCGTCTAAAAATCGACTGCTGTCACGAACTGGAAAGACCGGCCCAGGAACACGTTCGGCGTTCGCGGGGGCGACTGCCCACCCACGGACCGGACGCAACAGACTCACGGCTCACAGGCGCCGCTTTCGTACGGGACCGAGCCGAAAAGACTCGGATTCCTGAGTCGGATTCCCCTCCGGGAATCCTCGAAAACGATGCCGTTTTTCAAACGGCATTCCGGAAACGCGATGGCGGCGAATGGACCCGGGGCTGCGAAGAACCCAACCGGGCAGAGCCTTTGCAAGACTCTCGAACCCCTGGCCGCAATCCGCCCCAAAAGTTTGTGAGACGAAGTTCCTGCGACAAAGTCTCCGGAAGGCCAAAGGCTCGTTCCGGAATCGTCCTTCGAGACGACCTTTAAAGTATCAATGGGCCGGCCCGGACTGTCAAGCCGGGTGGCCTGGGGGCACGAGCTCCGGGCCTGAATGTACGCACGACCGGGTTCTTTCCGGGCCGCTGAAAGCCCGACCACGAAAGCCCGGCAGATTCGGCAGGACTGGCAAGGCCACGAGCCGCCCCCCCGGCCGCTGCCCGGTATTTTCGATGCGATTCCTGCGTCCGCTTCGACCGATAGAACCCACAGGGTCGTCGGCGTCCTGTCGTCCACGGGGAACCGGCTGCCCTTGAAGAGGAATCCGCACTCTTTCTCCCGCAGCGAGGCCGAAGCGATGTTCCGGCTGAAACGTTTGAAGTTCGCCGTCCGGTGGAGCCACGCGATGGCTTCCGCCGCGGTTCTGGCACTGGCCGCATCGACGGCCACGACTGCCCGCGCCGAAATCCATTGGCATGCCGACCTCCAGACGGCCAGGGCGGCGGCGATTGCCAGCCAGAAACCCGTGCTCGCGATCTTCACCGCATCCTGGAGCCCCGAGGCGGTCCGCTTCGCCGAGCGAACGCTCGCGAGTCCGGAGGTCGCCGCGCTGGTCACCGCCTGTTACGAGCCCGTGCTGATCGACGTTGACGCCCAGGCCGCCATCACGAAGCGAATGGAAATCATGCACGTGCCGGCAGCCTGCATCCTTGCTCCCAAGGGGGGACGGCTCGCGACGTTCGAATGCCCTGAGTCGCCCGCCGACTTCGTTGCGGCCGCCGCGCGGGCCGCGCAGAGCGCTGCGACGCGAACGATCGGCCAATCCGCAGACGCCGAGGCGGGTGATGGTGATGCCGCCACACAAGCGGGCGATCTCGCCACCGGCGTTGGCAAGGAAGTCGTCGCGCCGCCAAACGGCGGTGCGATCGCGCTGGTCGCGAGCAAGGTCCGTCAGCTCTCGGATTTCGCCACGGCAAGCGAAGTGTCGTCCGAGGGCCTGCCTCCGGCGAGTATGTCGCGGCCAGCGGAAGTGGCCACCAGCCGCTACAGTTCCGCGTCCGTTACCGACGCGCCCTCCAGCCGGTTCAGCTCCGCATCCGTCACCGACGCGCCCGTCCTGCCGGCGAACCCCTCCGCCTGGCCCGGGGAGCAGCCTGCTCGAGCTTCGTCGTTCACCAATGCTCCGCCGCAGCCTGAGCGGCCGGCCATCGAACCGGCCACCTCTGCACCCCCGGCACCGTGGCTTGCCGCGCCCGCCGCGACGGCCTCGGCTCCCGCCGCACCCAGCACCACGGTGACCGAACTCCCCGAGAAGCCCGAGGCGACCTCGTCTTGGTCGTCGTTCGTCAGCGCCTTTCAAAAACCGTTCAGCATCTTCACCACCAAGCCGGCCAAGACGCCTGCGCCACCGACGATGCCCCCTGCCCGACCGGCGTCGCCGCTGGCCATGGCCACCGCCGCGTTCACACCGCCGGCGGCCGCCGCGGCAGAGGCTCCCGCAGCCGACCCCTACGGCTCGATGCCGCTGGGGCTCGAGGGCTACTGCCCGGTCACGCTCGCAGAACGCGGCGTCTGGACCGAGGGTCGGGCGCAGTGGGGCGTGCGGCACCGCGGACGCACCTATCTCTTCGCCGGTCCCGAACAGCAACAGGCGTTTCTCGCCAACCCCGACCGCTTCTCGCCCGCGCTCTCGGGCGACGATCCGGTGCTCGCGATCGAACAGGGCAAAAGCCTCCCCGGTCGCCGTGCCTACGGCGTGACCTACCAGTCGCGGATCTATCTCTTCTCGTCTGCGGAGAGCAGGGCCGCCTTCACCGCGAATCCCGAACGCTTCACGGCGCCCGTCATGCTCGCCGAGCGGCCAGCCCCGGTCGACGCGGTCCGCCGCTACTGACACGCAGCCTGGGGATGATCGCGCTTTAGCGGCTGCGGGCCCAGGCCTTGCTCCGGCCGACGGCGTCGTGCCAGGTCGCGAGCAGACGACGCCGCTGTTCCGCGTCGAGTAGCGGCTCGAACCGGCGGTCGATGCGGCGGGCATCGGACACCGCAGTGGAATCGGGGAAGAATCCGACCGCCAGGCCGGCGAGCAGAGCCGCCCCGAGTGCCGTCGTCTCGAGCACCGCGGGCCGTTCCACTGGCAGACCGAGCACGTCGGCCTGGATCTGCATGAGCAGATCGTTGGCCGAAGCGCCGCCGTCCACGCGAAGCTGACGCAGGGTCACGCCCGAATCCCGCTGCATGCACTCAACCACATCGGCCACCGACAGGGCGATCGCCTCGAGCGCCGCCCGCGCCACGTGAGCCCGGTGGGTTCCGCGCGAGAGGCCGATGATCATGCCCCGGGCCGTTGGATCCCAGTAGGGGGCACCGAGGCCGGTCAACGCCGGCACGATCATCACGCCGCCGCTGTCATCGACGCCGCGGGCCAGCGACTCGATGTCGCTGGCCTTTTCGATCAGTCCAAGCCCGTCCCGTAGCCAGCCCACCAGCGCGCCGGCCACGAACACCGAGCCTTCCAGGCAATAGTGCCGCGCCGCCGGCCCGATCGCGCAGGCCGGCGTCGTCAGCAGGCCATTGGCACTCGCGACCTGATGGTCGCCGGTCGAAAAGAGCAGAAATGCGCCGGTGCCGTAGGTGTTCTTCGCGTCGCCCGGCTGCTCCATTCCCTGGCCGAAGGCCGCCGCCTGCTGGTCGCCGGCGCAGCCCGCGATGGAGATCGCCCCGCCGAGGAGCGCCGGGTCGGTCGTGCCGAAGTCGCCGCTCGAGGGCCGCACCTCCGGCAGGATGCCGCGGGGCACGCCGAGCATGCGGCAGAGCTCGTCGCTCCACTCCATGCGTCCGATGTCGAAGAGCAGCGTGCGGCTCGCGTTGGTCGGATCGGTGGCATGCACGCGGCCGCCGGTGAGCCTCCAGATGAGAAACGAGTCGACCGTGCCAAACAGCACCTCGCCCCGCAGGCACCGCTCGCGGAGGCCGGGCACCGTCTCGAAGAGATACAGGATCTTCGTGGCCGAGAAGTAGGGATCGAGAAGCAGCCCCGTCCGCCGACGAACCTCCGCCTCGTGCCCCGCCGCCTTGAGCCGCGCGCAGATCGGCGCGGAGACGCGACTCTGCCAGACCACGGCCGGCGCCACGGGCCGGCCGGTCGCGCGATCCCAGAGGATCGTCGTCTCCCGCTGGTTGGTGATCCCGATCGCCGCCACCTGATCCGCGGCGACGCCGGCCGCGGCGAGCACGCGGCGAGCGCAGGAGAGTTGGGTTCGCCAGATGTCCTCGGGATCGTGCTCCACGATCCCGAGATCGCTGCCATCGGGGCCGGCCGCCGCGTGGGCGTGCTGCGGGAATTCCTCCTGTACCGTGGCCAACGACGTGCCGCGGCGGTCGAAGAGAATCGCCCGGCTGGAGGTCGTGCCCTGGTCGAGCGCCAGCACGCAGGTCTTCCCGGTCATCGGCGTTTCTCCGTGGTCTCACGCGAGGCTGGGGTCTTGCCGTCGCCGGCCGCCCTCGTGTCAGGGTATTCTCGGGGCTTCGTGCTCCGGAGCCAGCCATGGCGGTGACAGCCGATCCCTGCCGCGGAGATGACGGCCCAGACGCCCGGCGTTCGCTTGGGAAATCCGCGCTCGTCCGCGATCTCCTCGGCCCGGCGGTTGCGGCCCTCCTCACGCTCCTCGCCCCGCTCGCCGCGGCCGAACCCGGCCCGCCACCCGATCTCCTCGACACCGCCGTGCAGGCGTCGTGGACGAGGCTGCCGCTCCGCGACTGGGCGGAGCGGGCAACCCGGATCGCGGGCCGCCCGGTGATTGTCGACCGGCGGATCGATCCCACGACACTCATTTCGCTCGACAGTCGGGGCGAGCCGCTGCGTGACGTGCTCGGCCGCGTGGCGGAGATGGCCGACGCCGCCATCGACGTGCTCGACTCGACGATCCGGATCGTGCCGCACTCTGTCGCGAATCAGGCCAGTTCCGCCGAGGCGGCCCGCAAGGCTGCACTCGCGCGGCTACCCGCCGGGATTCGGAGGAAACTCGTTGCCCGCGAGCCGTGGGCCTGGTCCGACGCCGCGCGGCCGCGGAACCTCGTGACCGATGCCGCGCGGGCGGCCGACGTCGCCATCGTCGGCATCGACACGATTCCGCACGATCACTTCCCCGCCGCGACGCTCCCGTCACTGTCGCTTGCCGAACGACTCGATCTCGTGCTGGCTCACTTCGATCGCCGGGTCGAGTGGGCTGCCGACGGCGGCGTCATCGTGCCGATGGAGAAGGCCGCCGCCGGTCTGGCTCCGGCGAACGCAACGCGGCGGCCCGCGGATGCCCGAGCGGGCCCCCGCGGCCGGCGACAGACGGTCGCCGTTCGCGACGTCTTCTCGCTGCGTGTGGAAGCGCCATTCGACCAGACCCTGAACGCGATCGCGGCCCGGTTGGGGCTCGCGGTCGACCTTGACCGCACCTCCCTTGCCGCCCGGGGAATCGCCCCCGAGGAGATCGTGCGGGTCGACGTGCAGGATGTGTCGCGTGACGAACTGCTCGACGCGCTGGCCGCGCGGCTCGGTCTGTCGTGGAAGATCGACGGCGACCGGTTGCGGGTGTTTGCCGAGGGCATCGCTCACCCGACGGGGCCGGCCGCAGCGGAGGCCCGCACCGCGGAGGAGATCGCGCGACTCGTCGCGGCGAAAACGGGCCTCCCGTCCGTCCACATGGACCGGCCCGCAATCGATGCGGCCCTGAAGGCCGGTGGAGTGTCGCGCGAGACGCTCGATCGGCTCTGGCACGAGGTGGATCGAGCCGTGCTGCCCGGCATGGGCAGCCGACTCGACGGCTTTCTCTTTCTGGCCCGCGATCCTGAATGGCTCGGCTTCCGCGACCGGTTCGAAGAGTTTCTCACGCTGCCTCGGGTCGATGACATGACGCCGGAAGTCGCCGCCGCACTGGTGCCCTACCAAGGCTTCGTGTCCCTGCCTGGGATCACCTCGCTGACGCCCGACGGTGCGGAAGCGTTCGAGGCCTTCGGCGCCGATTCGTGGGGAGCCGCGATCGAGTTGCCGGGCGTGACGGCCCTCTCGGCCGAGGCGGCCGCCGCACTCGCACGGTGCCGGGCGCTCGTCGTGCTGCCGAGTCTTCGCGAGCTGTCGCCCGCGGCCGCGGCCGCACTCGCGCGGAACGAGGGCATCGGCCTGGTGATCGGCGGTCTGGCCACGCTGCCCGACGACGTCGCCGCCGCCCTCGCGGACTGTCGGTCACTCAAGGGCATGCTCCTTCCCGATCTCACGGCGCTCGATTCGCCGCCGCTGGCCCGAAGGCTCGTGCGGCAGGAGCATGTCTTCCTTCCCCGTGTGACGACCCTTTCGCGGCCGATCGCCGACGCCCTCCGCGGCAGCGACAGCGGGTCGCTGGCACTGCCCGCTCTCGAACAACTCACGACCGAGGCCGCCGAGCGGCTGGCAGGCTCGGGCTATTACGGCATCACGCTGGGATGCGCGGCGACGCTTACCCCGGAGGCGGCCGCCGCACTGGCGAAGCAGACGGGCCCGTTGATCTTCAGCGGCTCCGCACCATTTTCGGCGGCGGCCGCCCGGGAACTCGCGGCGCACCCGGGCGACCTCGTGCTTTCCCACGTGGCCACACTGCCGGCCGACGTCACCAACGCCCTGGCCGAGCACGAACACCTCCTCGTGCTTGAAGGCGTCACGGCGATCGACGCCGCCACGGCTCGCGGATTGGCGGCCCATCGTGGCGGCGTCTGCCTGCCCGCACTTTCACGGATCTCAGCCGCCGCGTTGGAAATCCTGCGCGAGCGGACCGACATCGAGATGCCGACGGTCGAAGACCTCAATCTTGTGCCGGAGCCGGCCGGTGGCAGCGACGACGTCGCCGATCCGCCGCGCTGATGACCGCGGGCTGTCCCGCCCGCCTCAAGGAAGCCCCAAGCGCGAGCGCGGGGTAGACGCTCTCCACCCCAACTCGCTCCGCAGCGCCTCCACGGCCACCACCCGTCTACCCGTCGCTTGCGCTCCGGGCTTCCCGAGCAGCCACGGCCACGCCTCTCCGTAAGGAAGCCCCAAGCGCGAGCGCGGGGTAGACGCTCTCCACCCCGACTCGCTTCGCAGCGCCGCTACGGCTGTGGCCGGATCACGCGATCGGTCTTGCCTCGGGTCACCCCGATGTTGCGCCGCGACGGCTCATGCTTCGGATCCCGCTTCAGCGCCTCGGCGTAGGAGTTGGCGGCGTCGGCAAAACGGCCCTGCCGGGCCTGAGCCACGCCGCGGTTGAACCACGCCCGCACGTCTCGCGGATCGTGGCGGATCGCCTGATCGAAGTCGAACTCCGCCTTTCGTGGCTCGCCGGTGTTGAGGTAGGCGAGCCCGCGGTTGAGATACGCGAGCATGAACGTGCGATCGCGACGGATGCTCGAAGCGTAGGCGTTGATCGCCTCCAACGGTCGGCCGAGTTCGATGAGCGTCAGCCCGCGCCAAAGCTCGGGCCGCGGGTCGTCGTAGGCGATGCCCGCCGCATCCTCGAAGTCTTCGAGTGCGATGCCGTAGAGCCCGAGGTGAAACCAGGCAATGCCGCGACGTAGGTAGAGTTCCGCATCCTGAGGATCGATGGCGAGCCCCTTCGAGCACGCATCGACGCAGCCCTCAAAGTCGCCGAGCCGCCGAGACGTGACGCCGAGGGCGAGGTAGGCGAGCGTCATCTTCGGATCGAGCTTGATCACCTCACGGAGTTTTCCGCGGGCTTCCTCGAGTTTGCCGGCCTTGTCAAGTTTTTCAGCTTCGGCGAGGAGGTCCTCGGCCAGCGTCGGCTCCCAGGCCTCGCCACGACGGCGGTCGGTCGCGGCGCGTGTCTCCGCACGGGCACGGCCCGGCCGACTCGGGGCGGCGGGCTCGCCGGGCTCGGTCGTCTCGGGGAAAGGAACGGGCAACTGTGGCCGAGGGCGAGGGGCGACAGGTGTTTCCTCCCGCACTCGCGGCGCGACGGGCTTCGACTCCTTGCCTCGGCCGAAGGGATTCAGCTCGTCCGCGAAGGGATCGTCCTCGGGAACGCCCGAGGATTTTTCCTCCTGCTCCGCTCCCGCAGGAGCCGTCACGATCGTCCAGGACCAGGCGGCGCACCAGCAGACGACCACGGCCACCAGGCGGCGGGACGCCAGCGGCCGGGTGGCAGAGAGCTGTGGCGTATCGGAGCGCATCGGGTGGAACACTGTCATGTTCGAGGGAATCCCTGGAGAAAATCGGTTGATTTGATCGGTGGGCCGCAACCGGACGGCGGGACGCGGGCCTCGCCCTCCCAACCGTCGCGACCGCACGAGCCCCGAATCGGCGACGGCAGGATCAGGCCTGGCCGACGCCGAGCAGTCCTCCGAGACGTTCCTCGATTCCGCTTTTGATGCGGCCCGCGAACAGCCCGGCCATACCCGGCACCTGCAGCCGGACGATCAGTTCGGCGGCGAGGATTTCGACGTCACTGGCGATGCTCATGCCCATCACCTCCATGTCGAGCGCCAGCCGGCCGTCGTCCTGCCACGCGGCTTCGATAGAGCCCACCTTGTCGGCATAGTCGTCACGAGCCCGCACGACGGCCGCGTCGAGTCTGCGCCGGACCTCCTCGGGATCGAGGGTATGGGGCACCCGCACTTCCATCGACTTCACGGTTTCTCTCCCAGGATGGCGTCGGCCAGCTGCTCGCCGGATTCAAGAAGTGTACCCACAAGGGCAGCGACTTTCCCGCGATCGACACGGCCCATCCGGCCGCCACGGCAGGCAGCCGAACGCACCCCGACGATCGCAGCCCCAGTGGCGGCCACGAGCCTGAGCTCCGCGGGCTCGAGCCGGCCGGCCAGGGCGACTCGGATGCCGACGCTGCCGGCCAGGGCCACCCATTCGGCCAGCCGCGCGAGCCCGCAGGTTTTCACGAGCCCGGGCCCCGCCTTGTCGGAGGTGTCGATCAAGAGCGTGAGACCGCCGACGGCCGCCGCGGCGGCAATGAGTGCCTCCGGCTCGGGGGCAGCGGCACGGTCCCAGTCGGCATAGGCGACGGCCACCGGCTCCACGCCGGCGGGCAACCCGCTTTTGAGCGCGGCAAACGCAGCCCGCCATTCATCGATGGTGAGACCGGCGGGACCGGCCTTCATGCCGCGGGGAGCCGCGCCCGTGACCGCCGCGAGCCGCACGACGCGATCGACGTGGGCGGCGAGCATGGGCACGCCCGAGGCCAGTTCACCACAAGCGAGCGTGCAATGGCCGGCTGGCCCGACGGCGGCAACGATCGCAGCGGCGACGTCGGCATCAGCGCACCCGAGCGGTCCGCGGCTCGGCTCCTTGACATCGATGATGGCCGCGCCGCCGGCCACGGCCTCGACGGCCTCGTCCACGCTCCGCACGCTGACGAGCAGCCCTCCGGGAAGATGCGTCACGATCGCGTCTCCGCGGCGCCGGCAACCTGCCGCCGCGCCTCCAGCAGCCGGGCAGAAATCTCGCGGGCCAGCGCCGGCGAGAGCGGTTCGCACCAGCGGCCATCAAAGACCACGTTGCCCTCGTCCCATGTTCCCCACGCCGCGGCCACGGACCGCGAGCGCCAGTCAAGCGCGCGTTCGGCCAGTCGCAGGACAAGCGTGTTGACCCGCCGGCCGGCGACCGCCTCGTGATCAGCGTCATCGGCATCGAGCGGCTGGGAACCGGGAAAGACGCACTCGACGATTTCGATCGGCACGTGCTGCACCGCCAGCGGCGAAAGCCGCACGTCGAGAAACGCCCCGCGACGGGCCAGCCGCGGCCGCGACGCCGACCAGGCGAGCGCCACGGCCGCCGCGACGAGCAGGGCTGCCGCCGCGACCACTCCCCACGCGATCCATGCGGCCGGACGAGCGAAGACAACGGCCGTGGTCACTCCGCCGGCCACGACGAGCGCGGCCGCCAGCAGCCCGATCGCGGGGCGAGCATTGCCCCGGAGCCAGATTTCGGACCCGGCGATCCGGTCCCGATTCGTCGCGGCTGCTTCCGCTCCGGGGAATGGTGTCATACGATCTGCCGATCCCGCCTCGGCTCCAGGAGACCCGCCGTCATGTACGACTCTCATCCCACCTCCTCCAGTCCATCGTCGATACTGCCAGGCAGGCTCCCGATGCTCGGGGTCGCGGCTGCGATTGCCGCCTATCTTGTGGCCGCGGCCCTCGGGCTGCCGCAACATGGTCGTGATTTGCTGGTGCAGTCACAAGCGGCCCACGCCGGCGACCGCGCCGAGGCGGGTCATGCCGCGCCGCCGGCCGCCCCCGCCCACGACGCCGGTCACGACGCCGAGGCGGCCGCTCCCCCGCTGGCGACGGTGCTCCCGTTCGCCGTGCTCCTTGCGGCGATCGCCATCCTGCCGCTCACGCCCGGCGTGTCGCACTGGTGGGAGCACAACTCCAGCAAGCTGATCGTGTCCGGGCTGCTCGCCGCGATCACGCTCGCGTACTACCTGCTCTTTCACCACCATCCGGTCGATCTCCACTTTCCGGCACATGCCGTGGTGCAGCCCGCCGCGGCGGGTCCGTCGTGGCCGACGGTCGGCACCGTGCTCGTCAACGCGATCCTCTCGGAATACATCCCCTTCATCATGCTGCTGTTCGCGCTCTACGTGATCACCGGCGGCGTGCGGATCGAGGGCGATCTCGAGGCCACTCCGACCGTCAACGCCGCGTTCCTCGCCGTTGGCGCCCTGCTGTCGAGTTTTATCGGCACGACCGGCGCGGCGATGCTCTTGGTCCGGCCGCTCCTCGAAACCAACCGCGAGCGGAAGCATGTGGCCCACACGCTCGTGTTTTTCATCTTCCTGGTCTGCAACTGCGGCGGCCTGCTGCTGCCGATCGGCGACCCGCCGCTCTTCCTGGGCTACCTGCAGGGAGTCGACTTCCTCTGGACGCTGTCGCTCTGGAACGAGTGGCTGTTCACCAACGGTTCGCTCCTCGCCATCTACTGGCTCTGGGACACCTTCCTGGCCCATCCCCGCGAGACCCGCGCCGACATCGTCCGCGACCGCGTGCTCACGCGGCGGCTGCGGTTCAGCGGTCTCTGGCCGAACGTGCTCCTCATGGCGGGAGTGATCGCGGCTGTCGCCCTGCTCGATCCCTCGAAGCCTTTTCCGGGCACGACCTGGCACCCCTGGATCTATCTCCGCGAGACGGCGCTGCTCTGCCTCGTCGGTCTCTCGCTCTTTCTCGGCTCGGACGACGTGCGCCGCCGCAACGGTTTCACCTACGGTGCCATCCTCGAGGTGGCCGCCCTGTTTGTCGGGATCTTCATCTGCATGCAGCCTGCCCTGGCCCTCCTGCACGTCCACGGCGACAGCCTCGGGCTCGCCTCACCGCAGGCCTATTTCTGGGCCACGGGCTCGCTTTCGTCGGTGCTCGACAATGCCCCCACCTACCTCGTCTTTTTCGAGGCCGCGGGGATCGATCCGACCGACGGCATCGCCGGCGAGGAGGCCCGCCTGCTCGCCGCCGTCAGTCTTGGGGCGGTGTTCCTCGGGGCGATGACCTACATCGGCAACGGCCCCAACTTCATGGTCAAGGCGATCGCCGAGCAGGCGGGCGTCAAGATGCCGAGTTTCTTTGGCTACATCCTCTATAGTGTGGGAGTGTTGCTCCCCGTGTTCGCCGTGATGGCATGGCTGTTCGTCTAGCGGGGAGCGGCTCCCAGCCTCCTCACCTTTTTCGGGCCGACGGCGAACCCCCGGCCCTCCCTTCACGATGCATGCCCGCCCCGCCGCCGACTTCGAGGTTCTGACCACCGACTCGCAGGTCCGCGATCTCGTCGATCGCCTCTCCCGCCACTCGCACCTCTGCTTCGACACCGAGTTTGTGTCGGAGCACACCTACCGCAGCCAGCTCTGTCTCGTGCAGGTGGCGGCTCCCGGCATCCTCGCCGCCATCGACACCCTTTCGGCCCGCGACCTCGAGCCTTTCTGGCGGCTGCTCGCCGAACCCGGCCGCACCACGGTCGTGCACGCCGGCCGCGAGGAGCTCGGCTTCATCCTCCACGCGATCCAAGGCCGCCCCTCGTCGCTCTTCGACGTGCAGGTCGCCGCCGGCCTGATCGACCACGACTATCCGGCCGGCTATGCCTCGATCGTCCGCCGCTTCCTCAACCTGCCGACCAACAAGGGAGAGACCCGGACCGACTGGCGGCAGCGGCCGCTCACGCAGGCCCAACTGGAGTATGCCGTCGACGACGTGCGGCATCTCGAGGAACTCTGGCGGACCATGGAGGGCAAGCTCGAGTCGCTCGGCCGGATGGACTGGATGCGGCAGGAGATGGCCGACTGGCAGGACGACGTCGAGGAATCATTCATCCGCAAGCGCTGGCGGCGGGTTTCGGGTCTCAACGGGCTCTCCCGCCGCGAACTCGCCGTCGCCCGCGAACTCTGGCACTGGCGTGACAGCGTGGCCGAGCAGCGCGACATGCCGCCGAAGCGGGTGCTGCGCGACGACCTGCTCGTGGAACTCTGCAAGCGGAAGAGCGCGGACGAACGGCAGATCTCCGCGATCCGCGGGATGCAGCGGTCGGACCTGCGGCACATCCTCAAGGGGCTCTCCGACGCCATCGCCCGCGGCCTCGCCGTGCCCGAGCAGGAGTGCCCCGGCGGCGAACGTCATCGGGCCCCGCCTCCGCAGCTGGCGATGCTCGGGCAGTTCCTCGCCACGGCCGTCGCGGGCATGTGCCGCAGCATGCAGCTCGCCCCCGCCCTCGTCGGCACATCGTCGGACATGCGCGACCTGCTCGCCTTCAAGCTCGGCTACTTCGACGAGGAGCGCGAGCCGCTCTTGGCCTCGGGCTGGCGGGCAGAGGTGGTGGGCAGCCTCGTCGACGATCTGCTCGCCGGCAAGGCCGCGCTCCGTATCGGCGACGTCCGTTCCCACGACCCGCTCGTCATCGAGCGCTGGGGCGGTGCCGGCCCGAGTGATCGCTGAGGATCGCCACCCGATAGGGGTAGGGAGGCCCGATTGGGTTCGGGCCCCCCTCCCTCCGAACCGTGCTGGCGGATCTCCCGCACACGGCTCTCCGGTCGATGGTCTTACCTCGGTGAGGATTGAACGGCCGTGACGCGGGCTGTCA
>JAIOPD010000080.1 GCA_021414115.1 Planctomycetia bacterium
AGCCGGGCGATATGGCAACCCGTATACCCCGCGTTCGCGCTTGGGGCTTCCCGACCAGAGGCAGCGCAGAGGGGCATGACGGCACCGTCTCGGGGCGGGCCGAATACCCCGCGCTCGCGCGAGGCTCACGTGGGCGCCGTATGCGATGGCGGGGTCGCGGGCGATCCTGACCGTCAGCGCGATTGGTTGAAGAGCCACTCGAGGACGGCGGGATCCCGGTACGCCGGCGTCCACGAGTCGTGGCCGACGCCCGGCAGCTCGGAATATCGCGGCTCGCCGCCGGCGGCCTTGACCGCCGCGATCATCCGCCGTGAACGCTCGACCGGCACGATCTGGTCGGCGTCGCCATGAAAGCACCAGATCGGCAGCCCCGCGATCCGCGGCGCGGTGATCGCGTCGCCACCGCCGCAGATCGGCAGGATCGCCGCAAACCGCTCGGGCATCCGCGCCGCGAGATCCCACGTGCCGTAGCCGCCCATCGACAGGCCGGTCAGATAGATGCGGTTTGGATCGACGGCTTCATCCTTCATGACGGCGTCGAGCGCTGCGACTGCCGCCGCGAGGTCGGCGGTCGGCTCGGGCGTCTGAGGGCTGCTCTCGCCCTGCGACCAGTCGACGTCGACCCACTTGTGTTCCTCGCGACACTGCGGCGCGACCACGAAACACGGATACCGTTTGCGGAGGTCGGGCTCGGCCAGCCACGTCGGCAGATATTTGAGTTGCTGGGCGTTGTCGTGGCCACGCTCGCCTGCGCCGTGCAGGAACAGGACGACCGGATATCGGGTGGCGGGGGCGACTGCCGCGGGACGGAGAAGTCGGTAGGAGAACTCGACGCGGCCGCCGTCGTCGGTCACCACGACGTTCCGCGACTCGTAGGCATCCGTCGGAGCCGCCGATACCGGGAAGGACGATGCCATCAAGAGACAAACTCCCGCGACAAGCCAGCGGAACTCCATGTCATTCCTCGTCGGGGCCGCTGCCGACCGCGAGCTTCACGCGGCGGGGCATCGTCATCCGCGCGAACATCCCGAGCGCGCCCTTGGGGAGGCCGAGAAACTCGAGGTGTTCGAACCAGCCGGGAATCTCGGCGGCGAGTTTTCCGATCTGCGTGCCGCGAAGGTCGAGCTGCCGAAGATTCTTGAGCTCCTTGAGCTGCAGGAGTCCCTCGTCGGTGAGCGGGCCCTGCGAGAGGTCGAGGACGGCGAGGTCCTTGAGCGACTCGGCCCGAAATCCCAGCAGGATCGCAAACACGTCGTCGGCACGGCCGTTGCCCAGACGGACGGCGACGAGCTTGTCGGCGACGTGGCCAAAGTCCTCGCCGAAGGATTTCCGCAGCCAATCGGCTTCCTCCATCTCGATGCTGCCACCCCGCTCGATCGTCTCGGTCGCCACCTCCTGCTGCTGGGCATAGGCCTCGATCTTCGACGCCAGCCACTCGAGCTTGCTGGCCTTGAACTTCACGAAGTCGTTCGCCTCGTCGAAGGCCTTCTGGAGCCGGATGAACTCCTGCGGATCGCCACCCCGATCCGGATGGGCCTTGAGCGCCTTGGCGAGGTAGGCCTGCTTCACGTCCTCGAGCGTCAGCGGCGGCCGCAGGCCGAGAATGGCGAGGCATTCCGGGTGGCCGGAATCCGGGAGCGGGGGAGACGGGGAGGCTTGCGGCATGTGGGGGCTCTGCGGGCGGCGGACTTCGAGGCAGCGTAAGCGACTCGTTTGCATTCGTCCAATGCCGTGGCTCTGGCGCTCAACCGCTCGCCTTGATTGAAACCGCCGAATTGCCTATCTCACCTCCAGCCAAGGAGGGCAGCATGCGTTTCAGTTCGACAGGCTGGGGGTACGCGCGGGAGATCAACGCCGCAGTGGCGATCGTGGCGGTGGGCATCGGCTGGCGGTTGCTCACGGGTAGCCTCGAAGCCGACGCGACCCCGCCGGCCGTCACCGCCGCGCAGCAACCCGGCGCCAAGCCCGTGGCGATCGTCAACGGCGTCGAGATCACGAGCGACCGGCTCGGGGAGGAGTGCCTCGGTCGCCATGGGGCGGTCGTCCTCGAGACGCTCGTCAATCGCCGGATCATCGAGCAGGCGTGCCGGCAGCAGGGCGTGGATGTCACGCCCCAGGACGTGAGCGCCGAGATCGACGCCATGGCCCGTCGCTTCAGCGTGCCCCGCGACAAGTGGATGGAGATGATCCAGCAGGAGCGGGGCATCACGCCGCAGCAATACGCCGACGACATCGTGTGGCCGATGATTGCGCTGCGCCGGCTGGCGCGGGGCGCGGGCGAACCGACGGCCGAAGAACTTCAGGAAGCCTTTGAGAATCGGTTCGGCCCGGCGGTCAAGGCCCGGATCATCGTCTCCCGAACGCGGCAGGAGGCCGAGTCGCTGCGTCAGCAGGCGCTCGCCGCCCCCGACGAGTTCGGCGGACTGGCCCGGCAGCATTCGGTGGACGTCGGGAGCGCCAGCGCCAACGGCTGGGTGCAGCCGATCCGGCTGCACTCCGGCGATCCGCAGTTCGACCGTGCCGCCTTCGCCCTCGAGCCGGGGCGGATTTCCGAGGTGGTGCAGGTGGCCGACCAGTTCATCGTGATCAAGTGCGAGGGGCATCTGCCGCCGGCCGGGGCGAAGTTTGAGGAGGTGCGCACGCACCTCGCCGAGGAACTGCGGGAACGCAAGAGCCGGCAGTCGTCGAGCGACGTGTTTCGCAAACTGCAGGACGTGACGAAGGTCGAGAACGTGCTCAACGACCCGGCCCGGGCAGCCGCCAATCCGGGCGTCGCCGCGATCGTCAATGGCCAGCCCATCCCCGTCGAGCAGGTTCAAAAGGTGTGTCTCGAGCGTCACGGCCGCGAGGTGGTGGAGGTGCTCGTCACGCGGACCCTCATCGAGCAGGCGCTCACGAAGCAGCAGCAGACGGTGTCGCAGGCTGATCTCGATGCCGAAATCGCCCGTGCCGCCGGGCAGATGGGGTTCACCAAGCCCGACGGTGCCGCCGACACGGCTGCCTGGCTGGAACGGGTGACCCGCGAGGAGAAGATTCCGCTGCGGCATTACATGGAGGACGTGGTCTGGCCGAGCGTGGCCCTCAAAAAGCTCGTGGGAGGCGTGCCGGTCTCGCAGGACGACCTCGACAAGGCGTTCGCCGCGACGTTCGGCCCCCGGGCCAAGTGCCGGATCATCGTGCTCGACAACCAGCGGCGGGCGCAGGAGGTCTGGCAACTCGCCCGGCAGAATCCGACGCCCGACACGATCGGCAACCTGGCGGAGACCTATTCCGCCGATCCGACGACGCGGGCCCTCCGCGGCGAGGTGCCGCCCATCCAGCGCTGGGGCGGCCAGCCGACGCTCGAGCGCGAGGTGTTTGCGCTCAAGCCCGGCGAGCTCTCGGGCGTCGTTCAGGTGGCCGACCGTTTCATGGTGATTTACTGCGAGGGCTTCACCGCCGCCGCCAAGGTCTCGTTCGAGGAGGCCAGAAGCGAACTCTACGACGACATCTTCGAAAAGAAGCAGCGGATCGAGATGGCCCGACACTTCACTCACCTTCGCGAGGCGGCGACGATCGACAACTTCATCGCGGGCACGAGCCAGTCGCCCACGGCCTCGCGTGGCAAGGGTGGTCTGGGCAGCGCCGGCATGCCAAGCACGACCCTCTCGAAGACCGAAGCGGCTGACCTTGCCAAGCCCCGCACTGGCAGCCGCCCGCTCCCCGCGAAGGCTCCTTCCTCCCCGCCGTCCGTCCCGAATCAGGGAGTTGTGCCCGCGTCGCTCAACGCGCCGCTCCCCGCACGCTGAGCGAGACTGAAAAACTTTCGGCCCCGTTCGCCCGAGAAAGAAGACCTTGGCCACATTCACGCCCATCTCTCTTGATGACTACATTGCCAAGCATCTCGCCTCGAATCCTGGGACTGATCGCTCCGCACTCACGGCCAAGCTCACGACTGCCTTGGTGGCCTTCAAGTCAGGCGCACGATGCTCATGCGGCCAGCAGATATGGGTCATTGGCTCCGCTTTCGCCGGACACGCTTGCTTCACGTGTATCTCTGGCAGCACCGATTCCAGCAAAGACTTTGAGATCGCCGAGGCGTGCCTCAAAACATGAGCAAACCAAGCGACGTAGCGGACTCGCGATCAAATCGGTGGGCGCGGATAGTCGCTATGGTTGTCCCCGATAGGAACCGCGCCTTGTGAATGCCTCGCAGCCAAGACGGGTGGTGATCGCGGGTGGCGCTCCGTGGGGGTGACGCGAAGCGGGGTGGGGTGGAAAGCGTCTACCCGTCGCTCGCGCTCCGGGCTTCCCCGGCAGCGGACACCATCGAGAACCCGCGAGGGGCTGCCCCGACCCACCACTCGGGCCCCTGACCCCTCCCCGGCTTCTGTGGGTATTTACGGGGCGGGCATCTCCCAGACCGACTGGAGCGACACGCCCGCGTCGTCGGCTCGCAGCATCGTGGCGCCGACGCCGAACATCGCCTCGGTCTCGTCGGCGGACGGGAGCAGTTTCTGGATGCCCGCAAGCATCTCACGGTAGGGTTCCGCCACGTCCTCCGGGACCATGGCCGCGGCCATCTCGCGGAGCATGCCGAGCGTGCCTCCCGACCGCGTGCTGTCGCTCACGCTGAACATCCGGGCGGGTTGGAGTGGCAGCATGTCGCCGGCCCGACGCACCACCTCGCTCTCGCGGAGCGACGACTCGCCCACCGGCGGATTGCGGATCGCGGCGAGGGTCTTCTCCAGCGAGTCCTTGCCGATCGCGACCACGAGATGGCCCTGCCCCATGTAGATGGCTGGGCCGTCGGGGATTCGCACGCCGCGAAAGCCCTGCTCCTCCTGCATCTCGCCGTCGCCGCCGGCCATGCCGGCGAGCCGTTGCAGGATCTTTCCAAAAGGAGCCTCGTCCTCGATCTGCCAGACGAGGGCCGCCCGATCGACGAACTGCCGCGCCGCCGCCCGGTCGTCGGCCCGTGCCTGGCGGGCCGCGGCGAGGGCCTCGCCGAACTCGGGCGGATAGCTCACGAGCCAGTGCCTGCTGCCCAGCGAGGTCAGCAACTTCGGCAGGTCGACTCCGAGCCAGCCCTGCGCCTGCATCTCGACCGCGGTGAACATGTTGGCCGTCTCCGGCCCGCCCTGGCCGACGGCGAACTCCCTGACGGTCTCGTACGCCTTGCCGAGGTCGAGCGAGATCTGGGTGAGGTCGATCGCCTCGCGGGTCACGAACGACGGCACCTCCGCCGGATCGCACTCCTGATCAAGAATCCGCATCAGGTTCGTGCGGGGTGCGGGCAGCGAGAGAAGCATGCCGCTGTGGTAGCGGTTGCCGTCGAGCGACTGCCGCCATGCGAGCGGTCCCATGTTCGCGGCGCCGATGGTCGCCAGCCGTTCCTGGATCGAATCGTCGCCCGACGCGCGGAAGAAGACCCGCGGATCGACGATCACGTCGGCGAGCACATCCCCTCCGGGCAGCCCTGCCATTCCGGGCATTCGCAACACGTCGGCGAGCGACGAGTCGCCATCCTCTGCGTGTGCCGTCAGGAAGCGTTCGAAAATGCCGCGGGCCTCCTCGGTGCCACTCGTGGCATCGACATCGACCTCACCACCATCCTTTTCAGCGCCGAGCGCCATCGGAACCGTGTGGCCGACGAGGAGGCGATCTCCCATCCGAGCCAGGAAGGCATGGGTCTGCCCCACCTTCACGAACGGGGCGTTACGGGCCTTCTCGCGGATTGCCTCCAGCCGTTTTTTTGGATCGTCGCCATCGAGATCGTCGAGCCCCAGGTCGGCGGCGTCGATCGACAGGACCGGTTCGATCATCCACAGGACGTCGTGGCCGGCCAGTTCCAGATCGATCCGCTTCGGTGCGTCGGGTTCGTTGGCGGTGTGTCGCTCCTCGACGCGTTTTTTCGCCGCCTCGACGAGCCGGGCCGCCGTCTCCTCGCCCGGTTCGAGCCAGGCCAGCATCATCACCAGCGGAGGCAGTCCGCCGTCTCGACTGCGGACCACGAAGCCCGCGCCCATGTCGCCGCGAAACCCCGCCTGGAGATCGTCGGGCGTGAGTCCGTACTTGCCGAGCCGTTGCTCGAGCGAATCGACATCGTCTCCGGCGACGTTCTTCGGGAGCGTGTCGAGAAGGACCGTCCACAGGCCCTGAAGCCGCTGGTCGCCGAGGGCCACGGCGCCGAACTTCGTGCGTGTGCGGATGGCCTCGAGAAATGCCCGGGGCTGGGGGAGCCTTACCATCACGCCCGTATCCTCAGGCAGACACTCCCAGCTGGGCCGCGGATCAGCCGCGATCCCCGGTGCCGAGGATGCGATCGAACAAGCGAGAGCGAGAGCCGCGATGCATGGGCCGCGGAGCAGGTGCCGCATGGCGAATCCTTTCGAGGGAGCAGGAGCCCGGGAAGGGGCGGCTACGGGGCGATGCGGGGGGCCACCACGCCCTCGGCCGAAGCGGCCGACTGATGGGGAGGCGGCAGGTACGTGACGCCATTTTGAGGCTGCGACTCGTCGTAGGGATAGGTGTCGCGGTGGACGAGAAAATCGATCAGCTCGTTGGCCGGAATTCCGAAGGCCAGGCCCTCGAAGACGGCGGCGCCGGCGCAGGCCACCGCCACGACTTCGCCCCGGGCGTTGAAGATCGGGCCGCCGCTGTTGCCGGGATTGATGGCGGCGTCGGTCTGGATGAGCCGCATCTGGTCGATCGTCCGCGTGGTGCTGCTGACGATGCCCTGCGTCACGCTCCGTTCGAGGCCCGCGGGGTTGCCGATCGCAAACACGAGATCACCGACCCGCAGGTCGTCGCGGTCGTTGATGACGACGGGCTCCGGGAGTTGGCCCTTCGTCTCCTCGGAATCGAGTTGGAGGATGGCGAGATCACGAAGCGGCTGGAGGGCGACGATCCGTACTTTGCGAAACTCCTTCTTCTCGAAGCCCTTGTCGGTCCGACGAAACATCGTCACCTGGAGCCGCGTGTTGTTTTCGACGACGTGGTAGTTGGTGACGAGATGGCCGTCGCGGCTGATGAGGAAGCCCGTGCCCAGTCCACCGGGGTTGCGCACCATGACCACCGCCTCGCCGAACCGCTTGACGAGCTCGGGCACCTCGCGGGCCTCGAGCCGGCCAGTGCGGTAGATGTCGCGTTCGCTCTCGGTGCCGGCGACCGTCGACTCTGATTCCGCCCTGACGTCGAGTACCCGTTTGGCGGGTATCTGCAGGGCCTCGAAGCCGAGGTCGAGCACGACGCCGTCATCGTTGCGGCGCAGGAGCGGTGCCGTGACGCGGCCGCCTCCCACGAGCGTCACGGTCACGATTTCGGAGGCCACCGCCGAGAGGGCGAGCGTGGTCGCGAGCAGGCAGGCAGTGAACTGCACGGGCTTCATGGCGTGTCCTCGTCCTTGCCGAGATAGATCACGAGACGGTCCTGGCTGACCATCGCGAGGTCGGGATTGCCGTCGCCGTCGGCGTCGAGTCCGGCGATCCGCCGGGGCTCGGGCACCAGGTCTTTCGACTCACCGCCATCGTAGGGGTATTTCCGATCCTCGAACACTTTCCACGTGACCGATCGCTCGAGCGCCTCGTCGCGGCGGAGCATGGCCGTGAGCTGGTGCTTGCGGTCGTCGCAGAGGGCGACGTCTTCGTTGCGATCGCCGTCAAGATCGGTGACGAGGATGCGGTGGATCGTCGATTCACTCACGCCGCTGCGCCGGCCGATCCGGCCATCGATGCTCTCGATGAGCTTCAGCTGCCAGGGCTGACCGCGGGAGAGCCTCACGACCCGCTCCTGATCGACGAGCATCATGCCGAGCACCGGATCCCACCGCAGTCCGGTGCCCGCTGGCGGCTTGACGCTCTCGACGACCCGCATCACGCCGGCATCGTCGGCCTTGAGACGGTGCAGGAAGCCGCCCCCCTGCTCCAGAGCCCAGGCTTCCGCGGGGCCGGGGCCCGCGATCGGCAGGTACGAACCGATCTTCTGGCCCTCGGTGAGCATCACCTGATCGACCGGATGGAGATCGTCACCCAGCCACTGCAGCACGCCGTCGGTGAGTCGTGCCTTGCGGAGCGTTCCGTTTACGTCGAGGACCATGTATTCGGAGGGATCCATCTTCGCGAGCAGTGCGGGCGTCGCGACCGAGGGCTTGCCATCCGAGAGCGTGACGATCTTGCCCGCGGTGGCGTAGGCGTCTTGCACCAGAATCGTGTCGCCGCCGAGCCACACGACCTGCTCCACCTTCGGCCCGAGGCCCGTGTAGCGTGTTTTCAAGGGCTCGGACCTGTCGGCCGGCCAGACGAAGAGATCGAGGTCAGACCCGACCTTCTGCGCCCACCAGACGGTCGATCCCACCGAGTCGAGTGCCAGGATTTTCCGGTCTTTGCCCTCCTGTTGCCAGGGCTCGGGGTAGGTGAGCCGGCCGTTTTCCCAGCGGCAGCGATGGAGGTCGGCGGCATCCTTCGCCCAGAGCAGGAGCATGCCTTGCTGGGCGGCCGGTGCGGCGAGCGCCTTGATGCCGCCGATCGCCGGAAACGTCTCTTCCGTCAGCCATCCCGTGTCGCCGAGGCGGTGAACGCGGAGCCGCGGCTGCGCGGCATCGACCGCGACGATCGCCGGACGACGGCCCGTCTCGTCGCCCACCTGCATGCCGCACCAACCGTGGCGGGCCGCCGATGCCATCGGCAGGGCATCCTGACGGCCGACATCGGTGGCCTCCGCTCGCGCGAGCTGATACCGACGCAGCACGCCCTTGTCGGAACCCCCGAGGAGATACACGTCAGCACTACCCGACACCGGCGCAGCCGTCTGCATGCCCTCGACCGTCTGGTCATGGATCGTCTGCGCCGGCAACAGGCTGCCGTCGGTGGCGCAGGGATACCAGCGCACGACCTGCCGGGCCACGTTCGACCATTCCACGAGATCGTCGTCGCCGTCCCCGTCAAGATCCGCGAGGTGCCAGTCGAGTCGGCCCCGGCTCTCGCGCGGAGCGAGCCAGATCGCCCGACTGCCGCGGACGAGCGGGAGTTGCTGGATACCCTGCTCGCAACTGACGAGCAGTTCGTGGCGACCGTCGGGCAGGTCGCGGACGAGCAGGCACCCGTTCCTGCCCGTCGGTGTCCCGGCGAGCAGATTCCATTCGCCGGTCTTCTTCCACGCTCCCTTCGCATCGATGGCCTTGTCGGCAGCCTGCGAATAGATGGAGATGCGGTTCGAGGGATTGGTGAGGACGAGCAGCTCGGGCCGCTGGTCGCCGTCGAGATCGTGAGGCACGGCATCAACGGGCATCTCGTCGATCGACACCTCGCCGTGCGCCCAGTCCGGAGCGAGAGGCAGTTCGTTGGGTCGCTCGGGATCGGACGTGTCAGCACGGGTGCGATCCGAGGCCGCGAGCCAGCGATAGAGGTCGATCCTGGCCTGCCGGGGATTGACGATGATCACGTCGTCGTGGCCGTCGTTGCCGAGGTCGGCGACGACGAGCCGTTCGGCGCGGCCCTCGAGCGGGATCACCCGCATGCCTGTCCAGCCGTCGAACGGCCGCGGCGCGGCAGCGAGCGATAGGCAGGCCATCGCGATGAGAGCGGACAACCCCGCGGTGGCGGGCCGGAGAAAGGATCGCGTCATGCCACCTAGAATACACCCGCTGTCGGCCCGCCGCGAATCCCCGCGGCCGGGATCACTCCAACTCCGGCAGCATCGCCTCGGCGGCCGCGGCCTCGCGGAGTTTCTCGAGCGCCTTGGCCTCGATCTGCCGCACCCGTTCCTTGGTAACGCCGAGCGCCGAGCCGACTTCCTTCAGCGTCTGCGGTTCATGCACATGATCGAGACCGTAGCGGCGGACGATGATTGTCTGCTCTCGGGAGTCGAGCCGGTCGAGGAACTTTCCGACCTGCGCGAGGCGGTCGGTTGCGGCCATCCGCTGCTGATATTCGTCTTCGCGGCGATCGGTGGCCGTCTGCAGCATCTCCATGTCGGCCGCGCGAAAGCGGTCGCGACGCTTGTGCTCGTCAGGGATCGTGCGGGCATAGTTCTTCATGATCGCCCACGAGGCATACGTGCTGAACTTGTTGCCGCGGGCGTAGTCAAACTTTTCCACGGCGCGGATCAGCGACATGTTGCCGTCGCTCACGAGGTCGAAGAAGCTGTCGCCCGGAGACACCCGCCGCTTGGCGATCGACACCACCAATCGGAGGTTGGCGCGGACGATCCGATTCTTGAGTGCCACGATCTCGTCGTAGATCCTTTCGATCTGGTCCATGAGGCGGGCGCTCGGATGCTCGATGTCGAGTTGATCACGCAGCGTTGCAGCCTTGTGCTTCAGATAGTTGAACTTCCGGAACAGCCAGACCTCTTGCTCGCGGGTGAGCAGCGGCACCTCATAGAGGCTCGCCAGATAGGCAGGCAGGCCGCTCGGACGCCGGACCTTCTTGGCTTCGGCTCCGGGAAAGGGCTGATCGACGACCTTCTCCGCGCTCTTCCTGGAGAAGAGGGCGTTGGGGATGAGGTCGAGGGGCAGTTGCATCACGTGCTCCGCACGCTGGGCGAGGATCACGCGATACACGCTCGCCTTCGAGCGGTGATACCGCCGGGCGATCGACTCGACCGGCTCGCCGGCGAGATGATGCTGATAGATCCGCGCCCGGCTCTCGGGCCGCAGGTGGCCGTCCGCGGCCGGGAAGACGGCCGTCTCAGGGTGCTCCTGGTCGTAACGCTTCACCGTGTAGCGAATCGTCTCGATGCTGCGACCGAGCCGGGCGGCGATCCGACGATGGACGTCGGCCGGGCACGCGCCCGCCACGGCCAGGCGTCGGGCCCAGGAAATGATCTTCTCATGCTCTTCGTCGGAGAGCTGGCTGAATCGGCTGCCACGCTCGATCCGCAGCGGATTGTCGTGAATGAATCGCTCGACCGCGCTGGCGAGGAAGCCGACGCGTCGGCGACCCGCGATGGAATAGCGCTGGGCGACCAGCCCGTGATCCCGCCACCGTGAGATCGTCTTGGTCGAGACGTTGAACCTGCTGGCGAGGTCCTCGATCGAGAGCACCTCCTCGCCGGCGGGAACGATGGCATCCACCGTGTTGGCGGTCGTGCCGGGCAGCGGGCTGCTGCCTTCGACGCCGTTCACGGAGTCGTCATCACCCATGAACAAATGGACGAAATCACCCGATGTATTGGAACGCATGATCCACCTCCAGCCGGCTGCCATGCCAGCAGTTGCCGAGAGCTTCGACGATCGGACGACCCTGACGCGCCCGCCGCCTCCGGCCCTCGTATCCAACTCGTGTTCGAGCCTCTACCGTCCTACGCGCTGGGGGCCATCCATAGCCCCGACCATGTCATCTCGCGGACGTGAGAGTTATACGGGCGAGCGAGTAGCAGGGTTCGAGGACAACTGGTTTTCTTGAGTGAAATTCAATTGCTCCGCGCAACCGGCCCTCTCGAGACGCAGCGCAAGTCTTGTTGTCAAAACGCTTTGCGATCTGGAGTGGGGGCGTCTGAAATTCGCGTTTTCGACGCTGGCGATCACAGAGTCCTGTGAAAATAGAGGCTTTGCACAAGGGGACACTTGGTAAATCTGCTCGCCCAACGGGCCTCGGCGGCGGACTGGGCAGGGTGTGGGCGAAGCCTCGTCGCCGCTGAATTGAAGCGGGGAAATGCAGCGTCCACCGCCGAAAAACAACGGAGCAGCGGCTTCTGACAGGGGAGGGATGTTCCATGGCGAGACAGACGATTGTTTTTCTGACGTGGGTGCTCTTGGCGACTTGGGACTACGGGCTTCTGAGCGGGCCATCACGGGCCGAAGAACCGGCCGGCGACACCGCCGCGGTGGAAGCGGGCGTGCCGCAGGCCGAGACGGTGGACCTCGAGGCCGCCGAGGCCGGCGCTCTTGATCCTGCGGATGCCGAGGAGGTCGCGGACGCCGCGGAGGTCGCCGATGCCGCGGAGCCGGGGCCTGTCCAGGCGACGGCGAGCAGGATCAGGCTCAAGCTCGATGTGCAGGGAGAGATTTTCGCGCCCGCGGGCCGCGACGCCCCCCCGCTCCGGCGGCCGATCGTGGTCGATGCCCGCTTCGATTTTGTGGAGACCCCCACGGACGGCGCCGAGCAGGACTCCGCGGAGCGGCGCTACATCGACGCATCAGCCGACCTCCGCATCGACGGGGAACCGCGGCGGGTGACGCTGGCCGATGATGCCCGGACGGTGAAGGCCGTCTTGCGAGGCACCACGCCGTCGCCGTACCTCGGCGACGGTTTTCTTGCGCGGGAGGAGATGGACCTGCTCGAAACCCCCTTCGACCCTCTCCTCATCGACAGACTGCTGCCCTCGGAAGCGGTCGCGCCGGGGACGGCCTGGGATGTCGCCGGAGACGTCGTCGCCGGACTTCTCGGCATCGATACCGTGGAATCGGGCGGCATCAAGGCGACCTTTCAGGAGATCGTCGACGGCCGAGCCCTTGTGAAGCTTTCGGGCATCGTCGACGGTGCGGCCGATGGCGCGCCCGTGCATCTCACCGTTGACGGCTCGTACACGCTGCCTGTTGATGAGCCATCGGCCACCGGTGCGGTGGCATTCGAGAGCCGCGTCGCCACGCTCTCGATCGCGTTGCAGGAGCGGCGCGAGGCCAGCCATGTGGCGCCGGGCTTCGACGTCGAAGCCCGGCTCTCGATCGCTCGCACGGCGGAAACCGCCGATGCGAACGGGCCGCGGGCCGTCGCCGAGAAGGTCAGAAATCCGCGGCGTCGCCGCGGCAGCGGCAGCCCGGGAATGGTCTGGCAGCGCGACATGGCGGGCCGCTACGACCTCGTGCACGACGACCGCTGGCGGCTGATCGAGGATGGCGCCGAGGGACTCGTGATGCGGTTCGTCGATCGCGGCGCCCTCGTCGCCCAGTGCTCGATCACGGCGCTGCCCCGGTCGTCGGCGCAGTCGCCCCCGACGATCGCGGAGGTCGAGCGGGACATCGAACGGTCGTTGGCCGGTCAGTTCGGACGAATCGAGCATTCGTCCGAGGCGAGCCGGAGCGACGGGGTACGACTCGTGCGGGTGGTGACGGCGGGCCGGGCCGGCGACCTCCCGTTTCGTTGGATCCATCATGTGCTCACCGATGCCAAAGGCCACCGACTGGCGGTCACGTGCATGCTCGAGCAGTCGATGGAAAAGCGGTTCGGATCGGCCGATCGGGAGCTTGTCGACGGGATCACGCTGCCCGCGACGGAGGAGGTTTCCGCCGTGAAAACGCCCGGTCCGGCCGTGGCTTCGCCCGACCGTGAGGCCCGGTTGCCGGAGGAATCCCGGACGCCTTGACGCTGCCTGTTTTCACGGCGACACTTTTCATCCTGCGGAAATAGCCCTGCGACGAGATCGCGGGCGGCGTCCGCACTGACATTTCGAGAGGAGAACCGCCGGCCCGCGGTGCAAGAAGTCTCACTTCGTCCCGGCCGGCGGCGATCCCGTTCCGCGGCTGGAGGCGTACGCCATCGAGAAGCAGCATCGCATCAACGAGCAGATCCGAATCACACCCATCCGGGTGATTTCGGGCGAAGGTGGGCAACTCGGGATCATTCCCACCGAGGAGGCGCTCAATCTCGCGCGGGAGGCCGGTCTCGATCTGGTGGAGGTGGCTCCCAACGAGAAGCCGCCTGTCTGCCGGATCATGGACTTCGGCAAGTTCAAGTATCAGCAAAAGAAGAAGCATCACAAAACGCACGTCCATCACGCGAAGATCAAGGAAATCCGGCTTCGCCCCAAGACCGGCGACCATGACATCGAGTTCAAAGTCAACCAGGCCAAGACCTTTCTCCTCCACAAGGACAAGGTCGTCGTCTCCGTCGTCTTTCGAGGCCGCGAACTCGCCCACATCGACGAAGGTCAGCGGGTGATGAAGGCGATCGTTCAACAACTCGATCCGGTCAGCAAGGTCGAGGCCCCGCCGCAGCAGATGGGCCGCCGCCTGGTCTGCACGCTTTCTCCGAAATAACCGTTTTCCAACCTGCATCCCCGATCACCGCCGCCGAATCAAGGAGTGTTGCCATGCCGAAGCAGAAGACCCACAAGGGCGTCAAGAAGCGTTTCCGGATCACTGCCACCGGCAAGGTGAAGCACCGCCGCGCCGGTACGAGCCATCTTCAGGTTCGCCTGACGGCGAAGCGGAAGCAGAAACTGCGCGGCACCGGCGTGCTCGCCAAGTCGGACGTGCATCGAATCCACGACGCGCTCGGCAAGTACAGCTACTGACGCCGCGATGGCGCGCGACGATCGGTTTCGCGAAAGGCGCCTCACCGCGGATTCCTGCCTTTCGCAAAAACACGCCGGAATCCAAGGCGCCCCTTGCAATTCCCGTGATTCAAGCCAGAGTTTAAGGTTCTCCTGAACCGGGCCCACGGGCCCCCAGCCGTCCAAGGTTTTGAAGTCATGCGTACCAAAAGCGTCGTTCCCCGTCTGCGTGCCAAGAAGCGTCTCTTCAAGCGGGTCAAGGGCTCCGTCGGCGGTCGCCGCCGTCTGCTCCGGACGGCGAAGGAGTCGATCATCCGCGCTGGCGTCTATGCCCGCCGCGATCGGCGCCGGAAGAAGCGCGACTTCCGACGGCTGTGGATCGTGCGGCTCAACGCCGCCTGCCGTGAGCGTGGCTTCCGCTACAGCCAGTTGATCGCCGGGCTCGCCAAGATCGGCTGCGAACTCGACCGCCGCACGCTCTCCGAGATGGCCGTCCTCGATCCGACCGGCTTCGACGCGATTGCCGCCGAGGTCCGCAAGGCCCTCGCGTTGCCGGAGCCGGCCGCGGTCGCGTGACGCCGTGACAGCCGTTCCGCTCGATTCGTTCCGCGCTGATCTCGAACGCCTGCGTGCCGATGCCGAGACCGCCCTCGCCGCGGCGACCGATGCCGCGGCCCTCGAGGCGGCTCGTGTCGAGTTTCTCGGCGCCCGCAGCGGCCGCCTGAAGGCGATCCAAAAATCGCTCGGTGGCCTCGACACGTCCGACAAGCCCGCCGGTGGCAGGCATTTCAACGACGCCAAGAACGCGATCACCGCCGGTCTCGAGGCGGCGCAGATAAGGCTTGCCGAAGCGTCTGGCGGCGCTGAGGCGGCCTCGATCGACGTCACGCTCCCAGGCACTCCCGTGCCGATTGGCCACCTTCATCCGCTCACGCGGACGATCCGCCGCGTGCAGGAGATCATGGGCCGCCTCGGCTTCGAGAGCGTCGATGGACCCGAGGTCGAGGACCAGTGGCACAACTTCGAGGCTCTCGCCATTAGTGCCGAGCACCCCGCCCGCGATCCGCTCGACAACTTCTACCTCGCCGTGGCCCGGGGGGCCGATCCGCTGCTGCTGCGGTCGCAGACGAGCACCGTGCAGATCCGGGTGATGGAAAACCGCGAGCCGCCGCTGCGGATCGTGTCGCTCGGCCGCGTCTACCGCCCCGACACGGCCGATGCCACGCACTATCCGATGTTTCACCAGGTGGAGGGCCTGCTCGTCGAGCCGGGCACCACGATGGCCCATCTCAAGAGCGTGCTGCGGCTGTTCGCGTCGAGCTTTCTCGGCGGTGACGTCCGGGTGCGGTTTCGGCCATCGTTTTTCCCGTTCACCGAGCCGAGTGTCGAGGTCGACATGGAATGGGGCGGCCGCTGGGTCGAAATGGGCGGGGCCGGCATGGTCGACCCCGCCGTGCTCGAAGCGGTCGGCTACGACCCCGATGCGGTTTCGGGATTCGCCTTCGGCCTCGGCGTCGAGCGGATCGCCGCCCGTCGCTACGGAGTGGACGACATCCGGGATTTCTACCGCAATGACGTCCGGTTTCTGAGGCAGTTCTGAGCCGCCCATGATCATCTCGACCAACTGGCTGGCGGACTACGTGCAGGTGCCGGGGACGGACGACGACCTCGTCGATCGGCTGCTCATGTCGGGACTCAATCACGAATCGACGACGCGGGTCGGCGACGATACGGCGATCGAGATCGAGGTCACGAGCAACCGCCCCGATTGTCTCGGGCACATCGGGGTGGCCCGCGAGGCGTCGGTGCTCTACGGTCGGCCGCTCCACGTGCCCGATCCGCGGCCGCTGGAAGGGGCAGGCGAAGCGTCGCACAGTATCGTCGTCGAGATCCGCTCCCCCGAGATCTGCCCCTGCTACATGGCGCGGGTGATTCGCGGTGTGCGGGTGGGGCCAAGTCCGCAATGGCTCGTGGACCGGCTCGCGACCGTCGGCATGGCGAGCGTCAATAACGTGGTCGACGTCACCAACTACGTGATGCTCGAGTGCGGGCAGCCTCTGCACGCCTTCGACCTGACGCGGATCCGCGGCGGACGGATCGTCGTGCGGCGGGCGGCCGAGGGCGAGCCGTTCACCGCGATCAATCACAAGGTCTACACGCTTACCGAGCGGATGTGCGTGATCGCCGATGCAGAGCGGCCGGTGGCGCTCGCCGGCGTGATGGGCGGCGCCGACACCGAGATCGGCCCCGGCACCACCGACGTGCTCATCGAATCGGCCCAGTTCGCCCCACTGCCCGTGCGAGCCGCCGCCCGCGGCCTCGTGCTCGCGAGCCCTTCGTCCTACCGGTTCGAACGCGGCCCCGATCCCGCGATGGTCGACTGGGCCAGCCGCCGGGCGGCGGCGCTCATGCTCGAACTGGCCGGGGGTGTGCTGGAACGCGGCAGCGTGATCGCCGGCGAACTGGCCAGCGCGCCCGCCACGATTCCGCTGCCGGCCGAACGCGTCGGCGAGGTACTCGGCGTGGATGTGGCCGAGACGCGGCAACGGGAGATCCTCACGGCTCTCGGCTTCGTCGAGGAACCGTCTGCCGGGCCGCAGACTCGGCGGTGGCGGGCGCCCACGTGGCGACGCGACTGCTGGCGGGACATCGACCTCGTCGAGGAGATCGCGCGGATCGAGGGCTACAGCCGCGTGTCCGAGAACGCCGTGATCGCGGCTCGCCCGATCGAACTCTCGCCGCGCGAAGTGACCGTGCGGCGCGCCGGCGAGGTGCTCGTCGGTGCCGGCCTCTGCGAGGCGATGACCCGCAGTGTGGTCACCGAAGCCTTCGCCGCCACGGCGAGCCCCTGGGGCGAAACGCCACCGATCCTGATCGCGCCGCCGCTCGTCCGCGGCGCCGATCGGCTCCGCCGCAGCCTCCTTCCGAGCCTGCTCGAGGCGCGGGGCGGCAACGTCGCCGTCGGCGTGGACGACGCCGACCTCTTCGAGATCGCGCGGGCCTATCTGGCCCGGCCGGTCACCGAGGAGAACGCAGCGAGCCCCATCGAGGAACCGCTGCTCGTGTCGCTCGTCGTGGGTGGCGACTTCGCCCGCGCCAAGGGCCTCGCCGACGCCGTGTGTGCCGGGCTCGGCACCGGACGCGACGGTGAAGCGAGGCTCGTCTATCGCCCCGTCGTCCTCGAACCCTTCGCGCGCGGACGCGCGGCGGAGATCGTGCTCGAACGTCGCGGTCATGCGGCCGTCCGGATCGGTGTGGTCGGCGAGGTGTCAAAGGCCGCCGCCGACCGGTTCGGTCTCGACGCGGCGGTCGCGGCGGCGGAACTGCGGCTCGACCGGCTCGACTTCACGGCGTTGCTCGAGCGGCCGCTCGTGAAACCGAGCGACTTTCCGGCCATGCAGCGGGACGTGAATCTTGTCGTGGACGAGAGTGTGCGGTGGGGAGACGTCGCCGATGCGATCACGTCTGCGGCGGGCGAGGTGCTCGAGGAATGCCGGCTCGTTCAGGTCTGGCAGGACGCCGAGCGGCTGGGTGCGGGCCAGAAGAGCCTCGTCGTAACGCTCGCGCTGCGAAGTGCCACGGGCACGCTCTCCGGCGAGGAAGCGGGCCGCATCGTCGATGCCGTGGTGGCCGAGTGCGGCCGTCGCGTGAACGCCGTGCTCCGCAGATGACCGGGGCTGCCCGTGGGAGATGCCCTGTCGAGCGACGCTTTCTTTCGGGAAGCCCCAAGCGCGAACGCGGGGTATACGGGTTGCCTCGCGACGGAGTCGGATGGCTTGGTGAGGGTCGGGGCTGCCCGTGCCCCGTGAGCCGGACGTTCGCTGCGGGCATCCCTGCCCTCCGCTCTCTGCGCGCCGGCTGCGCTTCGGCATCCTGCCTCCGCTGGCCGCCGAGCCCGGCTCCCGGGGCACGGGCAGCCCCTCACGCCAGCGCGGGGATACGGATCACCTTGAGACGGCGTCAGCGGTCAGCATACACCCGGGTGATCTCTTCCTTCGTAATCGGCGCCGGTTGATCGGCGCTCGTGAGTTGCACCTGCACGCGCTGGTCGCCGGCGCGACGGCCCTTGGCGCGAATGCGAAACACCGCCTCTTCGGCCGGGGCGAGTTTCGCGAGCGGCTCGAACGTCACTGTGAGATTCTCGAAGCGATGGCCGCCCGGGCCCTGAGCGTCGAGCGGTTCGAGGTCACCGAGCAGGGTGGCCACGAGCCGCACACCGGTCGCGGGCTTCGTGCCCAAGTTACCAACGCGAACGACATATTCCGTCACGCCATCGACCTCGATCGGATCCTCGCTGTCCACCACCTCGAACGACAACGCGGCGAGCCCCTCGACGTCGCAGGTGTGCGCCACCTGGTCGGCAAGCCCGTCGGCGCTCCGCGCGGCGGCGACGATCTTCTGTGGACCGAGCTCGACCGGCATGACCACCATCTGCACCGAGCCGGTCTCCCCGGCCGGGAGTTCCTCGAGGTTCCAGAGCACGCGATGGGTGCGATCGTCGTGCCAGCCGGCGTTGTTGGCCTTCACGAACTTCATTCCCGGGGGCAGCTGAGCAGCCAGTTCGACCGCCCGTGCCGGCGCGGTGCCGGCATTGACCATCGAGATCGTGCAGGTGGCCGGTCGCTGCAGGAAGCGCCGCAGCGGCATGTCGACGGCCAGTTCGAGTGTCGGCGCGGTGACCTCGATCGGCACCTGGTGCACGACCTCGACGCCGCCGTCGGCCCGCGCGGAGAATCGCGCGGCGTGTACCCCGGGCCCGCGGGTGCCGAGCACGAGATCGAGCGTGCGCGACTCGCCCGGCCGCAGTTGCCCGACGTCGAACTCCAGTTCGCGTCCCGAGCGATGGGAGACGTTCTCCGGCAGAAAGCCCTCGAGCACGACGCCCGTGGCGGTTCCGGTGCCCGGATTGGTGACCGTGATCGTGATCTGCAGGTCGCGGCCGATCAGAACGGGCGCGGGCTCGGCGCACTCGATGCGGAGATCGGGCTTGGTCGCCCGCGACCGCACCGAGGCATCGGCGCGGAAGCTCACGCTGGCGATGCTGCCGATCTCTCCCTCGACCTGAGGCATGACCTCCATCGTCACGATCGCCTGTCCGCCGGGTGGCATGGTGCCGAGCAACCAGGCGAGCGCGCCCTCGGCATCGCCCGAGGCCTGATTGATCGGGCTTGCCGGCGGCGTCGTCGTGACCAGCGACGTGCCCTGGGGCACGGCATCACGGAGCATGACTTCGTGGGCGGTGGCGCTGCCGATGTTGCGGACGAGGATCTCGTAGCGGGCCGGCTTGCCGACCGAGATCTCGCGCGGCCCCCGCTTCTCGACGGAGATCTGCGGCGTCTGCACCCCTTCGAGTTGCATCGGTCCAGGGCGACCCTGGCCGGTCGTGGGCCCGGGCTGGGCATGCGCCGGTGGCGGGGCCGAAGGGATCACTTCAGGATCGGCGTCGGCCAGGCCGCCGACCAGGGGCGGCGCTGCTGCGAAGGGCGATCCCACGCCGACTGGCGGTGTGGCCGCCAGGGGAAGCGGCGCTGCCGGAGTCGCCGCGATGCCGCTGGTGGCGGCCGCTCCAAACGCGGGTGGTGCCGACCGCTGGGACGGCACCGCGGGCAGTGGTGGGAGCGGTGCGGGAGCGTTTGGCGCTGCCGGAAAATCTGGTGGTGCGGCACCGAAGGCCGCAGCGGCCGGGGGCGGCTGCGGCGCGGCCACGGCACGGTCGCCTGGATCTTCGGGCATGGGCTCGGCCGCGGGTAGCTCGGCCGCGGACGGTACTCCAAACGCGGCGGGTGGGGAAAAATCCGCTGGTGCTGAGGCGGCGGCATCACCGGTCGCGTCGCTTGCTTCCGTCGTGGCCGCGGATGGCGGCGCACCCTCGTCGGCGGGCGGGATGGCTTCCGTGGTGGTCACCTCTGGCACGGCGTCGGCGGGCGGCACGAGATCGGCCGAGGAATAGCGGGAGAACCTGTTAGTCGGCGTCGCCGATTCACCCGCTGCCGGAACAACCTGGTCTGGCAGGTCGAGCGACGCGGGTTTGGTGGGATAGCGGTCGTCGGCATCACGATCGCGGGACGCTGCCCGCGGTTGCCAGCGATCGTTTCGCGTGGGCGGAGTCGCGGGCAGCGCGTTGTCGATGGGCGGGAGCAGGTCGGGGGCGGCGTCATTCGCCGACTCAGCGCGGGCGTCGAGGAGCGGCTGGGGTGGCGACGCATCCTCGGCGGCGACGGCGGGTGTCTCCGGACCGATGTCGTCGGGGCGGGGCGAGCGGCCGATGCCGAGCGCCCAGACGAGCCCGAAGCCCACGGCGGCACAGACGATTCCGCCGATCACGGCCGAGAGAGGTGAGTGCCGCGGAGAGACCACGAGATCCTGACGGGACGGACGTGGTTGGGCTGACGGAACGGACATGGCGACGACCCTCGCTTGGCCTCGTGGGACCCGAAACCGGGACGGACTCCCGCCGGCTCATTCGGGGGAGTAGCAAAGCCCGGGATCAGGGAGAAGGTCAGTCACCGACCGGGCGGCAAGACGCGGGGCTGGAGCGGTTCAGGCCGACGCGAGAATCTGGTGAAGATGGAAGTGAAACTTCCCCAGTTTGCCGCCGTAGTTGCCGGCGGCGATCGCTGGCACGTCGGGGCCGACGGCGGCCCTGATGCCTGCGGCCATTGCCGCGGCCACGGCCTCCTCATGGGTCCCGTCGATCACGATCTCCAGGCAGCAGGCGGCGTCAGGGTGCAGACTCGTCGGCTCGCGGCCCGCGAGACCAGGGCAGAAGGCCTCGTTGGTGCTCGCCCGCAGCGACTCATAGCGGGAGCCGACCTTGCTTCCCGATCGGACCACGCCGCCCGGAAAAGGCGTGATCGTGCCGGGAACCGTCGCCACCGCATCGACGGCCCGGCGGGCGGCGTGGAGGGCCGCATCGAGCGAGCGGCCCTGCACGATCACATTGCCGCCGCCGATACCCTTGGCGATGCCGGCCGTCTCCTCGATGAGAAACTCGCCGTCCATCACCGGAACCCGCCAGAACCGCCGGCCGTCGATGACCTTCGATTTCTCGTGGCCATCGCCGAAAAATCGCACATGACCGCCAAGGGGAATGCGTTCTTCCTCGGTGGGCATGCCGTCGAACACCGCCGTGGTCGGACAGGTAAGGAGGCACTGGGCGACACGATTGGCCACCGCTTTGGCCAGGCTTTCCCCGGAGAAGGCGAAGAGGAGCACGAGCCCGCCCGGCCGGCCGTCGGGAGTTTCGTCGGCCGCGAGGAGCCGCTCCACGCCGACTTCAGCGTCGCAGCCGATCACGCTCGTGCCATAGCCGCACGTGGACCGCAGGGCGGCGTCGAGCCAGTGGCCGTCATGGGCCGTGACGAGGAGCCGGCAGAACCGGAGCCGGAACGCCTCGGCGAACGTGTCGATGATCTGTGTGGATTTGATGAACACTGGGAACACTCCTTACCGTCGTGAAAGCGGAAGCCAGACGTGGAACCGGCGGAATCCAGGTGTTCCCGCGTCGGGCGATCGCGTATCTTACGGTTCGCCGCCGCGTTTCCGGGTTTTGTGGCGGCGCTCCGCTGGGAAGGATACCGCCGATGCTGTCGCTGTTGCTCTGGCTGATTCCACACCGCTCCATGTCGGGCCCATGTCGCGTCGTGGCGGGCTGTCTCGGGGTCTTCATCGTCTCCATGGCCACGGCCGCCGAGGGCGATGCTCCCCCGACAAAACCGGCCGATCTCGGCGTGACGATCGTGCCCCGTGACGCCGCGTTTCTCTCGTCGTCACTGCGGCTTCGCGAACAGTACGACCGGATCGTCACGAGCAACGCCTTCGCCGCTCTCAAGTCGCTGCCCGTCATCGCGAGGGCACTCGATTCGATCGACGAGCAGCGGACGACCCCCGGCAGCCCGTTCTCAACGTTCGACACGTTCATGCAGCTCCCCGAAAACGAGCGGGCCGTGGAACTGCTCACCGACATGATCTCGACCGACACGTTCGTCTACGGTGAGCCCTCGTGCATCTCGTTCTGGCAGCTGCTCCGCAAGCTCACCGCGGCCCAGCAGCGGGCGGGGATCGGTGCGGCGGGTGCCGGGATCGACATCGAGGAAGACGTTGACGAGGAAGAAGACGCCGACGACGAGGACCTCGCCGTCGAGGTCGGTGGTGATCTCGACGCGGGACGGGCGGCCCGGCTCGTGCTCGAGACGCTGGCCGACAATCTCGACCTCGTCGTGGTCCCCGACGTGGTCTGGGGTTTCAAGACCACGAAACGCGAGATCGGCGCGGACCAACTCAAGCGGATCGGTGTACTCGCCAAGATGCTTCTCGACGGAGATCCCGAACTCGCAGAGTCGTTCGAGCGGCGGAAGGTGGCCGGGACCGAGATGCTGACGTTCACGCTCGACGGTGAGCGCGTGCCCTGGGACGACCTCGAGCGGGAGGTGATCGACGCGACTGGCGACGAAGACCTGGTGGCCAAGGTGTTCGACCGGTTGCGGTCACTCGACGTCGTGGTCGCCCTCGGGCTCGTCGGCGACTGGGTGATTCTCTCCGTGGGTGACTCCGTCGATCATCTCGAGAAGCTCGCGCTGCCGGGAAGCGACAAGCAAGGGCTGGTCACGCTTCCCGCCTTCAAGCCGCTCCTCGATCACCTCGACAAGCGGATCACGGGAATCTCCTACATGAGCGAGTCGTTGAACGAGGCGGTCGGCCCCTCACGATCCGACATCGAATCGATCGCGTTGATCACCGATGAACTGGACGACGACGGCCTGTCGGACGAGGCGCAGGCCGATGTCCGTGAGCTTGCCGAGCGGGCCGCGGACGAATACGCGAAGCGGCTGCCGAAGCCCGGCCCCTGGACGGCGGTTTCATTCCTCGCCGAACAGGGCTACGAGGGCTATGTCTGGAACTGGGCACGCAACCAGCCCTTCGACGGCTCGAAGCGGCTCGACCTGCTCGAGCACACTGGCGGCGCGCCTCTGGGCGTGCTCGTGTCACGCATCAAGTCCGACCCCGCTGCGTTCGACGCCGCCGCCGATCTCACCCGATCCGCCTGGAAACTCTTCGAGAAGCATGGACGACCACGTCTCAGCGACGAGGACGGCGAACGGTTCGACGAGTTCGCCGAGCATGTCGCCCCGCTCGGCGACAAACTCGCGACGATTCTCCGCGACAAGCTCATGAAGAGTCTCGCCGACGGCCAGATCGGGCTCGTGCTCGACGCCAAGGCACGGACGAAGCGGCCGCAGGCCGAGTTGCCGGCATCGTCTGATCCGCTGCCGCTCGTGGAGCCGGCGATCGTGCTGCCGCTCGACGACCCGAAGCTCTTCCGTGAGGGGCTCAGCGATCTCTTCGCGCTCGGTGACGAACTCACCGAGGCCGTGCGGGAGATGAATCCCGACGCGGTGCCCGCGGGCTATCGCATCCCCGAGCCCGAAAAATCAAAGAGCGACGGAGGCTCGGTCTGGTCATGGGCCCTGACCAACAGCCGACTCGACGAGCAGGTCCGGCCCGCGATCGGCGTCGGGGAGAAGGCCGTGGTGTTTTCGCTCGTGCCCAAGCAGATCGGCCGGATGCTCGTGGAAAGCCGGCTCGAGACGGGCGCGCAACTGACGAAGTTCGATGAGCCGCTGGCGGGGGCTGCCGCTCTCGACTTCGCGGGGCTGGTCGACGTGCTTCAGCCGTGGATCGTCTATGTGACGCGGTACGGCTGCGTGCAGGAGCGGGATGGCTCGGTCGATCCCGATACGGAACTCACGGCTGCCGACGAGAACGAGCAGGCGAAGGAGGCCCTGGAGCACGCCAAGGTGGTGCTCGAGGCGCTCAAGTCGCTCCGCGCGGCCGTCGCGGAGACGTCGTTTCGTGACGACGCGCTCGTGACACATTGGCGAAACGTCATCCGCGACATGCCGGCGAAGTGACGACCCCGCGGAGGAAGATGTCGCCGCCAGGATGAGACACATCCTCGACCAGCAGGTTGGGCACGTCGGGCAGCGGCGGCAGGTCGCCGCCCGTGCCCGAGCCGCCGAGGATGCGGGGGGCGATGAAGGCCCAGACCTCGTCGACCTCCCCGGCCGCGAACATGGTTCCGAGCATGGTGGGCCCGCCCTCCACGAGGAGGTTGGTCAGTTGGCGGGCACCGAGTTCGCGAATCAGCGTCGTGGTCCGGGCGGTGCGGTCCTGTTCGCCGCCGCGCCAGACCTCACAGCCGGCTGCCGCGAGGGCCGCGGTCCGATCGGCGGGCGCGTCGGGGCCCACGGCGACGAGCACGGGTGTTTTGCCGGCGGTCTGCACCAGCCGGCTCGACAAGGGCAGGCGGGCGTGCGAGTCGAATACGATCCGCAGCGGCTCGCGCGGCCCAGATGACGTGCCCGGCTCCGGTCGGACCGTGAGCAATGGATCGTCGGCGAGCGCGGTGCCGATGCCGATGGCGATCGCGTCGATCCGACTTCGCAGATCGTGCACGAGCGCCCGTGATTGCGGCGAGGAGATCCAGCGGTCCTGCCCGGCGGCGGCCGCGATTCTCCCGTCGAGGCTCATCGCCCACTTGGCGAGCACCCAGGGTTTTCCGGCGGTGACCAACTTGCGAAACGGTGCCGTGAGGCGGATCGCCTCCTGCTCGAGCAGGCCGGTCTCGACTTGGATTCCTGCCTGCCGCAGGGCTTCGAGACCACGGCCCGCCACTTCGGGGTAGGGATCGCCGGCCGCGACCACGACGCGGGCGATGCCCGCTGCGAGGATGGCGGCGGTGCATGGTGGCGTCTTGCCGTGGTGGCAGCAGGGTTCGAGCGTCACGTAGAGCGTCGCTCCCCGCGCCCGCTCGCCGGCTGCCTCGAGAGCGGCGACCTCGGCGTGTGGGCCACCGAACCGATCGTGCCAGCCCTCACCGATGATCCGGCCACCCTCGGCGGCGGTCGCCACGACGGCGCCCACCTGCGGGTTTGGTTCCACCGCGCCGCGGCCCCGCGCGGCGAGCTCGATCGCCCTCCGCATCGCCGCCTCGTCGAACGCCGTGAAACTCATGGATGCGGCCTGTGGCCGGCGGCCAGCCGGCTCAGTTCGGTGTCCAGATGACCTTCTTCTCGCCCGCCGGGCCGGGCTTCTCGCCGCCTGGCGTCCAGAGCTTGCCCGACTCGGCTGCGGGCAACGCCGCGCCGCCCGCCGGCGGCGGTCCGCCGGCACGTCCGGCGAGCGCCGAGAGATCGACGCCCGCTTCCATCATCACTTCGGCGAACGCCTGCAGCACCTGCTGATCGCGGCCGTGGTCGCGCCGCAGGTGTTCCAGGAGCCGCATGGTGTCGGCCTCGTCGCCCCGCTGCATCCGCACGCGGAGTTCGGCGACATCCAGCATGCCGTCGTTCGCCTTGAGCTGAGCGGCGATGCCGCGAAGCTCCGCGATGATCTCGAGCTTCCGCACGCTCGCAGTCGCCCGATCCTCGAGCACTCCCAGAGCTTCCCAGCGGTCGGCCGGTGTCGCGTCGGGCCGTGCCGCGAGCGCCTCGGCGGCCCGTTCCGCGGCCCGTTCAAACCCGGCATCGAGGGCGGTCACGAGCACGCCGCGGAGCTCGTCGATCCCGATCTTCGCCATGTCGAGCCGGTGCCAGCGCAGCGGCGGCAGGCCGTCTTGAAGCGGTTGCAGCGATTCGATCGTCGCCGCCGGCGGCATGCCGAGCCGGCCGCGCACCGCGGTCCATGCGTCGCAGGCATCGGGCTGCCGGGAGGTGGCCTCGCCCTCCGTCACGAGTGCCTCCACCCGCTTGCCGCCGAGCGGATCGCGGAGCGCCTCGCGGGGTGTCTTGCCGAGCAGTTCGGGCAGCGGCGTATCGGGCCAAACGTCGAGAAAGCGATCCCAGACCGCCTGCCGCTGCTCCTCGAGAAGCGTGTCGAACACCGATGGGTTGCCCGCGGCCACCGGGGCGGGCGGTGCCGTGGGAGGCAGCATGCGAAACTGGCTTCCCATCAGCCAGTTGGTCGGCGCGGTGCCGGGCATGGCGTCGCCCCCTTCGTCGGCTGCGAATCGGCAGCCCAGCAAGCTCTCGACACCGGGTCGGGCCGTGTCCACGTCGGGAGCAAAACCCTGGAGCAACGCCTCGGGCTCGCGGTCGGTTTGACGACCGAAGATGAGCAGCGTGGCCAGGAGCCGCGCCGGGCTTTTGTCGTCGTAGATCCGCCAGGCCGACCGGGGCGGCACGGCCCCTCGACTCACCCACTGGGTCCGGTCAAAGGGAGCCGGGTCGCAGTTGCCCACATGGCGGAGTTTGTCCTCGAGGAGTTCGATGGCGGTCGTGCCCTCCTCGCCCAGCGGTACGGCGAGCGCGGCGGCGCGGCTCGCGAAACGGATCAACGGTGAGCGGTCGGGATCGGCCTCCGTCTCGAGCGCGATGGCGCGGCCCATCGCCTCCACGGCGTCGTCATGCGGCACGTCTTGGAGCCTTGCCACCGCCACCCAGGCCTCCGAGGCCTCGAACGGGCGGGCGAGCATTTCGCAGATGACGGCGATGTTGGTGAACAGTTCGCGTGACTCTCCCGCCACGCCCTTGAGGCTGCGAAACGTGGTCAACGCCTTGGAGAGCCGCCAGGCGTGGGCCGCCTCGAGCGCCGTGTCGAAGTCGGGCCGCCACGGCGAGTCGCCCGGGGCCTCCTCGAGCCGCACCCGGGTGCGCAGTGCCGGCGGCACGCCCGACGAGCCGACGATCGACGCCAGCAGCCGCCGCTCGTCTTCCGAGCCGAGCGTGGCATCGGTGAGCCAGTCGACGATGCCCTGGGCGAATCCGACATGCCCGAGCTGGGCCGCGGCCTGCACGAGCGTCGCCGCGATCCGCACGAGTTCCGCCGAGATGTCCGGGCCTTCGCCGCCCGCCGCCTGGTGACGCGCTCGTTCACGAGCCTGGTCAAAGGCGGCGGCCGCCTCCTGCATGCGGCCCGCGATCGCGTCGGTGACCGCCGCATGGCCGAGCGCCAGCGGATTGTCGGGGAAAGCGTCGAGAAACGCCCTGCTGCTGGCGGATGCCTCCGCGTACCGCTTCGACGCGAGTTCGAGCTTCGTGCGGGTCGCCATCAGACAGGCACGGCCGGGCGTCTTTTCCTCGAGCCGCTTCACCTGGTCGAGCGCCGCGGAGATCTGGTCTCCCTCGACGAGTCTGTCGAGTTGTTCGAGGTCGCCGACGAGATCGGCGCAGCAAAACTTGATCTTCTTGCCGGTGCCGCCGGGACAGGGGGCGTAGGTGTCGATCGCCATGCGGGTGTGCTCTCCAAGACGTCGGGAAACGGCCGCGCAGACCAACCCGAAATGTACCAGACCCATGATGCTGCGGAAGCGGCGCGGTGGGTTGCCCAGCGTCCTCGCCGCCTGCATACTTGTCGCGACAGGCGCACGGTTGGCGGCCGCTAGCGCCCGAGGCTCGTATTCGTGCAGCAGCCCCGCATCATCATCGTCGATTCCGCCGGTGCCCCCGCCCTGCCCTACGCGCGGCTCGTGGCTCGTCTCCAGCCGCTCGAGGTGCGGGTGGAGACGTCGCTCGACAAGGCGCTCGCCACGCTTTCCCGCGACTCGTGGGATCTCGGCGTCGTGACGGCCAGATCGGGCCCTACCGCCGACGTGCTCTACCGGGCGCTCCGCAAGGCCGACCCGCAGTTGCCGATGGTCGTGATCGATCCGAAGCCGAACGTCGACATGGCGCGAGCCTGTCTTCAGGCCGGGGCTGGCGACTACCTCGACGTCGCCCGCGTGGAAACCGATCTGGAGGACGCCCTCGAGCGGCTGCTGAGAACCTCCCGCCGCCGGGCCGCCGAGGAGGTGCTCCGCCGGGCGGTCGAGCGGCCCTACTCGTTCGCCGAGTTTCTGGGCGAGAGCCCGGTGATGCAGCAGGTCTATTCGATCATCGATCGGGTGGCGACGAGCTCGGTCGACGTGCTCGTGACCGGTGAGACGGGCACGGGCAAGGAGCTTGTCGCGCGGGCGATCCACACCCGCAGCCGCCGCGCCGAGGGGCCGTTCGTGCCGGTGGACTGCGGGGCGATTCCCGACGCGCTCATCGAGAGCGAGCTCTTCGGCCACGAGCGCGGGGCCTTCACCGGCGCCGATGCCCGCCGCATGGGCCTGGTCGAGTTTGCCGACGGCGGCACGCTCTTTCTCGACGAGGTGGGGGAGCTGCCGCTGCCCCTTCAGGCGAAACTGCTCCGCGTGCTCCAGGAGCGGCGGGTGCGGCGCGTGGGAGCGCGGCAGGAAAACCCGGTCGATGTCCGCGTGGTGGCCGCGACGTCCCGCGACATCGATCAGATGGTCGAGCGAGGCGAATTTCGCCGCGACCTCTTTTATCGCATCAATGTGGTACGGGTCGATCTCCCGCCGCTGCGGGCCCGGGGCGACGACATCGGCCTGCTCGCCGAGTATTTCGCCAACAAGGCCGCCCATGAGGTGGGGCGGACGGTCGGCGGTCTCTCGACCGACGTCTATCAGGTGCTCAAGAGCTACCACTGGCCGGGCAACGTGCGGGAGCTGCAAAACGTGGTCCGACGGGCGATCGCGATGACGCGGCTGCCAATGGCGGGCGTAGACGACCTGCCGGACGAGATCGTGGCCGCTGCAGGTCGGACCGCCGGCGCCGAGGCCGGCGCGATCGGCTTCTTCGCGCAGCGGGCCGAGCATGTGGCGAAGTTCGAGAAGCACTACCTCGCCGACCTGCTCACGCGGCACCTCGGCGACATCTCGGCCGCGGCGCGGGAGGCACGGCTCCCCCGGGGCACGCTCTATCGTCTCATGAAGGGGCACGGCCTCGACGGCGGACAGTTTCGCAAGTCGTGACGGCCGCTGGCGATCGAGCGCTGCGACCGACCGCGGTCAGCCCTTCTTGTTGCGGTCCCAGGTCTGCCCCGCCTTGTAGCGGTTCGCCCGGTCGACGAGCTCTTCGTTCTTCGTGGTGCCGAGCACCTTGTCGAGTGCCTTGACGAACTCGTCTTTATGAGCGTCGCGGAGCTTCTGGTGGTGCGCGAGTTCGACGACGCTCCGGCAGGCCGGCTCGGCGAGCGCGGGGTCATCGAGATAGGGGACCACGAACCTGAATGTCTCGATCGTGCGGATGGCGTTGGCTCGCTCCAGCACCTTCGCCTTGTCTTCAGGGCGATCGCAGAGGTCCATCGTCTTCTTGAGCAGTTCGAGCTTCTGGCCGTCGTTGAGCTTGTTGTTGGGGAGCGGGGCGATGCGGATCAGTGACGCGAGGAGCAGTTTTTTCTCCCCCTCGTCGGTTGAACTGGCGAGGAGGGCGAGGAGCCGGTCCTTGACGGCCGCGTCGGGCCAGCGCGTCAGCGCCGCGAGCCCCTGCTTCCGGCTGACGGGATCATTGATCATGCCATCAACGATTCCCAGGGCCGCAGGACCACCGATCCGGCCCAGCGCCGGCAGGAGCGTCTCGCGGTCGGCTTCTCCAGCGGCCTTGAACACCCCGAGGAATTTCTCCGTGGCCTGCTCGCGTCCGGTGTTCACCGTGCAGATCGCCACGATCGCCTTCTCGATCTCGTCGCGGTTGCCGCCGGGCTCGGCCTTGAGCAGCCCGCGGGCGAGTCCTTCGACTTCGCCGGGGCCGCCGAGCGCGGCAACCCCGCCAACCCCGGCCTGCCGAATCCCGGCATCGGCATCGCTCGTGGCGGCGACCATGTCTGCGAGCGCGGCACGGTCGCGGCGGCTGGCGAGCACCTCGATCAGCGCGGCCCGAGTGACCCCGGTCGCGGCCTGCGCCGCCGCGCGGATCGCCGCAGGTGAGTCGGATCCACCGAGAACGAGGAGGGCTCGCCGTGCGGCCGCCCGTTCAGGGTCGTTCGCGGCGAGCGACTTCACGATCCTGGCCACGTCGGCGGCGCCTCCGAGTTTGCCGATGGCGAGCAGGGCCGCCGCCCGCGATCCTGCGTCGGACGAGGAGTCGAGCAGGCTCGCGGCCGCTGGAAGGGCGGCCGCATCGCCCCGGTCTCCGAGAGCCGAGAGGACGGCCGCCTGCACGGCGGGCGGCAACGACGGCAGCCGTTCGCCCACGACTCGGGTGAACCAGTCGCCCTTGAGGCCATACCGCACGCGATCGATCGCGATGGCGCGGAGATCCGCATCCGGTGACGCGATCGCAGCGAGCACGGTGTCGCCGAGCGCGCGGGCTTCCGCGGTTGGTGCGGCGACCGCGGCCGACGCGGCAAGCGAGACGATCAGGCTGCAGGCGAGCATGCCACAGACTGAAGTTCCACGGATTGCTCCACCAGGTTGGCGCGAGGAGATTGTCGATGACCGAATGAACATGTGGAACCTCTCCATGAACTGCCGGATGAACGAGGGTGAACGGGAAGCCGTCAGGGGGCGACGGTGTCGTCGAGTGCGGCAAACAGGCCGCTCTGGGCGGCCATGCGGACGGCACGCTCGCGGTGCGTGCGCGGGGCGTTGCCCACGGCGGAGCTGATCGCCTCGAAGATCGCCTTGGCGGCCGTGCGATCGCCCGCCGCGAGGAAGGCATCGGCGCACGCCAGCCGGGCGTCGATCACGGCGTCGGCGACGGGGCCCGTCGCCTTGGCGGCAGCGAGGGCGGCGGCGGCCGCGGGCGACGCGATCCGGCCCAGCCCTCTGGCGGCTGCGATGGCGACTGCCGGATCACCTGCGAGCAAGGCCGCAAACAGCGGGACACTCGCCGCGTCGCGGCGGCTCGCGAGCGACGAGATCATTCCCGCCTTGAGATCGCCTCCCACGTCACCCAGCGCTTTGCGGAGCGCATCGACCGGTTCGGGGCCGCTAATCCGCTCGAGCGCGAATCGCGCCATGTGCGAGTTGTCCTTGTCGGCGAGCAGAGCAGCGAGTGCCGGCACGGAGGCCGCTGTGCCGATCAGGGAGAGCTTGCGGCAGACGTATTCCTTCGCGGCGCGGGACGTGCCGGGGCCGAGGATCGCCGCGAATCGCGTCTCGAGGTCGGACCGCAAGGCCGTGTCGGCATGGGCCGCGATCACGGCGGCGTCGATTGTCTGGAACGGAGCGGCGTCGCCGCCCCAGTCGAACGATTTCAGTGCCGCGAAGGGGGCGTCGAGGGTCGTGGTGTCGAAAGGCATCGAAAGATCTCCGGGTCAGAGCGTCCAGGGTTCGCGGCGGGCACGGTCGAGAAGCCGGTTGGCCTCGTCATCGCCCTTGAACTGCTGCGCGGCACGGTCCCACTCCAGCGACCTTTCGAGCCGCTGCACAAGCGCGACCATGTGGGGCGCCGTCATCGTGTTGCAGGCCAGTTCGATGTCGCGGAACGGCCGCTGGCGGGTCTTCACGCAGTCGATGAAGTCGCCGTAGATGCCCCCCGTGCCGCTGTAGGCCGGCACCGCTTTTGGCGGGATCGGCGAGCCATCGCCGCGGATCGTGATGCCTCGCTCGTGGGCCACCACGGCCTTTGCGTCCTGGGGCCGAAGATGCTGCGGGCGATTGCAGTGGACCTCGACACCGTTGGGATACGTCAGCGTGACGAACGCCGCCGACTTGCCGTCGTCCGAGGCGGGGTGATACGTGACTTTCGTCGGCTGCAGGTCGAGCAGACCGGCTGCGAAGATCGTGCCGCCGAAGTTGTGGGCGCCCCAGTCGGTGAGGCTACCGCCGGAGTAGTCGATGTACGACCGCCAGCTGTTGCCGCCGGTGCCGAAGTTGCCGTCGCAGCGGCCAGGGTTGTAAGGCTCCCAGGGTGCCGGGCCGAGCCACAGGTCCCAGTCGATGTCGGTAGGCGTTGCCATGGCGGGCAGGTAGCAGGCCATCGCCGGCGGGCCGACGTTGAGATCCACCGACGTGATCCTGCCGAGCTCACCCGCCCAGCAGGGGTCGACAATCGTGCGGTAGTCCTCGAGCACCCGCTGGCTGCCGCCGGAGACGACCCGGCCGTAGCGGCGGGCCGCAGCGACCATGAGCGGACCCTCGCGCAGGGTCAGCGTTTCAGGCTTCTGCAGGTAGACATCTTTCCCCGCACGGCAGGCGGCGATCGTCATGATCGAGTGCCACTGGTCGGGAGTGGCGATGTGGACCGCGTCGATGTCATCGCGGGCGAGGAGCTCACGGAAGTCGATGAAGGCGGCGCAGTCGGCGTTGCCGTACTTCCCGTCAACTCGCCCCTTTCCCGCCTCCCGCCACTTCTGTCGCACATCGCAGACGGCGACATACTGTACGTCGGGACGGCCCAGAAACCCGCCCTGATCGCCGGAGCCCATGTTGCCCAGGCCGATGCCCCCCATCACGATCCGGTCGCTCGCCGGCGGGGTGGTGGCGTCGCCGAGCGCCTTCGACGTGATCACGTAGGGGGCCGTCGCGGCGCCGGCCGCGGCCGCCGTCGCCTTGAGAAATCCGCGGCGCGTGGTCGAGGAACGCGGGGCCATGGGGTCACTCCTCAGGTCGTGGTCGTGAGCCGGTACGAAAACAGAAACACTCTACTTCCCTGCCGTGGCTCCTACAACAACTGCGGTCGGCAGGCCAGCCGGTCAGTCACCGTCGAGCGGCTTGATCCAGACGTTGCGAAACCGCACGGGACTGCCGTGGTCCTGGAGAAAGAGCGGACCTTTCCCGGTCGCCCGCTGCGTCTTCTCGATCGCCCGCAGGTGGTCGGTGACGCCGTGCCGGTAGGGGATGTAGGGCGACCGCGGCTCCGTGAACTCGATGCCGTCCTGCACGAGTTGGCCATTGAGCCAGGCGGTGATCGAACCGGGCGTCGTGATGGTGCCTGTGGCATCGCGTCGTGGGGCAATGAAACGGATGTCATACACCTGCCATTCGCCCGTCGGCCGCGCGGCGTTGACCAGCGGCTTGCCGAAGCGGTAGAGGGATCCCTCGTCCTGATCCGTCGGCGGATCGACACCGAATGAGTCGAATATCTGCATCTCGTAGTGGCCATGGATGTAGAGGCCGCTGTTGCCGCTGGCCTTCGGCGAGGTCATGAACTCCGCGTGGATGTCGGCATCGCGGAAAACGGGCATGGAGACGAGGTGGTTGGCGTGGCCCTTCGTCTTTGACATCACCAGCGTGCCGTCTTCGATCTCCCAGTCGATCGGCCCGCCGGCCATGTTCGTGAGCTTCGGGCCGCCCGGTTCGCTGCCGTCGCCGAAGAGCAGGATCGCCCCCGGCGGCGGCTTCACCGGCAGCGGCTGCTGCACGGGTCGGAACCCGACGGGCCGCGGCTGGGACACGGGCGGATCGAGTCCGCGGACCGTGCGATCGGCGAAGTCGGCGAACCGCACCCAGTCCACTTCGAGGAGATCGTGCTTGCCCGAGCGGACGTGGTAGCCGATGGTGCTGCCGATCGGTGAGTCGACCGCGGGAGAGTCGCCGGTGCCGAGGCCGACGAGGCCGAAGAGGTTCCAGACCGGGCTGGCGGCAACCGCCGCGAGAAACTCCCCGCGAGGGTCGGCCCAGCGGTCCTCGACGGCACTGGCCACGTAGAGCGGCCGGGGCGCCGTCAGCGCGAGCAAGACATGCTGGTCGCAGGGCAGGTCGACCTCGCGGCCGGCGTACGTGGCAAACGCGGGACAGAACCAGTGGGGAAACCGCCCGGTGATCGCCGCGATGGTCTCGCCGTAGCTGCGTCGCTCGAGGGCCGCGCCGCCGCAGCCCGACTCGTTGGAGACGACCATCGCGAATCGTTCGTCGCACGCACCCGCCCAGAGCGCGGCCTTCCCGTTGCGGGAATGCCCCATGACGATCACCTTCCGCGCGTCGACCTCGGGCAGCGTCACGAGCCAGTCGAGGATTCGCGAGAGCTGCCAGGCCCACGTCGCGATCGCGCCGGGTTCGTCGGCGGGAAGCTCGCCCGCGACGGGCCGGCCGAGGGAGACAACCGCGCTGGCCGCACGGCCGTCGGGACGGTCGGGAAACACGTCGCCGTAACAGGCCGTGGCCATGCCATAGCCCCGTGCGAGCAGCGTCTCGACAGGCCACCGATGGGCAGAGGCACCGCGCGAGGCCTGCGTCGCCTTGTGGTCGACGATGCCCGCCGCCGCGTCATCGGGCAGCCATGCCTCGCAGAGCCGGATGCCGGGATCGACATGCTCGGCCTGATTGCCCTTGAAGTTGAGGTTGAGGAACACCGGCGCGGGCAGACCAGAAGCCGGCAGATAGAGCAGCACGTCGGTGGTCGGTGCGTCGGCCGCGTCGCCGAGCCGGAGACGGGCCTGGAGCCGCACGGCCTTCGCACCATCAGCGAGGTCGACGTCGGCACGTTCGACGGCACCGACGACCGATACCGGCACGCCGGGCAGCCTGCGGCCGTAGACAGACTGTTCGAGCAGCGCGAGCTGGTGGGGCCGTGACCGCGCGGTCCAGTCGTCCGCGGTCTTTGCGGGCACGCCATTCGGCCCGGCCAGCACGTCGGGCAGCGTGTAAGGACCGACCGCCGCCTCGTCGTAGTTGGGCTCCGCGGCGGTCACGGCAGACATCACCATGACGAGTCCGATCGTAAGCCACAGGCCATCGCGCTGGAGTTGACGGCACCCGATCGGCATCGGTTGTTCCCTCGAGACGCTCGGCCTCAGGTCGCGGACCCGGGCCGGCGTTCATCGTTGTACCCGATCGGACTTCCCGCCGATTCGTCGCGCCGGTGAAACACCGCGGGGCCTGCCGTCGCGCCGGCGCGACACTTCGTGCCCGGCGCACCCGCGAATTCCCGGGAGTTACAGCGGCACGGATTTGGCACGCGGAATGCACTTTCCTCCTGCGGCGGAAGTCGGTCGGCGCGATCGGCTGATCATTCCAGGCACGGCCCGCTGACCGGGCCATGCACCAAAGAGGAGAGAACCATGAAGAAGATCGAAGCGATCATCCGGCACTTCAAGCTTGAAGAAGTGAAGGACGCCCTCAATGCCCAGGGTGTGAAGGGCATGACGGTGACCGAGGTCCGCGGCTTCGGCCGGCAGAAGGGGCACACCGAGACCTATCGGGGCGCGGAGTATTCCGTCGATTTCCTGCCGAAGGTCAAGATCGAGGTGGTGGTGAGCGACGACGAGGCGCAGGCCGTGATCAGCAAGATCATGGCGACGGCCCGCACCGGCCAGGTGGGCGACGGCAAGATCTTCGTGACGAACCTCGCCGAGGTCGTCCGAATCCGCACCGGCGAGACCGCCGCCTCCGCGATCTAAACCGCGTCCGATTTCGGTGAAACGCCTGAGGGATTCCTGAGTGGCGGGGCGGAGCAGCCCGTGCCCCGAGAGCTGGACGTTCGCTCCGGGCACGGGGCTGCCCGTGCCCCGAGAGCTGGACGTTCGCTGGGGGCACGGGGCTGCCCGTGCCCCGAGAGCCGGACGTTCGCTCCGGGCTCGGGGCTGCCCATGCCCCGTCGCCGGACGTTCGCTCCGTCCATCCTGGACTTCGCTCACTCTATGCTGCCTGCGCTTCGGCATCCTGCCTGCGCTGGCCAGCAACGCCGGCTCCGGGGCACGGGCAGCCCCTCGCGGGTTCGCGATGGTGTCCGTTGTTGGGGAAGCCCGGAGCGCGAGCGACGGGAAGACGCGCTGCGACCGTGTTGATGGCGGGGAGCCGTCCGGCGTGGGGAACGTATTCCCCGCGCTGGCGCTTGGGGCTTCTTGACGCCGAGCCGGCGGCGACGCTGCGGCCCGCTGTTACACCTGTCTTCACGACAGACGCGACCAGCCCTCATCCGATACCCGACCTCTCCGCCCGCGATCGCCAGGTCAAGGCGCAGGCTCGGGCGCTCTCGGCGGAACGACTGGCCGCGATGATGCCGGTCGCTCATGTCGCCAGCGGTCGCGTCATCTCCACCGGCACGACCCACGCGTCGTACTGCTCGGGCGTGACGTAGCCGAGGGCCACGGCCGCGACTTTCAGACTCGTGCCATCGAGATGGGCCTGCTTGGCGATCTTGGCCGACTTCTCGTAGCCGATGTGGGTGTTGAGCGCCGTCACGAGCATGAGCGAGTCGTCGAGATGATGCCGGATGCGGGCGAGATTCGGCTCGATGCCGGTGGCACAGTGAATCCGCATCGAATCGCAGGCGTCGGCGATCAGGTCGGCCGACTCCAGGACGTTGTGAATCATCACGGGTTTGTAGACGTTGAGCTGGAAGTTGCCCTGGCTGCCGGCGAAGGCGACGGCAGCGTCGTTGCCGAACACCTGGGCACAGACCATCGTCATCGCCTCGCACTGCGTGGGATTGACTTTACCCGGCATGATCGAGCTGCCGGGCTCGTTCTCCGGGATCGAGATCTCGCCGATCCCGCAGCGCGGGCCGCTCGCCAGCCAGCGGATGTCGTTGGCGATTTTGAGCAGCGCCATCGCGAGGCCGCGCTCGGCCGCGCTCACTTCCACGAGCGCGTCGTGGGCGGCGAGGGCCGCGAACTTGTTGGGGGCCGACACGAAGGGATGGCCGGTCTCCTGGGCGATGAACGAGGCGGCCACGTCGCCAAACCTCGGATGAGCATTGAGCCCGGTGCCGACGGCCGTACCGCCGATCGCAAGTTCGTAGAGTCCCGGCAGCGCCCGCGCAATCCCCGCGAGCCGGTCGTCGAGCTGGGCCCGCCAACTCGAGATCTCCTGGCCGAGCGTGATCGGGGTCGCATCCTGGAGATGCGTGCGGCCGATTTTCACGAGGTCGGCATGCTTCTTCTCGAGCGTGAGGAACACGTCGCGGAGCTGCCGCACCGCGGGAAGGAGTCGGCCGTGGATCACCTCCACCGCTGCGATGTGCATCGCCGTGGGAAATGTGTCGTTCGATGATTGACCGCGATTGACGTCGTCGTTGGGGTGGACCGGCTTCTTCGTGCCCATCGTGCCACCGGCCATCTCGATCGCCCGGTTCGAGATCACCTCGTTGGCGTTCATGTTCGACTGCGTGCCGCTGCCTGTCTGGAAGACGACCAGCGGGAAGTGGTCGTCGAGCTTTCCGGCGATCACCTCGTCGGCCGCCCGCACGATCAGCTCCACCGTGTCGGCGGGCAGCTGGCCGAGCTCGCCATTGGCGAGCGCCGCCGACTTCTTGAGGATGCCAAGGGCCTTCTTGACGGCCCGTCCCCACTGGAAGCGGTCGACGCCGATCTTGAAGTTGTCGCGGGACCGCTCCGTCTGGGCACCCCAGTAGCGGTCGGCGGGCACCTGCACCTCGCCCATGCTGTCGGATTCGGTGCGGAAGGTTGGCGCGGCGGGCATCGGCGGGGCTCCGGGAGTAGAAAACCGCCGTAGTGTAGCGTGCGGACGGCGGGCGACCGCCGGCGCCGTCTCCCGTTTACCGCCGCTGCTCCCACAAGAGCTTCACCGTGGCCGGAGCAACTGGCGCGGCCTGCGGCAGCCGGTGCTCGGCCACCGCTCTCTGGCCGTCGCGCTCGACCGTCAGATCGTACAGGCCCGCATGCCCGCGGAACCGCACCACGCCGTCGTCATCGCTCGAGATCCGTGCATCGGTCCGCCACCGCTCCGACACCCACTCCCGCCAGATCTTGCCGTTGGGCTTCTCCGTGCCGTCGCGGCGGAAGAGCGCCGCTTCGGGACGCCAGCCCGCTCCCTCCCACCACACCCACATCAGGAAACCGCGGTAGGCCGGATGGCTGTAGGCCATGATCAGCGTGTCGCGGAGGTAGTCGGCCTGGAGTTGCTCGTCACCGTTGGTCATCACGTCCCACTCGGTGAGCATCAGCGCGGGCACCACCGCAGCGAAGCGTTCGCTCACCGCGAGCATCTCGGCCGGCGGCACGAGCGAGCCTGAGTGAAAGTGTCCCTGGATACCGATGCCGTCCGGAGGCGCACCCGCGGCGACGAGCTCCTGCACGCAGGCGAGGTAGTGCTCCTGCTGAAAGCCGGGATTGAAGGTCCGGTCCTCGTTCAGCCACAGGGGCTTGGTCGTCAGTCGCCGCGCCTCGCGGATCACGTCGGCGTAAAACCCCGCGCCCAGCACGTCGCGGACGGTCTGGGGCGGATTCATCCAGCCGACGGGATGGTTGACGACGTCCCAATCGTGGATGAACGGCCCAGCCTCCTGCACCGCGAGCCGCATGTGGCCGACGAGGCGGTCGCGAAGCGTGGCGTCGTCCTTGCGGTCACGGCTGGCGAACGATCCCCAGACCCCGGGCACCAGGTAATGACCCCGGATCGGGAGATCACGATCGCGGCACCACGCGGACGCTGCCGTGGTCCACTCGCGCCGCACGTGCGGGTCGGTGTCGGTAAGCGAGGCCGCGAGATTGCCGGGCTTGAGATCGTTTTCGAACACCACACCGCTGAAGTGCCGGTCGACCGTGTCACGGTACCGTTGCCAGGCCGTGTCTCCGGGCTTGAAAAACTCCGCCTTGATCGTGCCTCCAAAGAGAAACTCATGCCGCCGCAGCCGGGCCCTCACGGCTGCGGCCCGCACGGGATCGCCCGCGTCGTCCACCAGTCGCACGGCGAACTCGCGGACGCGATGCCGCTCGATCCGCGCCAGTGCCTCCCGGCGCCAGGCGGCGTCGGCTTCGCGGCCCTCGTAGTAGACGGTGGCATGGGGCAGGTCGGCGAGTTTGACCGACCGCGCGTAGTTGACGATCCGCAAATCGGCGATCTCGAGTCGCTGCGGCTTTTCGCCAAGCTGGAAGGCGAGCACCGTCTTGCCGGAGATCGCATCAACTCCCGCGAGGAACGGCAGATCGATCCGCTGCCAGCGGTCGTGGGCCGTGAAGCCTCCCATCCCGAGCTTCGGGTTGCCCGGCGTCTTGTTCTCGATCGCGATGACGCCGCCCGGGGTGCCCTGCGGCGGCGGCCGTGGGCACCTGGCCATGAACGAGATCAGCACCGCGTCGCCCGTCGCGACCGGACCCGTGATCGGAATCGAGAGCTGCACCGACCAGAGCCGGGCCCCCGTCTGTTGCACGTCGATCGACCAGCCCTCGGCTGGCCCGTCGGCGGTATGCTTGAAGCGGCCGTACGTGCCCGTCGCGATTTCAGCGGAGGCGTGGAATGAGGCCTTCGCAAGCGCGTCGGCCGGAACCACGGCCGCTCCCCCAGCGGGCGGCCCGGCCGTGGCTCGCGGAGGGACAAGGCCGACGGCCGCAACGGCCAGGCACGCGACGAGACGCGGGAGCACCTGCGGGCGACATCGGAGGAACTGCTTCACGCACTCCTTATACACCGCCCCGCCGGCACGACAGCCGTGTCATCCGTCGCATGTTGATGTGACACATGCCATGCAGCGGCGCCTTCGGTCAAGACCGAGGCCGCCGAAATCTAGCGGCGGAGCATCGGCTGCGTCGCTTCCGGCGGGCGGCGCGCCGTGGGCGACGTCTTGGCGTCGCCGGCCTGCGTGGTCGCGGCCAGCGCGATCGCGAGCCAGCCGTCGGCGCACACCGCCTGCACGGCCTGCACGCCCGCCAGCCGCGGGTTCGACAGCATCTTCTCGGGCACGAGTTGCACCGGACGCTCCTTCGGGAACATCTTTCCAAAGATCGTCCGCAGGCCGAACTCCATGCGGCCCTTGTGGCCCGGCCCGCTGAGCTGCACCGGACCATCGCGCTCGAGCATGACCTGCATGCCCGACACGACGGGGCGGTAGGCCACCTGGGCCACGATGTCGTACCAGTTGTTGCGGCGGCCGCTCTCGAGCGCGTCGAGTGAGACCCGCACGTGCACGAGGCCGTCTCGGCATTCCACGCGGAGTGGTTCGACGGCCGCGAACTGCACCTCGACGCCCTCGGGCAGATCATCGGGCACATCTGCCGGAACGCCGAGTCGCTTGCAGATGAACCTCGCCAGATCCTCGAGCCCCATCCGTTGCCCCTGCAGGCCGAACCGACTGCACGCGTTGTTCACGCTCGACTCGTGAACCTGCATACTCAACAGCGCTCCCTCCGGTGCCCGTGGCCGGGGCGTGTGTGCCGAGAGTTGCGTGGCGGCCGCGAGGCGGAGCCGTGCGGTGGCGACTCCTGTCGCCGTCTCGAGCGACACGGCCGTCGGCTCGAGGCCGAGTTCCTCCATCGGCTTCCAGAACCGCTCGCGGATTTTCGCGGCGGCTGCCGAGATCCGCGGCTCGGTCTGCTGATCGACCTCATGGCAGGCGCGGGACACGATCTTCGCTTTGACCTCGCGATTGGCCTGGTCGATGTTCTCGTCGTGCTGGGTGCGGACGATGCCGCGCACGAACGTGCCCATCAGCGGCACGGAATCGAAGCCCGTCTCGATGCCCGCCAGCCGTGACTGATTGGATGCGGTGCCCCGCGCGGCGCCGAAGGCCAGACCCTGAGGCGACACGTTGATCGGCTTGAAGACCGTGAACGTCGACAGCCCCCGGCTATGGATCGTCACCGAGCCTGCCTCGGCGACGGTCCGCGACGCCACCTCGCCATTGACGAGCAGTTCGAGCCGGATCTCGCTGGGATGGGGCGTGAACCGGATGGTGGTCGACTGTTCGACGGTCTTGGTGCCGCGGACCTTCCTGCCCAGCACGAAGTCCTGCAGCGGACCCGTCGTGACGGTCGAGTCCGGCAGCATTCGTTCGACGAACTGCTCGGAGATCGCGATCCGGACGTTGGGCGAGAGATAGTGGTCGTGCACCGCGCGGTCAACGGCCCGCGCCGACGCCAGGGGTGCGGCCGCGATGCCGCGAAGCGCATCCCGTGCGGCCTGGGCATCCGGCCCCGCCCGCGACGATTCGAACCGTTCGAGCGCGTCGAGCAGTCGCGCCAATTCGGGTGCGGTCGAGACGGCGGTGAGCCCCGGCCCCAGCTCGCCGTGCTCCGGGTTTTGCGGGCCGGCCTCGATGTCGGCACAGCACGACGCCGCGGCCCGCCACACGGCGACACGGCGGGAGACGGCCAGCGCCGCGCGACGAATCTGCGAAGCGAGCACCGCATCGCCGGCCTCGTCGGCCACCTTCATGCCTTCCGGGACGCGCTCGCCGAGCGCGATCAGCGGCTCCTCGCCACGCGGGTCGCGCGGGCCGCCGGTCGCCGTCACCGTCTGCAGGCTGCCGAGCGTGTCGACCGCCCAGCCCGCTGCCGCCCCGCCTCTCGAATCCGCCGCGAGCTTCTGCAACTGCTCGGTGAGCTTGTGCGGCACAGGCCAGCGTGAACTGTCGGCTGAACGATGCTCGGAGGGGGCCGCAGCGGTGGCTTCGTCGCCCTGATCAAGGCCCACGCGGTCGCGGAGGCGGTCGAGGAGCCGGCCGCCTCCGGCCGGCTGTGCTGCGGCCGGTTCGCCGCGGAGTTCGGACCGGCGTTCCGTGAGTCTCTCCAGAAGCCTGCCTCTGCCGCCAGCGGCTTCGCGGCCGCCGGTGGTGGCCGCATCCGTCCAGTTGACGCCATCGGGATCGTTCCATTCTTTTCCCGGCAGCGGCGCGGCGACCGGCGCCGGAGGTCGCTCCGCGGCGGGGGGCGGTGACGGCTTGGGCTCCTCGGCCTGATCGGCCTGTCGTCGCGTGACGAGTGCCCGGAGGGCCGTGGCCGGCGGTTCGGCGGTGTCTTCCGCCACGGGCGGCTCGGGCTCCACGGGTGGAGACAGCAGCGGTGTCTCGTCGTTGCCCGATGCCCGCGGTTCCGGTTCCGGCGGTGGCGTGAATCGTCCGGCCGTCGGGAGCGCCTGTGGCACGATCGCCTGCACGATCGGCGCCGGCGCGTCGCTCAGCGCGAGCCGCTCGGGCATCTGCGGCGGCTCATGCGGTGGATCTTGGGGCGGCCGGGTCGAGAGCGCGAGCGCGTCGGCGGGAAGATCGTCCGCCACGACCACCGGCGGCCGCTCCGCCTCCACCGCGGGCGCATCGAGACCGAAGTACGGCTCCGGAACCGGGCTCCAGAAGTCCGGGCCGGCGACGGCCACGGCGAAGGCGAGACCCGAAAAAAAAGCGCAGGCAACGATGGTTCCCGCACGTCGCTCGGCGGTGCCGCTCGTGGTCGCCATGGTCGATCACCGTCCGCCTGCCAATGAATCCCAGGGAGCGGACGCGACGGCCCGACCCGTTCACATGGATCGACAGGCACCACCGGAAAAATCGATCCCGGCGCACTCAGGCCGCAAGGTCGGGGCGGCGAGTGCACCAGCAGTCCGAAAATGGGCAAGGCACGCAGACGAGGCGAGCCCGCGTGTGGTCGTGATGGGGCCGTTCAGGCCTGGCGGGCCAGCCGAGGTTCTTCGAGGACCGCGGTCCAGGCGTCGATGAGCACGCTGAGATTCGCATTGCGATCGACCGCGTCGAGCGTCTCGAGCGTGGTTTCGATCGCTGCCGTCGCGGCGTCGGGATCGACGGCCCACGCCGCGGCGGCCCGGTCATCCGGCGATCCCGCGTGCCCGGCGGTGCGCCGCAGCGCCCTGCGAAAGACGTCGAGCGCCGACTCCAGCGCGATCCGCAGCCGCGCACGTCGTGGAGGCGCGTCCTTGCCGGCCGCTTCCACGAAGGCCGTCGTGTCGCGCGAGAGGGCGACGCCGTGCAGCGGCCGCTGCGCGAGGATCTCGAGCAGCCCGGCACGAAACGCCACGACCTCGGGATCGAGCAGGAGTCGTGCCCGCACGAGGCTGCCGCCCGAGGCCCTCGCGCAGGCGTCGAGCGCCGCCGAGTCGAGCGGTGTGGCGGTCGCATGCGACTCCTTCTCGATCACCCGCCGCACCACGTCGGCCGGCAAGGGTGCGAACCGGATCACCTGGCAGCGGGAGCGGATGGTGGGCAACTGCCGCTCGAGCGCCGTCCCCACGAGGATGATCGCTGCGGCGTCTGGCGGCTCCTCCAGCGTCTTCAAGAGGCAGTTGGCCGACTCCTCTGAGAAGTGGTCGGCGTCCATGATCACGGCCACCTTGCGGCCGCCGAGCGCCGGCCGCAGCAGGATCCGCCAGCAGAGGCCTTCCCGCATGCGGTGGGCGTCGTCGCCGATGAGCAGGTCGAGCGGAATCGTCGACTTGTCGTCAGGTTTGCGGACGACGTCGATGTCGGGATGGCTGCCGGCAGCTGCCTGCACGCACGACGCGCAGTTGCCGCAGGCCACGAGCCCCGGTTGCGGCGCCTGGCAGACGAGCGACTTCGCCAGTGCCAGAGCGAACGTTCCCTTGCCCACGCCGGCCGGACCGACGAACAGATACGAGCCGGCGATCCGGCCCCGCGCCTGGGCGGCGACGAACCGCTCGGCGATCGCGTCGTGTCCTTCGAGGCCCTGCCATGCCATGCCGCGATCCTCAGGCCAACTCGGGATACCGCGACGCGAGCACCGCACGGATGCGCGACGAGACCTCGTCGATGCCCGCCGTCGCGTCGATCAAGGCGATGCGCTCCGGCTGCCGCGCGGCCTCCGCGAGATAGCCCGCCCGGAGCCGTTCCCGAAACGCAGCGCCGCGGTTCTCGAGCTTGTCGAGCGGGCGGTCGAGTCGTCGGTTGCTGGTTTCGAGATCGACGTCGAGGAGGAGCACGAGGTCGGGCATCAGGCCGCCGGTGGCGACGCCGCCGACCCGGCGGATGTCCTCGGGATCGAGGCCGCCCGCATGGCCCTGGTAGACGATGTTGGAGAGAAGGTAGCGGTCGGACACCACCCACTCGCCGCGGCCCAGCGCCGGTCCGACGACCTCCGCGACGAGCTGCGCCCGGGCCGCCATATAGAGGAACATCTCCGCGGTGGCCGCGAGCTGGAGGTCGTGGCGGTCGAGCAGGATCGCGCGGATCGCGTCACCGACCGGCGTTGACCCAGGGTCGCGGCAGGTGGTCACGCCGCATCCCTGCGAGCGGAGCCAGTCGGCGAGCCGGCCGATCTGCGCCGACTTGCCGGCGCCGTCGATGCCTTCGAGCGAGATGAAGCGGCCTGCTGACATGACGCCTCTAAAATCCCTGCGCGCCGAGCCAACGGCGGCATTCGACCGTCCACGGATGGAGCTGTTTCATGCCGTCGTAGGGCCGTACGCCGAGGCCCAGGCCGTGCGGACCGGTTTCATAGACATGGAGTTCGTAGGGCCGCCCCAGCGACTTCAGCCGCAGGCCGAGTTCGAGGATCGGCTCGAGCTTCACCGCCTTGTCTTCCCAGGTGTGCCACACGAAGAGCGGCGGGGTGTTGTCATGGGCCGCGAGTTCGCCGGAGAGTTCCCGCGACAGTTCGTCGCTCGGTGTGTCGCCGAGCAGATTCTTGCGCGAGCCGCTATGCGTCTTCTCCGGGAGCATGCTCACCACCGGGTAGCAGAGCACGCCGAGATCCGGCCGGGCCGACACGCGGTCGACCGCGTCGGGGGCCGCCGGCTCGCCAGGGCCGCCGTGGATGCAGGCCGTGAGCGCGAGGTGGCCGCCGGCGGAACTGCCCATCACGCCCACCCGCTTCGGATCGATGCCGAGCCGCTCGTGATCGTGCCGCACCAGCCGGATGGCCCGCGAGACGTCGCCGAGCATCACGGGATGACGGTAGCCCTTGCTGCCGAGCCGGTAGCGGAGGACGAAGGCCGAAATGCCCTGCGTGTTGAGCCACTTCGCGTAGTCGCTCCCCTCGTGGTCGGCGAGCCCCCCGTAGCCGCCGCCGGGGCAGATGACGAGCGCCGCCACCGGCGTGGCCGACTTCGGCGCCGGCCACCACGCGATCACCGGGATGTCTTGGTCGGCAGTGCCCCGCGAGCCGGGAGCGTCGCCTTGCCAGAGTCGGATCGTTTCAGCGGCCGCGGGAGCCATCATGGGCGCGGGATCAGCCGCGATCGCGCGGGTGTGAGGCGATACCGCGAGGAAGCCGGTCACGAGCAGCGCGAACAGAGGAAAACGCTTGAACACGGTCCCAATCTCCAGAGGTTTCCCGGTGGCGGACTCAATGATCATAAGGCAAATAGGAGGCACGGCGCACCGTGGCTCCGCCGTGGTCGGGCTCGCGCTACCGATTCACGATCCGCTGGATGCCCAACGGGTCGGTGGGGTCGAGCAGGGCGATCCGTCGGCAGACGTCCGCGGCCGATTGGTGGCGGCCCATTTCCACGAGGCAGTGCACGAGCCCCTTGGCCGCCTGGAAAAATGCCTTGTTGCCGTCGAGTGCATAGGGCAGGGGCTGTGGCCCGCCGGCCGCCTCGAGGGCCTTGATCGCGAGTTCGTAGGCCCGGCCGAAATGGCCGCGGGCGAGCTTTGGGTCGTCCTCTTCCAACGCGATCAGTCCGAGCTGCACGTGCGCGTCGAGAAAGTCGGGGCATTCTCCGAGCAGCCAGACGAGTTCGTCGCGGGCGATCTCCGTCTCGCCGGCCTCGACCATCGCCTCCACCTCCTCGATGTCTTCCTTGCGGCGGCGGCTGCACCGCGGGTGGACAAGCTCCCATCCGCTCCCCTCCGCCGACTCGCGGCGGACGAGGCCGAGTTTTTCCTTGACGGCGGCCTTCCGCCGGCGCGGGCCCCGCTCGCTGCGTGATGGTTCGTCGCTCATGCGTGTGGAGAGGGTGTCCCGGGGAATCGATACACTGCCTCGGTTTGAACGCAGAAAAAGGCCGAATGCAAGAGGCGAGCGTGCGAGTGGCGGCGCAGCGGACGAAGCGAAAGATGGCGACGGCCCACGGGGCGGCTGCCGTGATCGCCGATCCGGCCGGGGTGCGGCGGCGGCTCCTGGCCTGGTATGCGCGGGCCAAGCGGGATCTCCCCTGGCGCGGGGCTGGCGATCCCTATCCCGTCTGGGTGAGCGAGATCATGCTCCAGCAGACGCAGGTGGAGCGGGTGAAGGAGTTCTTCGTCCGTTTCATGGCGCGGTTTCCGAACGTCGAGGCGCTCGCCGCCGCACGGGAACAGGCGGTGCTCAAGCACTGGGAGGGCCTCGGCTATTACCGCCGGGCCCGGCAGCTGCACGCCGCGGCGAAGCAGATCGTCACAGACCATGAAGGAGAGTTTCCGCGGAGCGTCGCCGGGCTCATGGGTCTCCCGGGCATCGGCCGCTACACGGCCGGCGCGATCGCCTCGATCGCGATGGATCTCCCCGCACCGATCGTCGAGGCCAACTCGCGGCGGGTGCTCGCGCGGCTGGCCGGCCACGACGAGCCCGTCGGCGGCGCGGGCGACGAGCCGATCTGGCAGATCGCCGCGGCACTCGTGCCGAGCAAGAAAGCGGGGGCCTTCAATCAGGCGCTCATGGATCTGGGGGCGATGGTCTGCACGCCCGACCGGCCGCTCTGCCAGCGCTGCCCCGTGGCGTCGTGCTGCGTTGCAAAGCAGACGGGCCGCGTCGATCGGATCCCCGTCATGGCCGCCCCCCGCGCGACGAAGCAGATCCGCGAGGTGGCGGTCGTGGTGCGGCACGGCGACCGGGTGCTCGTCGAGCGACGCGGGCCGGGTGAATGGTGGGAGGGCCTCTGGGATTTCCTGCGGGAGCCCGCGAAGAAGGCTCGCGACAAAGCGATTGGTCACGTGACGTACACCGTCACGCACCATCGGATCGAGTGCACGGTGGTCGAACGCACATCGCGCACGCCGCCGTGGGCGGCGACCCAGCAGCGCTGGGTAAAGGTCGCTTCGCTGGCCGCGCTGGCGATGACGGCGCCGGGCCGGCGGATCGCCCGGCTGTTGGCGGTGAGGTGAGCCGGGCTGGGGCATCTTCGGCGGTGGTGTCAGACCTTGTTCCGCATGTTCGCCAGCCGCTCGAGAATCTCGGGCTCTTCCTTGAGTTCGGCAAGCGGCTGCAACTGTGACTCGACATAGGCCCAGTCGAGGCGACCATGTTGCCGGATCAGAATGCCTTCCAGATCCACCCAGTCCTTCGGGCGGGATGCGAAGGCTTTCATCACGATAAGATCCTCGGATGATGCCGTCTGCAGAGGGATACCCGGGGCGAACTCGTAGGGTGTCGCTCGGGCTACGGCCGACTCCTCGAACGGCATCCCGCCCAGGGCGATGTCGATTCCCACGCCGGAGGCCGCCTGCACGAGCAACACCCGGTTCTCGAGGGCAAACCCGGCCGGATCGGCGACCCGCGGCTCGTACCAGTCGAGGATCTCACGGACAAAGGATTCCTCGCCGCCAAAACCGGTGAGCAGCGTGACATCGACGTCGATTGTTTCCCGTGGCTCACCCCAGCGTTGCAGGGCAAGACCACCGATCAGGCAGAACCGCCAGCCCTGCTCCTGAAACCGTTGCTGCAGGCCGGCTGCGGCACGGTAGACCTCAATCATCGCCGCGGGCCTTCTTGAACCACCGCTGTTGCTCGACGAGCCCCGATGACTTCCGCGGCGTGCGTGGCTCCTTTCGGTAATCGGCCGGGCCGGTCAGCAGGGCCAGCGCCTTGCGACCGTCGAGCGCACGGAGTTCATCGCTACGGACGCGTTCGAGCGCCTCGCCGGCCGATCGCCACGCCCGCATCCACTCCACCGCATGATCAGCCATAGGATTGGACTCTCCTCGGGACAGCACTGGTCACGAATCTGGCCGACCTCGTTTGCCATAATCGATCGTATCAGACCGGGCTCGACGGGGCTGGCCGTGACGCACACGACACTCCTTCCGCTGGGAGTTCCAGGACGGCCCAAGCACGAGGCATGCCCGGCGATCGCTGACTGAAATACGGAAAAAATCCTGGCGTCCATGCTCCCCCGCCTGCGGACTGGAACGGGCCGCGGCCCCGTGGGAACCTTTTCCGTGGGCCGGGCGTCCAATCATCCGGCTTCGGCACCCTTTTCCTTTCAGCACTCTTCCGAGGGACTCATGGTGATTCGTGCGCGACGGTTCGCAGCCTTGTTCGTCGGGCTTGGCTCGCTCGGGGCGTATGTGGCCGCATCCGGCGGCGAGTCCGCGCTGCCCCTGGAGAAGGTCGTGCTTTTTACCTCCGGCGTCGGCTTCTTTCAGCATGCGGGGAAGGTGACCGACGACGCGACGGTCGAGATGACTTTCAAGACGGAGCAGATCAACGACCTGCTCAAGAGCATGGTGCTCGAGGACCTGGGGGGCGGTACGGTCTCCTCGGTCAGCTATGCCTCCCGCGATCCGATCACCAAGACCCTCGGCACGTTCGCCGTCGACCTCACCGACAATCCCTCGATGGGGCAGATTCTCGGCCGGTTACGGGGCGCGCGGATCGAGGTCGAGGCCGCGTCGCCCGCCTCCGGCACGATTGTCGGCATCGAGACGCGGAAGGTGGCGGCCGGCGACGACGTCACCGTGGAGAAGGAGTTCATCACGCTCCTCACCAAGGAAGGCCTGCGGACGATCGCACTCGATACGGTCACGAGACTCAAGTTCCTCGACGAGCGGCTGCAGGGCGAACTCGAGAAGGCGCTCGCCGTGCTCGCGCTGGGCACCGACAACGAGCGGAAGAGCGTGACGCTCGATTTCGCGGGCAAGGGACCGCGGCAGGTTCGGGTGGGCTATGTGCAGGAGGCCCCGCTGTGGAAGACGAGCTACCGCGTGGTGCTCGACGACGCGGTTGGCGGGGAGAAAAACCAGTCACTCCTCCAGGGCTGGGCGATTGTCGAGAACACGACCGACCAGGACTGGAAGGACGTGCGGATGTCGCTGGTCAGCGGCCGGCCGATCTCGTTCACGATGGACCTTTACCAGCCGCTGTACCTGCCGCGGCCGGAGGTTCGCCAGGAACTTTTCGCGTCGCTCCTTCCGCAGGTCTACGGGCAGGATCTCGCCAAGGCCGACAAGGCGTTTGCGGCCGCCGGCGGCAGGGACGGCATGCGGAAGCAACTGGCCGATCGCGAGATGCGGCTCGCCGCCCCCACGAGTGCCGCGGCACCGGCCGCCAATGTGTCCGTCGAGGAACAAGCCTTAGGGATGCTTCAAGGTACCGGCTCGATCCAGAGCCTGGCGCAAGCCGCCCCGCTCGGCGAACTCTTCCGCTATGAGATCGCGAAGCCCGTGTCGATCGGTCGCCAGCGGTCGGCGATGCTGCCGATCGTGTCGGCACGGATCGAGGCCGAGAAGGTGGCGATCTACGACGACCGGGTGCTCGCCAAGCATCCGCTCGCGGGACTGCGGCTGGTGAACACGACGAAGCTCAATCTCATGCAGGGGCCGGTCACGGTCTATGCCGGCGGCGTCTACGCCGGCGACGCCCGGATTGAGGACCTTCCGCCGGGTGGCGAGCGGCTCGTGAGCTACGCCATCGACCTCGACGTCGAGGTGGTTCCGCGGATGGAACCTCGTCCCGAGGCGATCGTGAGCGTCAAACTCTCGAAGGGCACGCTCGTGGTGACGCGGAAGCTGACCCGCCGCAAGGTCTTCGAGATCAAGAACTCCGGGGCCGACCCGGCAAACCTGCTCGTCGAGCATCCCCGCGAGGAGCCGTGGAAGCTCGTCAAGCCCGAGAAGCCGTCGGAGACCGTCCGCGACCGGTACCGGTTCGCGGTCACTGCCGAGCCGGGCAAGCCGGCGACGCTGGAGGTCGTCGAGGAGCAGCAGACGCATCAGCACCTCGCGATCGCCAACACGGACGACAGCACGATTCTGTTCTTCACCAATACGAAAGAGACGATCCCCGCCGTGAAGGAGGCGCTCGGAAAGGTGATCGAGCGGAAGCGGGACATCGAGCGGCTCGTTCAGGAGCGGGCGAAGCGGGAGCAGGAGGTGCAGGTCGTGAGCCAGGAGCAGGAGCGGATCCGCCAGAACATGGCGCAGCTCGAGCGGACGAGCGACCTCTACACTCGCTACGTGCAGAAGTTCGCCGCCCAGGAAGACCGCGTGGAGACGCTGCGAAAAGAGATCGCGGAGCTCCAGTCCGGGGAGCAGGAGTCGCGTCGGGCGCTCGACGACTACCTGCAGACGTTGGAGTTGGACTGACCCGCTCGGGTCGCAGGTCACCCGATCAAGAGAGCCCCCTCGGGAGAGATGCCATGAACAGAATGGTTGCGACGGCGGTGCTGGTGGCGTGCGCCACGGTGGTCAGAGCCGATCCGCCGGCCCCGGGGCACGGGCAGCCGCGGCACGCTCGTTGACGGTGCTAGACGCCGAACGTAGATTCGGGCGGTTTCCCGGAGGAAATCCGCCGGTTTTTCCCGTCCTCTCACGAAAGGCATCGTCCTGCCCATGGCCAACTCGCTCGGAAAGAAGTCCGCCGCCAAGAAGTCCGCCAAGAAGTCGGGGGCCAGCGGGGGCAAGTCGGGCCGGATGATCTACTACTTCGGCGAGAAGCGGTGCGACGGCGACGGCACGATGAAGGCCCTGCTCGGCGGCAAGGGAGCCAACCTGGCCCAGATGACCAAGATCGGCCTCCCGGTGCCTCCAGGCTTCACGATCACCACCCAGGTCTGCATCGACTACTACAAGAACCACAAGAAGTTCCCGAAGGGTCTCGAGGAGGACGTCGCCTCCGCCATGAAACTCATGGAGAAGGAGACGGGGCGGAAGTTCGGCGATCCGAAGAATGCCCTGCTCGTCAGCGTTCGCTCCGGCGCCCGCGACAGCATGCCGGGCATGATGGACACGATCCTGAACCTCGGCCTCAACGACGAGACCGTGAAGGGCCTCGCCGAGGCCACGGGCAACCCCCGGTTTGCCTACGACTCCTACCGCCGCTTCATCCAGATGTACGGCGACGTGGTGATGGGCGTGCAGAAGCGGCACGAGAACGAGCACGACCCGTTCGAGGAGACCATGGAGGGCCTGAAGCACCAACTCGGCATCCATGACGACACCGACATGGGCGAGGAGCATCTCCGCGAGCTCATCAAGCGGTATCTCAGCCTGATCAAGCAGCGGACGGGCAAGGGCTTCCCCCAGGATCCGTTCGAGCAGCTGATGGGCGCCGTGGGCGCCGTGTTCGGCAGCTGGATGAACGAGCGGGCCATTCTCTATCGCCGCAAGTACAAGATCCCCGACGAATGGGGCACCGCGGTCAACGTGCAGAGCATGGTGTTTGGCAACATGGGCGACGACTGCGCCACCGGCGTGGCCTTCACCCGTGATCCGGCCACCGGCGAAGACGTCTTCTACGGCGAGTACCTCGTCAACGCCCAGGGCGAAGACGTGGTGGCCGGCGTGCGGACGCCGAAGCCGGTCGCCGAAATGGCCCACGAGCCGATGTTCGCCGGCACCTACAAGCAGCTCGAGAAGGTCCGCCAGACCCTCGAGAAGAAGTTCGGCGACGT
>JAIOPD010000055.1 GCA_021414115.1 Planctomycetia bacterium
GCAGGGGCCGCGCCCCTTTCCAGCCCGTTCGACTGGTATCTGCTCGCGGCCTGGCTGTTGGCGGCGGGGTCTCTCTGGCTCACCGTCGCCAACCCCAAGACGCCCGTCGGACTGTTCCTGCTGCCGATCGTGCTCGCGCTCGTCGGCGCGGCGACGCTCGCCAGCCGCGAACCCTTCCTGCATGACTCGGCGTCACGGTTCTGGGGCGGGGTCCACGGCAGCTTTCATCTCGTGGCCAGCGTGAGCGTGGTGCTCGGCGCGATTGCCGGACTGATGTGGCTTATTCAGGCTGGCCGCCTGGCTCGGAAGCAGGCGCCGCTGCGGGGCTTCCGGATGCCGAGCCTGGAGCGGCTCGCCAACGTGACGGCCCGCACGCCGGCGATCGCCGCGTGGGCGGCCGCCGCCGGGTTCGTCTCCGGGATCGTGCTCAACGCGGTCAATCACGGTCGCGGCCTGATCGAGATCGTGCCGTGGACCGACCCGGTGGTGCTGCGGATGGCGGCCGTGGTGGCCTGGCTTTTCGCCGCGCAGTGGATGGCCGCCACCGTGCGGCGGCGGCCCGACGGCGCCCGCACGACCGCCTGGCTTTCGCTCGTGAGTCTCGCCGTGCTCGCCTGCTCGATCGCGTGGGGTTTGCTCGGCGCGACGCGGCACGGCAAGCCACCCGCGGTCAATCCAGTGGCCGCCCACGCCATCACCGTCTCGGACATCGAGGCCGTGTCATGACGCTCGCGCTCGTCGGCGGCACCCATCGAACCGTGCCCCTCGCGCTGCGGGAGCGGCTCGCCTTCTCGGCCGAGCAGGCGGCCGAGGCGCTCGCGCGGTTTCGTGACCGCTTCCCCGGCCGTGAGGGCGTGCTCCTTTCGACCTGCAACCGCGTCGAGTTCTACGCGGCCGGCGAGAACGATCTGGCCGCGCCTCCTCCCGAGCAGCTGGTCTCGTTTCTGGCCGAGTGCCGCGGGATCGATGTGGCGGCCCTGGCCCCCGTGCTCTCGCGGGAGCATGACGAGGCGGTGGTGCGGCACCTCTTCGGCGTGGCGTCCGGCCTCGACAGCATGGTGCTCGGCGAGCCGCAGATCCTCGCGCAGGTGAAGCAGGCGTGGGCCATCGCCCAAGTCTCGATCCCGAGCGTGGCGGTCGCCGACTTTGCCAGCGGGGTCTTCGAGCGGTTCGATGACAAGCGGGTGCTGCTCGTGGGCGCCGGCAAGATGGCCGCCGAGACGCTGCGGTATCTCCGGGCGGCGGGAGCGCGAGACGTGGTGATCGTCAATCGCACCGCAGCCCGGGCGAGTGAACTTGCGGCACGGCTCGACGCGCGGCCGGCCGCCTTCGAAGACCTCGAACGCGAACTGGCGACCGCCGATCTCGTGGTGAGCACGACCGGAGCCAGCGACCATGTCGTGCCGCTCGATCTGTTCATGCGGGCCGAGGGCCGCCGCCAGGGCCGGCCGCTGGTGGTGCTCGACCTCGCGGTGCCCCGAGACTTCGATCCACGGATCGGCGAGCGGCCCGGGGTGTGGCTGTATTGCGTGGACGACCTCGCCGCCGCCTGCGAGGCCAACCGTCGCAGTCGGCAACGGCAACTGCCGCAGGCGCTGGCGATCGTCGATGAGGAGACTCGCCGCTTGATGGGCGACATGCACCACCGCACCACGGCGCCGGTGATCGAGCAGTTGCGGGCGGGTTGGACCGAGACGGGCGAGGCCGAACTCGAGCGTCTCTTCCGCCGGCTCCCGGATCTCCGCGAGAGCGATCGCGCCGAGATCCGCCAGGCGTTCGACCGCTACGCCGCGAAAATGCTGCATCCGCCGCTGACGTCGCTCCGCAACGAAAGCCACTCCGGACCACCGCACGGCCTTCTCGACGCCCTCCGCCGGCTGTTCAACCTGCAGGAGTGACCTGTTTGACGACGGAGCGGTGTGGCGTCCGCGAGGCGTTGCCTCCGGTGCCCGGGGAAGCCCGGAGCGCGAGCGACGGGTAGATGCGTAGCGACCGTGATCGCGGCGCGTAGCCGGTAGGGGTGGCCACCCGTATTCCCCGCGCTGGCGCTTGGGGCTTCCTGATGGGGAGGTGTGGCGATCCCGGATGGGACAGCCCATCGAAGCACGATTTTTCGCAACGCGTCGTGTTTCAAAGGGTGTACGTTTCGGTTGCCATTGCGGGATCGCTATCGTATTTTTTCACGATCCGCCGGTTGTGGCATCGAGAGACATCCTCGCCAGACTGATATCCATGAGCGTCCGCACCAGTCACTTGCTCGCAGTCGGTCTGCTGTCGCTCGCAGTCGGCGGCGGCACCGGCTGCTCCCGGGTCGCCGACACCTCGTATGCGCTGCGGGCCGACACCGAGAAGCTCGACCTGCCCGCCAAGCACAAGGCGCAGATCGCCGAATACCTCGCCATGTTCCACGGCACGCCGGCGAATCCGCGGATGGCCCTGCCGGATCCGGCGGCCGAGTCGGGGGCCGAGGCTCCTGCCGCCAAGGCCGGCGCGGTCGCCGCCGCGATCCCGCGGATCGACAAGCCCGGCTACGACCGGCTGCACCTCAGGCGGGGCCACGAGGCCTATATGAATCAGTGCGCCGGCTGCCATGGACCGACAGGCGATGGCAAGGGGCCGGCGGGGCCGTACCTCAATCCACCCCCCCGCGACTACCGCAACGGCGTGTTCAAGTTCACCTCGACGCCGCGGGGTTCGAAGCCCCGGCGCGAAGACCTGCGGCGCATCTTGAAGTATGGCGCCAAGGGCACCTCCATGCCGGCCTTTCGCTTCCTCTCCGACGAGGACACGGAGGCGGTGATCGACTACGTGCAGGTGCTCGCCTCCCGCGGGCAGCTCGAGATCGACCTGATCCGCGAGGCGACCGACGAACTCTCGGAAGACGACGATTTCGATCCCGAGACGGTCGCGGATTTCGTGCAGGAGATCTCCGATTCGTGGGACCGGGCTGAATCAGAACTCGTGCGGCCCATCACGGTGAATCCGCCGCGGACGCCCGAGACGATCCATGCGGGGGCAGTCGCGTTTGCCGAACTCTATTGCGTGAAGTGTCATGGCCCCAACGCTCGGGGAAGCAAGTCGGCCGACGTCGGTCAGGACATCTGGGGGCGGACCGCGTATCCGGCCAACCTCGCGATGGGCATGCTGCACGGTGGTCGTCGGCCGATCGACATCTACCGGCGGATCTACTCCGGCATCAACGGCACGCCGATGCCCTCGTCGAAGGATCCCAACACCGCGATCGGCGAGACGCCGGAACAGCGGTCCGACCGGATCTGGAACCTCGTCCACTTCATCACGGCCGTGATCGAGAATAACGAGGTGCCCGACGACGCCCAGCGGGCGATCGACGACACACTCAGGGCCGTGGCCGGAGGGGCCACCCCATGAAACGTGACACCATCTCCGCCAAGAAGGCGCGGCTCGCGGAGCTTCAAGCCGAGAGCGAGCGTCTCGAGGCCGAGGTCGACGCCGAGGAGTTTGGCGCGTCGGTCGCCTCATGGGCCACCAAGGGCTACTACCTCACCTACTACGCCACGGCCGGCTTCTTCCTCGGCATGGTGGCGGCGCTCGTGAGCCTGATGTTCAACATCATCGGCGCGAGTGTCGCCGGCAAGGATCCCCTGCAGCTCATCCGCGTCTACCTGACGTTCGGCCTCGGCGGCAAGGCGCTCGATCCGGCCTTTGACAACGGCCTCGCGCTGGCCATGGGCTGCGTGCTCTACATCGCTACGGGCATGCTTCTGGGCATCGTGTTCCATGTCATCCTCACCCGGTATGCGGCCGGCGCCGGCCTCCTCGGCAGGCTCGTCTGGGCGACGGGCATCGCCGTCGCCGTCTGGCTCATCAACTTCTACGGCCTGATCGCGTGGCTCCAGCCGCTCCTCTTCGGTGGCAGCTGGATCGTCGACAACCAGGAACTCCCGTGGTGGGTGGCCCTGGCCACCCATCTCGTGTTTGGCTGGACGATGGCGATGATCTACCCCTGGGGCCTGTTTCATCCCTATCGCCTGCAGACGGAGCAGCCATGAGCAAGGCCGCGCATGCCAGCCCGCAGCACGCTTCCGCGGGCCACGTCCCGCCTCATTCCCCTTCGCACGCTCCTGCCCACGAGGATCTCGTCGACGAGCCGATCATCCTCTGCTACTACGTCGCCGCCCTGACGTTCCTCACGATCTCGATGCTGGCCGGCCTGCTCATGGCCCTGCAGCTCGTCCACTGGAACGTCCTCCGCGGCGTCGAGCTGCTCTCGCCCGGCCGCTGGCGGATGATCCACACCAACGCCATCGCCTACGGTTTTCTCGCCAATGCCTTTCTGGGCACGCTCCATTGGGCGGTGCCGCGGCTCACGTTCCACAAGGTCGCGAGCCGGCCGCTCTCCTGGTTCATCTTCGTGGCCTGGCAGGCGATCGTCGGTCTCACCGCCGTGGGCATCATCTTCGGGCCCACGTTCCAGGATCAGCCCTGGCTGCTCGACCTCGCGAAGCAGTGGCATCTCCCGATGAGTCTCGGCGCCCAGGGGCTCGAATGGGGCGAGACTCCCTTCTGGATCGATCCCGTCGCGCTCCTCGGCCTGGCGCTGGTCGCCGTCAACTTCATGGTGCCGATCGGGCGGAGCAAGGGGCCGATGTACGTCACGCTCTGGTACTTCATGGCCGCCTTCGTCTGGACGTTTCTCACCTACGCGATGGGCAACCTGCTTCCTGAATACGCCGTGGCCGGCACGAGCGCCGGGGCGATCGGCGGCCTGTTCATTCACGACCTCGTCGGCCTGTTCGTCACGCCGCTCGGCTGGGGGCTGATGTATTACTTCGTGCCCATCCTGTTGAAGAAGCCCATCTTGAGCCATGGGCTGTCCCTGGTGGGCTTCTGGGGTCTGGCGTTCTTCTATCCGCTCAATGGCATCCACCACTTCCTCTACACGCCAATTCCGATGTTCCTCCAGTACGGCGCGGTGATTGCCACCATCGCCGTGGAGCTCGTGGTGGCCACGGTGGTGATCAACTTCTTCGGCACCCTCGGCAAGAAGGGCTCAGAGTTCTTCACGAACCTGCCGATCCGCTACTTCTACACGGGCAT
>JAIOPD010000056.1 GCA_021414115.1 Planctomycetia bacterium
CGGGCTTCCCCGGCCTTCGAGTACCCGCGAGGGGCTGCCCGTGCCCCGAGAGCCGGCGTTGCTGGCCAGCGCAGGCAGGATGCCGAAGCGCAGGCAGCATCGAGTGAGCGAAGTCCAGGATGGACGAAGCGAACGTCCGGCTCACGGGGCACGGGCAGCCCCGAGCCGACGGCGGCGACGGCGTGACAGCCGGATGGGCGGAGCGAACGTCCGGCTTTCGGGGCACGGGCAGCCTCGACCCACCAATCGGGTCCCCATCAGGCGATCAACCAACGTCGGATGCGCCGAATGCTCCTGGCAGGGCCGCTTCCAATCAAAAAAACCGGGCCTCCCGTGAGGGAGGCCCGGTCTCTTGATCATCGTCTGATCACGGACCGTTTCCGGGTCCGATCAGATTCAGGTCTTGGCCGGAGCTTCCGGGGCGGCCGGAGCAGCCGGGGCAGCCGGGGCAGCCGGGGCGGCCTCGGTCGGAACGCCTTCCGAGATCACGCCAGCACCGCCGCAGTCGCCACCGGCGCAGCCGCCGACAGCCTCACCACCGCAGGCCGAGCAGCCCTCGACAGCCTCACCACAAGCCGAGCAGCCTTCAACGGCTTCGCCGCAGCTCGAGCAGCCCGAATCGCAAGCCGACTCACATGCCGCAACTTCCTCGCCGTGGCAGCGGGCAGCCTTCTTGGCACGATGACGGGCCAGGAGGCCCTCACGCTCGCCATGGCACTTCTTGGCCTCATGACGGGCCCGCAGACCGCCGTGGCACTTGCGGCCACCGTGGCAACCGTGGCCGGCGATCGCGCCGGTGTCGCCACCGACCAGGGCGATGGCCACGATCGCGAAGAACATCGCGAGTGCAAAACCGAGATACCGCTTCATCAGAACCTCCAGTTGGGGAACCGAACGCGAAATGCGTCCAAAGAAAACCGTCACGAACTGAAAACCGATCCGGGACGGCCACCGGACCGCAGCAATCGATGTCTGTCGAGCCCGCTCGGAGTCGCAACGGTCGGCCATTCCGATGACCGCTGACGCTGCCGGCTAGGAAAGCCGTCCCGATTGGGCAAACTAGGCTGAAACACTATCAGCCCGACCCCAAATGTCAAGAAAGATGGGGGTTTTGGCGAGAATATGCCGGTTTCGTAGGCTTTGAGGGCCTGCCGGGGATCAGCGCAGCCGGTCGCGAATCGCCCGTCTTACTTCACCTGAGCCGGAGCCTGGGCGGGGCCACGGGCCGTGCGGGGCTCGGTGGCCTGCCCCTTGGCCTGGGCTGCCCGCTTGGTCAGCTCTGCGGCAACCATTTCCTGCTTGGCAAGCATGTCCTGCGGGTCTTCGAAGTTGAGCAGCAGCGGCGGCATGTCCTCGAAGATCTTCATCGCCATCCCCACCACCCGCCAGCCTTCCGGATCCAGCCGGACGGCCCAGATGATGTTTTCGCTGGTGGTCGCCCCCGTCTCGTCGATGTCGCTCCAGGTCGTGGCGACGTGGGCGAGGTCGTTGGTTTCGCTGACCATCTCGCACTCCCTCACCGTGTAGGCCGCCGTGTCGCCCACGGGCGGTGCCACCGAGACGCCCAGTTCCTCGGTTTTGACGCGGGCCACGCGAGTGAGCATGTCGCGGGCCACGGTTTCGTCGCCCCGCTTCATCGCATCGAGAAATTTCACGACCGACGCCTTGGCCGGCTCCGTGCCCGACGAACCGGTCAGCGAAGACGAGCAGCCCGACGCGGCGACCGACAGGCAGCAGAGAGCGAACCAGGCCGATCCAGCCAGGCTTCGCGGCAGGCGGACGGTGCCAAGGGAGCCGATGACAAAGGTGATCTGATCGCGTCGCATGCTGCGAAAACTCCTCGAAGTGGCTTGGATTGCGGGTGCCGGGCCCCGGCGTTTGCCGTCGGACGGGCGAGTCGGGGCGGGAAAGTGACGGCTGGGAACGGACGCGTCAAGGCGAACCCGAGGCGGCGTCGCGGAGCCCCCTGCTATGCTGGATTTGGCAGGCGATCAGGCCATGAGATCCCAGAAGGAGAAGCCTCATGCGGTGGAGAGCCTGGCAACAGCGGGAGGTTTGGAGAATGACTGTTCGCCGGATGCTGTTCGCCGCCGTCGCCATCACATGCGCCTGGGGGATCGTGGACGGAGCCCGCGCCGAACGCGGCGCCGGCAAGCCCCACAGGCGGGCCACGCCCCCGTCCACGCCGTGGGACAAGGGCACGCTGGGCAACTTTTTCGACGACGCCTTCGCGACCCTTGAAGGACAGCGGCCCTCGTTCTCCGCGACCCGTGCGGTGGCCGCCGGAGCTTCGCAGCCCGCAGCGGTCGCGGACGGCCCGGCTGGCGGGGGTGGATTCAAGTGGTCCGCGCTGATCTCGGAAGAAACACTGACCGACGAGGTCAAGGACATGAAGGCGGCGGTGGCCGGGGCTTCGGCCCGGCCGGCCGACTTCAAGGGCGGCGGATACGACACGGCCCGTGAGGCGTTCAGTGCCATCGCCCTGGCCTTCGGTGTGATCGCCGCCTACGACCAGGACATCCGCTGGAAGAAGGACGCCGTCACCGCCCGCGACCTCTTCGCCCGCGTGGGCTTCAACTGCAAGGTCGGCACCGACCAGTCGCTCGCCGAGACAAAGCTCCGCCTCGCCGACCTCGAGGCGATGCTCGACGGAGGCTCACCGCAGGGCAAGGCGGATCGCGACGAGGATTTCAGCTGGCACCAGGTCGCCGGCCGGCCGGCCCTGATGACCAGACTCGAATCGGCGGAGATGGGGATCGGCGCGGCGATCGCGTCGAAGGGCGACTTCGATCGCGCGGTGGAGCGGCTCGTGCACGACGCCGAAATCGTGGCCGCCATCGGCGAGGCGATCCAACAGCCCGACTTCGAGTATCACGACGACGATTCCTACCGCGGCTACGCGGCCACCATGCGGGACGCCGCCGTGAAGATTCGCGATGCTTGCAAGAAAAAGGATTACGAGACGGCCCGCGCCGCGGCGGGCGAACTCAAAAAATCCTGCGACGCCTGCCACGGCGACTATCGCAGCTGAACAGGCTCAAAGACAGCGGCTGGCGAGATGCGCCGCCCACCCTCGCGGTCAAGCCTTGGCCGCGAGGAACGTCAATGGCTCGAGGCCGACGAGCTCGGCGAGGCCCGCGGCGGCCATCTCCTTCCCCGTCACGTAGCGATGGGACCGGATCCATTCGTTGATCAGATCCGCCGACCGCCCAAAGAGGTTACAGAGCAGCACGTCCATGTCGCGCTCCAGATCGGCAAAGTGCCGCGACCACTCCGCCGCCTCGCGAATGCCGATGTGCTCTTCGCTCTGCCACTTCATCGGGTGGAAGAGAAATACGCTGTAGGGTGTGACCAGCCGGCGTGTGCAGGTGGCGAACGGCCAGAGCGCGGCCGACGAGCACTCGCCGGTCACCACCGCCGTCGCCCTGATGTCGCGCATCCGCAGGAGCGTGACGAGCGACATGGCGCAGTAGGGGCTGCCGCCGGGCGAATCAAAGTAGATCGTGCACTCCCCGCCCGGCTCCACGCCGAGCAGGCGGTCGGTGAGATCGGACTCGTTGTCGGTCAGGTCACCGACGATCGCGAACTCGACTGGCCCCCGCTCCTGTTCCTCTTCCGGCTGCTGACGGGCTGATTCAGGTGCTTCGCGCCGCGCCATCGGGAAACGTCTCCGGGAGTAGGGATCGTGCGCGGCTCTTCGTCAGGCCGCGGCAGCGGCGAGCCTATGGTCTGCTGAACGAGGCGGCAAGGACGATGGCTGGACCCTTGCCCCGAACACGCAACCAGCGGAGAATGCGGGACGCGGAGCATGGCTTTCTCGATCCGGAAGGGGCCGCAATGGGAATCGTCGCGCACTGCCCGATGGGCCACCGTGTCAAGGTGAAGGATCACCTCGCCGGCAAAAAGGGCGTCTGCCCCACGTGCGGCACGACGTTCCGCATTCCGCGGCTCGAGTCGGCCGCGGTGCGGCCGCTCGCGAACGGCCTGCCCGTGGCGGCCGTCGTGTCGCTCGATCACGACCTCGCAGCCACGCTGCCGCCGGCGCTCGCGCTGGCCCCGCCGGGCTCCAGCCCTGCCGCAGCGCAACCCGCCGAACCGCGGCAGGATCCGCCGGCCATCACCTTCGAGCCCCTCGAACCTGACGCCGACATGGTGGTCGCAGCGGATGACCTGTCTTCCGCGCCGGTGCCGGCGGTGATCGACGAGGCGCCCCACGCCTCGTGGTGCGTCGCGGTGCCCGGGGGAGAGGCCTCGAGCGCCATGTCCGGGGAGGCGATCCTGGAGTGGCTCGGCACCGGAGACGTCACTGGTGCCGAACTCGTCTGGCGATCGGACTGGCCCGAGTGGCGGCCGATCGGCGAGGTATTTCCCGATCACAGCCCCCCCTCGACGTCGGGCGATGGCCTGGCGTGGCGGTGAGCGATCGGCAGGCTCGTGTGTTACAGTCCGTCGGCCGTCCGGATGATGTTTCTGCCCCCCTTCCCGGAGAACCACCCATGACCACAACTTCCTTTTCGAGCCCTCTCGTTCGCTGGTCCACCTGTGCCATCGGCGTGGCGATCGTCGCCCTGCAGGCTGGGCCGGTCGTGGCCCAGGCCGCCGTGGCCGAACAGGCGGGGGCGTTCACGATCGCTGACGGCACGCTCTCCCTCGAGTCGCCGGCGGGCTGGCAGCGGGTGCAGCCCAAGTCGGGCATCGTGGAGACCGAGTTTTCCATCCCGTCGGAAGGCAATGCCGCCGACGGCGCGCCGCTGCCGGCCGGGCGAATGACCGTGATGGGGGCCGGCGGCACCGTCGAGGCCAACGTCGAGCGTTGGTACGGGCAGTTTTCGCAGCCCGATGGCGGCAGCACGAAGGACAAGGCCACGACCAAGAAACTCAAGATCGCCGGCCGCGAGGTGACGCTCGTGGACGTCTCGGGCACGTTCAAGGATTCGCCGGGTGGACCGTTCGCCGGCGGCAAAACGATCGAGCGGCCGGCCTACCGGATGCTCGCCGCGATCATCGAGGGCCCCGGCGGCAACTACTTCCTCAAGTTCTACGGTCCGGCCGCCACCGTCGAGAAGCACGCCGCCGGCTTCCGCGGGATGGTCGAGGGCATGGTCCCAGCGTCGAAGTGACCGGTCACACGAGCCCCGGGAGCCGCCCCGCACGATGAAGGTTCAGGAGTTTCTCGAGCACCACGGGATCGCCGGCAACCCGTTCGCCGAGGAGGACGCGCAGAACGACACCGTCTTCAAGCGGACCTGCCTGGAGACGACGTTCCATCCTGCGTGGGACAAGATCTACGGCGACCCTGCCGATCCGAGCACGTCGATCGTGTTTGGCGAGAAGGGCTCCGGCAAGACCGCGCTGAAGCTGCAGATGGTGCGGCAGTTCGAGCGGCATAACGAGGCCCATCCCGAGGCCCGCACGTTCGTCGTGCTTTATGACGACTTCAATCCATTTCTTGATCGGTTCGTGAGCCGTGCCGGGAAGGGGCGATCGGTGGAGAAGGCGCTCGCCCAGTGGAAACTCTGGGACCACATGGATGCGATCCTCACGCTGGCCGTCACGCAACTGACGACGACGCTCACGGATTCGTCCGTGAAGCCGCCCCGCCTCACGCGTCCTCAGGCCCGCGACCTCGCGCTGCTCGCCGCCTGCTACGACCAGTCGACCGCGGAGTCGTTTCCGGTGCGCTGGAGCCGACTGCGGCGGCGGGTCGGCTATCGGACCTGGCTCGGCAACTGGCCGTGGCTCCTCGGCCTGGCCGCGACCACGGCCCTGCTCGCCGCCCTCGCGACCGGCATCACCCGGGGCGAACTTGGGTGGACGGCCTGGCGCTGGCCGTGGGCGATCTTCGCGGCGGCCTGGCTGCCCTTTGCCTGGCGGCGGTTGCGCAGCACGTGGCGGGCCTGGCGGATTGTCCGCAGCATGCGCAGCGGCAACCGCACGATCGGCCAGCTCGCGCGGCCGCTCGCCGCGATGCCCGAGGTCGACCTCGCGGGGCAGCCGTTGCCGGCGCTCGCCCGCAGCGACGACCGCTACGAACTCCTCGCCAAGTTGCAGGGCGTGCTCGCGGCACTGGGCTGGAAGGGCCTGGTCGTGATCGTCGACAGGCTCGACGAACCCGATCTCATCAACGGTTCGGCCGACCGCATGCGGCAGGTGATCTGGCCGATGCTCGACAACAAGTTTCTCAAGGTCCCCGGCCTGGGCTTCAAACTGCTGCTGCCGCAGGAGCTCTACCGGTTCATCGAACGGGAGACCGAGCAGTTCAACCAGCGGGCCCGCCTCGACAAACAAAACCTCGTGCCCTCGCTCGAGTGGTCGGGCGAGACGCTCTACGACATCGCCTCGACGCGGGTGAAGGCGGCGAGCGTCGGCACGCCACCGGCCACCCTCGCTCAGTTGTTCGATCCCGCCGTCGATCAGCGGCGTCTCATCGACGGACTCCGGGCGCTCCGCGTGCCCCGGCAACTGTTCAAGTTTCTCTATCGGCTGCTCGTCGCCCACTGCCACGCGCACACGGCCGAGCGGCCGGTCTACACGATTCCGCTGGAGCGGTTCGAGAGCGAGCTCGCCGTCTCCCGCCGCGACCAGGACGCCTTCGACAGGGGCCTCGCCCCGCGGTGATGGCCGAGGAAGAGCTCAACACGCTTGTGGTCGGCCGGGAGGCGATGGCCTGTCGGTTCGAGGTGGCGTTCAACGCCGGCGAAGTGCCCGGCGACACGGAGCTTGCGATCGAGGCCCTCGATCTGGTCGACGCGCTCGAGGAGCGGATCAGCATCTACCGCGAGTCGAGCGAGCTCTCACGGATCAACGCCACGGCCGCGGCAGGCTGGGTGGAGGTATCGGCCGAGGTGTTCGATCTGCTGGTGCGGGCCCGGGAGCTGCGGGTCCGCACGGATGGTGCGTTCGACATCGCAGCCGGCTCGATCGTGCGGGCCTGGGGATTCCTGCGACGGCAGGGCCGCACTCCCGACCCGGCCGCGCTCACCGAGGCCGTCGCCGCCTGCGGCATGCAATGGGTCGATCTCGATGTGAATGCCCGACGAGTTCGCTTCCTCCGCCCGGACGTCGAGATCAATCCCGGCGGGATCGGCAAGGGCTGGGCGCTCGACCGGGCCCTCGAGCAACTCACGGCGGCGGGCGTGCCGAGCGTCTTGGTGCACGGCGGCCAGAGCAGCGTCCGCGCGCGGGGCACACAGGGGCCGGCGGTGCCCGGCCGGCATGGCTGGCGAGTCGGTCTGCGGCACCCGCTGCGGCCCGGACGGCGGCTCGCCACGATCACGCTCGACGACCGCGCGCTTGGCACGAGCGGCTCGGGCACGCAGTTCTTCATCGAACGCGGCGCGAAGCTCGGGCACATCCTCGACCCCCGCAGCGGCCGGCCTGCCGAGGGCGTGATTTCCGCGACGGTCATCGCCCCTTCCGCGGCCGACGCCGACGCGCTGGCCACAGCGCTCTACGTGCTCGGCCCGGCGGGGCTGCCGCTGATCGCGGCCGAGGGGAGCGACGTCGCGGCGATCCTCGTGCTGCCGGGCGGTGCCGGGACCATCCGGGTGGTGCTCGCGAATCTCGACGAGCAGACCGTGGCGGTGGAACCTGAAGCCGGCCTGGAAGTGGAATGGATCAACAGGCCGCCGGCCCCCCCGGCCGCGACCTGACCAGACCGCGGCGGTGCGGTACACTGCTTTCCCGATCATTTCGCGGCGGCAACGAGTCGCGCGGCACCTCGTCATTTCCCCGCCGATAATCCATCCACCATGTTCGACTGGATCGAGCGGGGCTCCTATCTCGGCATCATCCTCTTTCTCGCGCTGACGGGCATCGGTCTGCCGATCCCGGAAGAGGTGCCGATCGTGGCGGCGGGCGTGGCGAGCCGGGTCAAGGACGGACTCAAGTGGTATTACGCCCTGCCGGCCTGCCTCGTGGGGGCGTTGCTCGGCGACAGCCTGATGTACGCGATCGGCCGCTTCTTCGGAGCCCGCGTTCTCAAGGCGCATCCGTGGTGGTCGGGCTTCCTCACATCGGAACGCGAGAAGACGATCGAGGACCTGATCAAGAAACACGGGATCATGGCGTTTTTCGTGGCCCGATTCCTCGTGGGCCTCCGCAGCCCCTTCTATCTCACGGCCGGGATGCTGCGGGTGAAATACCGCTGGTTTCTGCTGGCCGACTTCATCTGCGCATCGGTCGTGATCAGCGGCTTCTTCGGGCTGGCCTACCTGTTCGGCGACCGGATCACCAGCCTGATCCAGTCGGCGGAGCGGGGGCTCACCGCCGTGGTGATCGCCGTGGCGCTCGTGGCGCTGACGGTGATCGCCTTCTTCTCGTTCCGCAAGCGGCGAATCCGCATGCTCGACCAAGACCCCGAGGCGTTGTTCGAGAAACGAGAGATCCTGCTCGGTCCGGCGGCTGACCGAATCGCCGACGCCGTGGCCCTCGGCGACGTCAACCACGACGACCCCGACGGACGTTCCGGGACGGGCGAAGGTCGTTGACGGAGGCGGTGCCACGCCATGCCACCTGCATCGCACGCCGTGCCTCGCGCTCGGCCTCCCGTCAGGAAGCCCCAAGCGCGAGCGCGGGGAAGACGGCCCGCCGCATCATGCGACTCCGCGCCGCCCAGGAGGTCGCCACGCGTCTACCCGTCGCTCGCGCTCCGGGCTTCCCAAACACCCGATGCCACGCCTCCTAATCAGGAAGTTCCAAGCGCGAGCGGTGGTGTTACGCCGGTGGCGCCGGTCGTGAGGGGCCAGGGGTGACGATTCGGTAAAGATGTCGCCCTGGGGCGACTTTGATGTTGCCATTTCGCGACCTAGGAACCTTGTGGAGAGTTCGGCTCGCACGCCGCCGCGCCTCCGCCAGGAGCCATCCATGCGAGATCTCTGCCCGTCGGCCCTCCCCCAGGCCTCCCGCATCCTCGTCGTCGATGATGACCGGCGGACCGCCTCGGCGGTGGCCCAGTGGCTCTGCAGCATCGGTGCGCACGCCACGGCTTCGGGCTCGGAAATCGAGGCGACCCGCGCCGGCGGCACGGGCGGCTTCGACGTCTGCATCATCGACGCGGCGTTGCCGGTCGACGGGGCCGAACGGGTCGCGATGGCCGTGCGGGCGGCGTCTCCCTGCGTCGGACTTGTCGCCGCGGTGCCTGCCACCTCGTCGGGCGATCCAGCGGTCACGATGGCCGACTGGGCCGATGCCGTCGTCGCGGTGCCAGCGGCCGACGCAACGCTGCTCGCCGCCGTCACCTCGGCCGCGTGGGCCGGCCGGGCCCGGGCCGACGCGCCCGCGGCGTCAGCGGTGCTCGGCTCGCACCCCGCGCTCGCCGGTGTCCTCGGCATCGCCCGGCAGGTCGCCCCAACTCCCGCCACCGTGCTCGTGACCGGCGAGAGCGGCACGGGCAAGTCGCTGCTCGCCCGCGAGATTCACCGTGCCAGCGGCCGACAGGGTCGCTTCGTCGAGGTGGCCTGCGGCAGCCTCGCCGAGTCGCTCCTGGAAAGCGAGCTGTTTGGGCACGTGGCCGGTGCGTTCACCGGAGCCACGGCCGATCGCGACGGCAAGTTTCTGCAGGCCGACGGGGGCACGATCTTCCTCGACGAGGTGGCCACCGCATCGCCGGCGCTCCAGGTGAAGCTGCTCCGCGTGCTGCAGGAGATGCAGTTCGAGCCGGTCGGCGGCTCCCGCACCCACACGGTCGACGCGCGGGTGATCCTGGCCACCAACGAGGATCTCGACGCCCTGGTGGCCGCCGGCAAGTTTCGGCCGGATCTCTTCTGGCGGATCAACGTGGTGTCGATCGAGATGCCCCCGCTCCGTGAGCGAACGAGCGACATTCCCGT